>CAYRKE010000110.1:0-25798 GCA_964424695.1 uncultured Polyangiaceae bacterium
CCGCCTTGCACGCGCGGCAAGAACTGGCGCGAAGCATACAAGGCACGTGAGCACCCGAGCGAGTGAGCGCGTCGCCTGTACGGCGCCGCTGCCCTTCGAGGCCGCTCGGAAGACTGCCTCAGCGCTGCTCGGTCATCCCGAAGGTGAGATGCGGGCCGTAGCACTGCGCGCCATTCTTGGTGCGCTCGAACACGACTCGTCGGCGATCGAGCCTGGCCTCCCGCTGGTTTTGGCAAGGAAGTACGAACAAGATCCCGTGCGACTCGCCATGCTCGAGACTCTGGCTGCTGGAGGAACGTGCCGCTTTCGGTCGTGTCGTGACCAACGACGACCTTGCCCGAGGAGTCAGCGCGGTTTCCGGGTTTCTCCGCCTAGATCTGCTCCCGGTTCGGTGCGCCAGGTCATTCGCGGGCGCGCGTCATGGAGAAACCGGGACGTGGTGGCGCCGGCCAGTAGCACTGTCGCTCGCGAGGAACCTCAGGGTCGAATCCAAGCGTGTCTCTGGGAATCGAGCAGCCACACTCCACCTGTCCCCTTGTTGACGTCCTCCGAGATCCCATGGATGCTCGTTTGATGACCCAGCGCACGCCACGAGGGACCGGAACGGTAGCCAAGCCCGCCCATGCCTTCGACGCACATTTCCGCGTCCTCGAATGCCGCAGCTGCGGCGCGCCGGCGACACTGCTCTTCAACGAGGGGCAGTTCCAATGTGGCTACTGCCAGGCCATCAACGTCTACGCCCCGCCCTCCCCGCCACCGGTCCCAGAGAAACAGGCCAACGAAGGCCTCCCCATCGACGAGGGTGCTCTGGAGAAAATGGCTGCGCAGCTGAAGCGCCCCGAGCGCATCGCCTGGGTGCATGCAGAGGTACAGCGCCCACACAGTGCTGCGCTCGACTGCACCGTCAGTGCTCCCGCGGAATTCGCTGACTACGCCATGCATGCGAACTTCAACACTTGGATGAACGTTCGCCTGCCCAGGCTGCGCGAAGCCTGGCAAGCTGCCACGCCAGCGGAAGGAGAAGCGCTCTCCCCCACCCAGTGGCAGCGCATCTACTGGCTGGCGATGATGCTGAGCCGCGCTCACGCGGTCGAGGCGCACATGGTGGTAGACGCCGAGAAGAAGAACGGCGCTCGGCTCAAGCGCCGAGCCGTGCTCGAGACTGCGCTGCAGCACCTGCGAGGAACACCCTTTGCCGCGGTTGTCCACTGCCGCCTCTCGCGTGCCGCTGCCCTGGCGGGCGACATCGCCTCGGCGCGAGCCTGGCTCAGCCATTGCCCAGCGGAGCCCGGAGAAGTCGAAGTCGACGGCGAGCAACGCCTGGCGTTCACCACGATCTATGCCCGCAACGATGACACCACGGGCATTCTCGATCTGGTCGGGCGTGAGGGTGAAGAGGTGCCCTTCTGGATCGACGAGCTCAGCGTTACGGCCGCCGTCTATCGCATCCACGCCTACGAGCTCCTCCGCGACAACGCTGCGCGCTTGCGCCTCCTCCGCAGGGCCATCATGCAATTCGAACGCGGCATGGTCCTCGGCGCCCTCAACGTCGAGAAGGTTGCTCCGCGAACCATCGCTCACATCTGGCGAGGGATCGTGGTGCCGCGTCTGGTTCTGTTCGTCGTGCTGGTCGCGGGGATCGTGGGCGCTCTGATGCTCTGGTAAGCCGGATCGGAGCGTGTTGTCCAGATCCCACGGATTTGTGCCAGACGTGGGAGGGTGGCGGCCCGAGAGCGTGCCCTGCCCAGAGCACCTCCACCCCAGGTTCTCCGACCACGACCGACGAAACCCCCGAAGGCGTCTCTTCGAGGGCCTCTGTCAACCACTGGGTCACTCCACTTTGTGTTGAGCTCCTCGCGTGTTCGGAAGGCGTCTTCGATGAGGCCGGAGACCAGCGGCAGTGGCCGCAGGGCACCCGTCACGGTCCTCTTCGCCCACGCTGCGAGTATGCCAGCGACAGCTCGCGCTTTGGCCTTCAGGACATCGAGTGACACTCACCCGATCTCGGTAACTCCTGGTAGAATCGCAAGCCCTTGCATTTCTCGGTTTCCGCGTCTAGTCCCCAGCGAGAAGGAAATCAAGAAGCCCCCCAAGATCCGCCTCCTGCCTCGCACGAATGAACTCATATCGCTGCCGAGCCTTGACACCATAAAAGGCATGTTGCTGTGCGTCCAATAGCATAAGGAACCGGTTCTTGATCTCGCCCAAATCATAGGGATTAAACAACAAGGCGCCATCGCCACACACTTCCGGGATGGCCGCCACAGCCGATGCCATAACCGGAACCCCATGACGCATGGACTCCAGCGGAGGAAGCCCAAAGCCTTCATTCAAGGAAGGATAGACGTATGCGTAGGCATTCTGATGCAACCAAACCAAATACTTTCTATCCACATATCCCAACAGATGAAACCGGCTCTTATTACGAACCCCCCGCAGCAGATAATCCGCATCAGGCGCCCCGGCAATAACCATATCCATATCAGGCACAGGAACCTGCTCCAGTAGACCATCAAAGGCCCGCACGGCCCGCACGGCATTCTTTTCCCAACGATTGCCACTCGTGATTAGGAAGTACTTGCCGCCCCTGATGGAGCCACCGGGATCTCGCACTCCAATGGTCTCCTCGATGGGTGGCGGATAGAAGACGTGGACGCGATGTGACTGCATGGAAGGGAAGAAGGACAAGATCGAGTACTTGCTATGCTGACTGACCGTAACGACGTCAAAATTCTGCCAAGAGAGCAGATCCCAGTAGTTCCGTTTCGTCTTGGAGATACGATTCGCCCTGTTCAATCGTTCCTGCGCCTGGCGAAACCATCCAGCAAGTCGGTTATGGGAATAACACGCTTTGGTCGTATCGGAGTATTTCTCAAGTGCCCGCAGCCCATGAAAGGTTCCGACAAAACGGCAGCCACAACGCTCCAGAACTTGGGCAGAATAGTTATAAGGAAGCGGCAAGAACACAACGTCAATGCGCCTTTCCCGCACGACGGTTTCGAGATCCGAAGCCCGCACGCACAGCAATTCGATCTTGCTGGATGCACAAAGCTCCTTCATGGCGGGGTTCAGGTACAAGGATGAATCGTATTGCGCATAGATCCCTTTGCCTCCCGTCCGCGCGACCAGAGCCCTAAACAGCGACTCGCCATAGGATCCACCGCCATGAAAGCTGTAGCGGGGGTGCGGCTGCGTGGCCACCAAGTCGAAGAGAACTCTCATGCGCCAACTTTCCTTTGCTTGCGACTCCCCTGCATCACCCGCAAGGCTCTGGGCTGTCAATATGCAGCCTGCGATGCCAGGCAGCTCGGCAGTCTGAATCCACCGTCCAGACGCGAAGCCTTCGCGGAAACCCCGGGCGGCCTTGAGATTTCGATGGCGTTCGGACCGCCACCGGAGCGACTCGGTTGTCGGCTCCCCTTCACCAAGACATCGAGGATGATGTCCACATCTGGCGCGCTGACGCGTCCTCGTCGAAGAGGACCACCGAGTCCACGCAACAGCCCCGCGAGGAAGTCGCGGCGGTATCGGGCGTGGTCTGATGACCGCCGCAGCGCCGGACCCCGAATGCACAACCACAGAGGGCTGCTCGTGCCGCAAGTCCAGACCAGGGTTGGTTCACGCGACATTGACCGAACAGCAGGCCACCCCGATGGGGTGCTGATGGTAGGCGTCGCGCTCCGCGACCTCGAGGCAGCAAGCGCCGCAGGAGTGCGTGCTTGGCTGACGCGCACGGCCAAGGGGTTCAACACCGAGGCGGAGTTCGACCAAGACAGGGGGGTAGCGCTTCCGGCCTTTGACACGTTGAGCGACGCGCTCACAGCTGCTCGCTTTCCGGAGCCAGGGAGTCAAAGCCTGGTGGCTGGTCATGCCGCGAATGGGGAACGCCGGGCTGGCCTGCAATCGCCCTCACCACGAATGGTCCGACGGTGACAGCGCTCAGCAACGATTACCGCTACAAAGACGTCTTCTCCCGGCAGGTCGAAGCATTCGGGCTTCCTGGCAATCTCCATCATCGGCATCTCCAAGAGCGGCAACTCACCCAACGTCCTCAAGGCGGCAAAGGTGGCCCGTGCGCTTGGCCTGGTGACGGTGGCTCTGACACGCGAGGGCGGAGGCGCGTTGGCCCAGCTAGTGGACCAGCTCGTGGCTGTGTCCGCGTCGCGCACCGCACGAGTTCAGGAAGTGCACGGAATCCGTGCTGCACACGCTCGCCGAGCAGTTGGAACAGCGGCTCGCGTAGGGTCCCTGTCAGGCTCTGCGACCGACGAGGTGTTGGTGCCGTGGCAGAACGGATGGGGAGCCGTGGCTCGCGCATTCCGAACCGCGCTTGAACCCGGAGTGGAAGCGACTAGAGAAGGTGATTTGTGAACGCCGTCGCTCACTTCGTCTGGTACGGGAACCGGTTCCCGTTCATGAACCGAGTCGCCATCGAGTCGGTCCTCCAGCGCTGTCAGGCGTTTCGGGCGGTTCTCTGGCACGCTGACCCGCTCAGCGGCAGACCCGAGTTCGACGCGCTGCTATCCCATCCTCGCTTCGAAGCCCGAACGATGCGGCCGGAGGTGCTCTTCCCCGAAGAAGCGAATGGTGCGTTCGATGTGAAGCGCCTGCGCGATATCTACGTGCGGGTGCGTTCGCACGTCAGCCGTTCGAACCTCGCGCGCGCCGCGATCTGTCACCTCGAGGGAGGCATCTATCTCGACACGGATGTCTTGGTGCTTCGGGATCTATCGCCGCTGCTCGCCTCTCCTTGTGTCCTCGGGTTGGAGCATGTGATCTGGCCAGATACCAAGGTGCGCGGCATCAGCGCCTACCGCCTACTCGGAGGACCCTTGCTCGGGAGGATGCGCGCTCTGCTGGCGCAGGCTCCGCGCGGCGAGCAGCTCTTCGAGCGCCTTCAGCCGCTGCTCCACCGCGCCGTCAACGGTGCAATTCTTGGCGGTGCCCCGCGGCACCCCTTTTTCGGCTATCTACTCCAACGGACAGCCGAAGTCCCAGCGGAGGAATGGCAGATCCCGCACCGCCTGGGCACACACGTGCTTCAGCGGGCGCTAACCGACTACCAGGGGCCCGAGGTGACGCTGTTGCCCCCCGCCGCATTCTTCCCACTCGGGCCTGTGATTTCGCGCCAGTACTTCCGTGCGAGGAGCGACGCCCGCGAAGCGGCGGCTCGTGTCGCGAGCGAACAGACGTACCTCGTTCATTGGTATGCCTCCGTAACGGCCTTGGACGCCTTCGACTCTCGTCGGGTTCTGCGAGACGATGGGACAACGGTCTTCGCGACGCTCTGCGCCCCGGTTGTGCGTGCGTTCGATGCGGCGCACGAACCAGAGCCAGAGCGAGCGCGCCCATGAGCGACGCTCGCTCGCAGGCCCGAAGGGGCCTGGCCTGGACAGGTGGAGCTACTCTCCTCACGCGTGGCGTAGACGTCGTTTCCTCGATCGTCATCCTGCGCTACCTCGCCAGCTCGGAGCTCGGCATCGCGTCGATCGCTGGCGCCGTGGGGGCCGTGGTCGAAGCCCTCAGTTGCCTTGGCGTGCCCGTCGCCATGGTGGCCGACAGGAACCTCGAGCGCGACCGCGCCTCGACCTTGTTCTGGTTCTGTACGGGGTTTGGAGCTCTCAGCGCCGGCCTACTCGCCGCGCTGTCGCCGCTCATTGCGGGCGCCTATGGTCACCCTGAGCTGGCGCTGCTCGTTGCCGTGTTTGGCCTCAAGCTCCTGCCGCTCTGCGCCGGCCAAGTGCCGCAGCAGATGATGCTGCGCGCCCTGCACTTCCACCGGACCAGCTTCACCCAGGTGCTGCCAGTGCTCATCGAGGCAGTGGCAAAGATCGCTGGGGTGCTCGCCGGACTCGGAGCCTGGGCACTGGTGCTTGCTCACGTCGTGCGCGGCTTTGCGTTCTTCGCAATGGCTTTCTTGTTCTCGGGCTTCCGGCCAAAGCTGCGTTTCCGCGTCTCCGAGCTCGTTCCGTCTTTGCGGTTCGGGCTATGGGCCTCGCTCTCGAACGTCGCTACCGAAACCTACAAGAACCTCGACTATCTGCTGATCGGTCGGTTCTTTGGGATGGACGTGCTGGGAGCCTATCGTATCGCCTTCGACATCGCGATGATGCCGGCGGAAGCAATTGCCCAACCCATCTACCGGGTCACGTACCCGGTGATGGTGAAGCTCGGGGATGCGCGCGACAAGCTTCGCGCCATCTTCTACGAGGCCAGCGCCGACATGGTAAACTTCGTGGTCCCGGTCAGCCTCGTCGTGGTGTTCTGCGCTGACGACCTGCTGCACACCGTGTCTTCTGGGCGTTGGGAACGGGCGCTTCCGCTCATTCCTTGGTTGAGCGCCGCAGCGGTGATGCGCGCCGTGACGCGCCTCTTCAACAACCTGTTCTTTGCGTCGAGCTTGCCGAGGCTCGGCGCTGGTGATGCGATAGGCACGCTGCTCGTCCTCGGCATCTTGATGCCGTCGCTGATTTTCCTTACCGGCGATCAGCTGGCCGAGCTCTCCGTTTGCATCGCTTGGGTTTGCGCGTACCCAATCGTGTTCACCGTCCTGTTCACTATTGCCAAGCAACACGTCCAGGTGTCGTTCACGGAGTGGGCGCGCTACGTGCTGCCAGGGTTCAAGGCCGCGGCCGTGCTGACTCCAGCTCTGGTGGTAGGCACGTTCGCGACACGTCACGCTGCGCTCCTGCCGTGGCAACGCGTCGTGGTCGTGGCACTGCCGGCGGGCCTACTCTGCGCCTGGCTGATTCGGCGATTGGGACGCACTTCTCACGCGAAGTCCGCAGGAAAGTAGGTTCTCATCATGTCGAGCGCACTCGAGCAGTACATCCGAACCCACATACAAGGGCCCGTGAAGCTCCATCTGGGCTGCGGCGGTGTGCGCTGGAAGGACTTCGTGAACGTCGACCTTCATCCAGCTGTCGAGGGGCAGAACGACACGTCGAGGAGTGGCTGTATAGCCGATGTGTTCGCCGACATTCGCCGGCTGGACATCCCTGACGAGACGGTGGACGAGATCTTCTGCTCCCACACGGTGGAGCACTTCACCCGGTGGGTGGCGCTCGAGATGTTCGATAGTTGGCGCAAAGCGCTGCGTCCAGGAGGCAAGATGGTGGTCGAAATGCCGGATTTCTGGCGCTGTGTGCTGTGGCTGTTCCACCCGCTCCCGAAGAAACGGCGAGTCGCGCGGGCGCAGTTCTATGGCAATCAGTGGGATCGCCTCGACTTCGAGACTCATCGCTACCTGTGGACTGCCAGCGAGATCCGGCGGGAGCTCCGCGACATGGGATTCTCGCAGGTGCGTGTCTCACACCGAACCGAAACGCACTATCCGGGCCGTGACATGCGCGTCGAAGCCGTGCGCTAGAACGGAGTCGGCCCTTTCGGTCCTGACCTGACGGGACACCAGAGTTCGACATTGGAGTGACCTCGCGCCAATGGCCAAGCCTGCTCGCAGAGACCACCAAGAGGCCCCTCTCCCAGGGCCGCAACTTCGGTTGCTTGACCTGACGAGAAGCCCTGACGAGAAGCCCTGACGAGAAGCCCTGACGAGAAGCCCTGACGAGAAGCCACGAGCAGCTACTGGCGGAGCAGGAGGTTCTCCTGTGCTGGCTCCCTTCCTCATCCGTCGGTCACGCCTGTACTGACTCCGCCTTCAGGACATCGAGTGACACTCACCAGACCTCGCCAACTTCTGGTAGAGTTGCAGGCCCTTCCGCCCCCCGAGCCCCTCCGCTGCGGCCCATCAGAGCACGTCACGTGCGCGATCGAGCAACACCTGGAGCGCCGCGAATGTCGCCGCATCGGCTTCACTACCCCCCGCGTTCGTGCAGGTGAAAGCGCCGATCTTTCGGTTCTGATCGAGGTACACATAAGCATACCAGGCGTTGTTCGAGCCCGCATGGGTCAGTTCGCCAACCTTTGGCACTCCCCAACCACTGGCGGAGCTCGTTCCCGGTGCTGGGGTGTACAGCCTCGACAGTGACTCGGCACTCAGCAGTGCGGCGCCGAATCGAGCTGGCTCGAGGTGCAGACGAAAGTAGCGGATCAGATCTGCGACGGGTGCGTGGACTGTTCCAGCGGGCCCCATCGCGAGCGGATCGTCGGCATTGGGACCGGGCGGCACCGAAAGAAATCCTCCCTCGCGTCGGACATGACCCCAGGGTTGGTCACAGTGATCCGCACTACCGGGCGCACCAAACCCGGTGCTCGTGAGCCCAAGCGGCTCGAACAGCAGCTGCTGCATCAACACTTCCCAGCTCGCGTTGGCTGCCGCCTCCAACATGGCAGCAGCTACGACATAACCGGCGCTGGAATACAGAAAATTGCCGCGCTCCGTTTCCGGCGGCAGAGCCAGGTACTCGGCGACTAGCTGTCGCCGTTGAGCACGAATGTCGTTCTTACTGTCGCGCAACGACGCCCATGACGGCGCAGCTAGCCGATTCCCCGTAATCGTGCCGGTGTGTGTGAGCAGTTCCTCCAGGCGAATGGAACCGTACACCTCGAGTGCGCTGGCGCTGAGCTCGGGAAACGCCTCGGCGATCGTGGTCGTCCACCCGATGCGACCGCGTTCGACCAACATCGCCGCCAATACGGCCGTCATGGACTTGGTCAGCGAACCGATGTGCCACGAATCATCAACGGTCGCGAGTTCAGCGTGGCCGAGAGAGCGTTGTCCAGTAACGCCAACCTCGTGAACGTCATCCGGTCCAAACGAGACCCCAATCAGCGCTGGTAGGCGGTACTTGCCGCGAATCGCTTCGAGCTGGGCATCGAGTGCGCCGTCACCGACATGGCCGATGTCCGTTGGGGTAGTCGCTGCAGGCGCGCCAAACATCGGCTCGGCGGCAGGGGTCTCGTCGCCGTCGCATGCCACGGTCCCATGACCTACAAACCACGCACACAGCCAGAACTTCGATGCACTACGACCCATCATCACGTACCCGCATTGTCCCGCAACTTGCGACAACGCCTCAAGCCTGTGCTTGCTCCCTCACGCATCCAGAGGGTCACGCTACTCTCTGGTAGTGATAATGAAGGCCATTCAATACCGGAAATGCGACAGCATTTCCAGTTGAGTTGGAGGGCTGTACTCGCTTGGCTTGAGGGATCCGCTGTTCGATGCCTTGATGCGGACGCTGGGAATTGAAATGGGTGACACACTCGGTGGGAACCGCGCGAAGGTGCGCCTCCCCTAGGATGAGAAGAACAGTGTCCGGTTTACAAGCAGAGTCTCCTCGCGCCAGTGGCGCAGCTTGCTGGCCAAGAGCACGAACGCGCCCCTCTCCAAAGGACGCAACCTGGGCCGCTTGACCTTACGAGAAGCCACGACCAGCTGCTGGCGGAGGAGGGGTTTCTCCGCCGAGAGCTCCTCCCTTGAGCGCAAGGCGTCCTCGATGAGCCGCAACCGCAGACCAGCGGCAGTGGCCGCATGGCTTCCGTCACTGTCCTCTTCGCCCGCGCTGCGAGTCTGCACGCGGCCATTCGCGCCTTGGCCTTCAGGACATCGAGTGACACTCACCCGATCTCGCCGACTTCTGGTGGAATCGCAACCCCTCGTGTTTCGCGATTTCTTCAATCATTCTGCTGCGGAGCATATTGGGAGCCTTCTCAGGGGGGTGACGGATCTTGCACTCCCATGGTACAAAGTTTCGAGTCAGATTCATCCTTGGGTCTGAATCTCCTGATGTGACGAAAAGTCACTAGCTCGCATTCGAACGGAACCGAACCATGAGCATCCGAATTGCTTCACTGTGCACCCCCTGTAATAATCGCCGATTCGGGCTGACGCTGGGCATTGCCTTGGTGGCCCTCGCCTGCTCAGACTCCGAAGATAGTGGACCGACTCAGCAAACCGGCGGCGCCTCAGGGAATGCAGTCGGTAACTCGGGAGGTAGCAGTGGGTCTGGAGGGTTGAGCCCGACCACTGGAGGGATGAGCGCTGGTGGCACCCCCGGCATTGGGGGCCTCCCTGGTTCGGGGGGCTCGGGTTTCGGCGGCCACGCCAACATCGGTGGAACGGGCACCGGTGGAACGGGCACCGGCGGAGTGGGCACCGGCGGGCTGGGGACCGGCGGAGTAGGCACCGGCGGGCTGGGGACCGGCGGGCTGGGCACCGGCGGAACGAGCACCGGCGGAACGAGCACCGGCGGAGTGGGCACCGGCGGAACGAGCACCGGCGGAGTGGGAACCGGCGGAACGGGCACCGGTGGAACGGGCACCGGCGGAGTGGGCACCGGCGGAGGAGAAACCGGCGGAGGGGGGAATGGTGGCGACGGGATGGGTGGCGTAACCGGGGGAGGCGCTGACAATGGTGGTTCCTCCGACGGGGGAAACGAGTCCGGTGGAGCCAGCGCTGGCGAGGGCCAGGGTGGTGGTGATGCCGGTGCCGGCACGGGTGGATCCGGTGAGGACGGGCGAAGCGCCGGCTGTGACACGGAACCCGGCATCCCGAGCAGCCAATACAACAACGGCAACCCCATCTCCATCACGGCTGCGGGCATGCAGCGTCGGTACATCCTGAGCGTGCCGGACAACTACGACAGCAGCCACGCGTACAAACTCGTCATTGCCTGGCACCAGCTGGACGGCAACGACAAGCAGATGTACAACGACAACTACTATGGCCTGAAGCCCCTGTCCGACAACGGCACCATCTTCGTGGCTCCCAATGGCCAGAAGGACGGCTCGCCCTGCTCGGGGACGGGAAGTGGTGACAGGGGCTGCGGCTGGCCCAACAGCAGTGGTGAGGACGTGGCGCTCGGTGATGCGGTCGTGGAAGAGATCATGCAGAACTTCTGCGTGGACACCAATCGGCTCTTCGCCAATGGCTGGAGCTACGGCGGGAGCATGTCCTTCGCCAACGCTTGTAACCGGCCGCTGAGCGACAGCGGGTACGTCCGCGCCATCGCCGTCTACGCCGGAGCCCCAATGAGCGGCAACTGTACTCCCAGTCACCCCGTCGCCTACTACGGCTCCCACGGGACCGGCGACAACGTGCTCTGCTACGACGGTGGCAGCAGCGGGTGTCAGGTGAACATCAACGGTGGTGGTGTGGGAATGGCCGAGAGTTACGCCAACGCCAACGGTTGCACCGGTTGGACGACACCCGAGCGGGCGAATAACGGTCACGTCTGCACGGACGTCACCGGATGCCCCGACGGGTACCCGGTGAAGTTCTGTTCCTTCACGGGTGGGCACACCGCGTACCCGGATGGGGGCTGGCAGAGTCAGATGGTCTGGGAGTTCTTCAGCCAGTTCTGATCGTTCGAGCTCACAGGGTTCGGCCGGCGCTGGTCCAAACGCTAGGTTCTAGCCTGGTCGAAGCACTGCAGCCACGATGATGCCGGTCCGGCAAGATGCCTGTGCTGGCTCCCTTCGTCATCCGTCGGTGACGCCATCTCGACTTCCGTCTCCACAGCAGACGAAATCCCTCTCGGTGCCAGCGGGGAACAGTGTCCGTGCGAGCAGAGTGGCCTCGCGCCAATGGCCAAACCTGCTCTCCAAGACCACCAAGGGGCACCTCTCCCAGGGCCGCAACTTCGGTTGCTTGACCTGACGAGAAGCCACGAGCAGCTGCTGGGTGAGCAGGAGGTTCTCCACCAAGAGCTCCTCCCATGTTCGAAGCGTCTTCGATGAGTCCGGGTATGCGTTCACGGCCCCAGAAAGCCCCGGCCGCAAGCCGCCTTGCGCGGAAGGCGCAGCGAGCACCGGAGCGGAGCGTACGTCGGTACGAGAGCACCGGAGCGCAGCCGCAACTCCCCGGGCGCCCCCCACTCGGGCATTGCCCGAGTGGGACCCCGCGCCGTGGCCCCTTCGCGCGGGGCGGATCGCGGCCGGTCCTCCAAGCAAGGCGTGAACGGATACTTCCAAGCTGACCGTCCGGTGTTTGCTGTCATGTGAACGCCGTGCCGGTACAAGGAATGCGGTTTCTTGGAAGCCCTGCGGAACCTTGCCGGCTGAGAGCTGTCAGTCCCCACCGGTCACACCGGGCTTTCGGCAGCCAGTGGGAGGAGATTCTTGGAGCATCCAGGTGAAGCAGCTCGCCACCGCGTCGCGTCGTGCGTCAGGTCGATGTCGACGCTCTGGCTCGCGTTGGCTTGCGTCTTCGGCGTAAGTTCGTTCGTTCCCCTCGCTAGGGCGTGCGGAAGTGGGGCGACACGCATCCTGGCGCAGCTCCGCAATTTCATGCTTCCCGAGATCGATGGGGGGGATCCCGGCGGCTCATCCACGGGGCGCGCATCGCAACTCGGTCAGAGAACTGGCACCTCCGAGCCCGAGACAATCGAGCCGAGCACCAGGCTCAGCACGCCAGAAGGGGAAGGGTTGAAGCTACTCTCGGTAGCGGTGGAGTCGCTCGTGGAAGGGCCACTCGCGGTCACGGAGCTGCGCTTGGCCTTCGACAATCCCTGGCACTCGCACCCGCTTGCGCGCTTCGACATGGCTCTGCCCGCCGGGGCCGCCGTCACTCGCTTTGCTACCCGCTGCGGTGACCGCTGGGACGAGGCCGAGGTTGTCGAGAGGCACCAAGGCGAGTCAGTCTACAAGGACCGCCTGCATGCGCCGCCCGAGAGCGCCCTGCAAGCAGCTCGGGTATCAGAAGGGTTTTCGACGCGCGTGATCCGCTGCGCCGACGCAGTGCAGGAGCTGCTCGTCGCCTACGTGCAGGAGGTGCACTCACCAGCGACCGTTCTGGCTCTGCTTCATGGGCTGGCGCCGCTTCGAACCCTCGATGTCGACGTGAGGGATTCCGCCAGCGGCGAGGTGCTGCGGAGTCTGAAGCTCGCCGATTCGCTGCCGCCGTCGGAGATCACGATCTTGCCGCGGCCGGAGAGTCGCGCGCTGCGGAGTGGCTCCGCTTCGGTGGCGAGGGTCGTGGTCCCGGAGCTTCGCGGCAGAAATCGCCTCGCGAGTACTCTTTTGCTCGTGGACACGAGCGCATCCGAGCGGCTTCGTCTTCGCGAGACAGTGCGTCGGCTCGAGGACTTGGTCGCCGAACTCGCGAAGGAGCGACCCAGTGCGCCCGTTGGCCTTGCCGTCTTCGATCAAACGGCGCGGCTGCTGGCAGAAGGGCAGGCCAAGGACCATCTGAGTGCCGGTTTCGCGACCCTGCGGGCGCGGGGCGCGCTCGGCGCCACGGATCTCGGGGCCGCCCTCCGGTTTCTTGCGGAAAGCGGGGTCAGTCGACGCTTCGAGCGCGTCGTCCTCGCCACCGGTGGCGACGTGACGACCGGCGCCACCGAACGGCAGCAATTGACGAGCGCGGTCGCGCGGCTTGGAAGGCTCGGGGTCCGCCGCTTCGACGTGGTCACGAGCATGAGACCGAAGGATGACTCCCTCCTGCGCTCGATGGTGACGGCCGGCCTTCCGCTTCCCGGTACCATCGTCGACGAGCGGGGCGATGGTTCGACACTCCTGGCGGCCCTCGAGCGCCCCGCTCACCAACGCATCGACGTCGCTGTTCCCGGGGCGACCTGGCGATTCCCGCGACGGCTCGTCGGGGTGCGCGGCGGGGAGGAAGTGACGGTCTATGCCGAGCTCGCAGCGGACCGCCCGCTGCATGTCGCGCTCGGAGGTTCTCGCGTCGAGAAGCCAATCGTTCAGAGCGGGGAGCAGATCCTGGTGGACCATGCGATCGCGGGCGCAAAGGTGCAAGAACTGACACGCCTGCCGACTACTCCCGAGCGGCAAACCGCCATTCTCGAGCTGTCGCTCGCCCATCGGCTACTCGGGCCGCTGACGACCATCGTGGGCCTTGAGTTGCTCTCGGACTATGAGCGGTTTGGATTCACAGGTCAGCAGCTCGAGCCGATCTTCAGCCTATCGGATCACCGTGTCGTCACTCAGCATCGAGACAACCCCTATGCCGCGGCGCGCGCAGCAAGGGTTCCGATCCACCTCACCTTTCGCTGCGGTGAGGTCGAGATGGGCCCTTGGTTCCGCTATGGCTTGCCTGGAGCGCCGCGCGACTCGGACCTGGTCTGGAACGACACGGAGCGGGATGGCCTGCCTTTCAGCGCGGAAGCGGTCGTGGAGCCAGCGGAAAGCGCCGAAGACGGCAGCGCGGGAAATGAGCAGCCAGCGGAAAGCGTCGAAGGCGGCGTCGCCGAAAGTGAGCAGCCACCGGAAAGCGCTGAAGGCGATTCCACGGAGGTGGGCACCGCAGGGCAGCCGGGGCAGCGGCGCTCGAGGTCAGCCCAGGGTACCTCGCAGAGCGGATACCTATCGGACAGCGAGCGTGCGACCGACGCGGACTGGTCGCAGTTCGACTCGTGGGTGATCGGGCGACTTCCTCCTGAGAGCATTCGCCGTATCATTCGGGCCAACTGGGGGAGGTTTCGCGGTTGCTATCGGGAGGGACTACTGCACAATCCTCGCCTCGAGGGGCGCGTCAATATCCGCTTCCAGATTCGAGGAGACGGTCAGCTCGCGGAAGCTTTCGATTCCGGAAGCACGCTGCCCGATGACGAGGTGCGGCGCTGCATCGTGCGGCAGTTCTGGGAGCTTCGGTTTCCGGAGCCTCCGGGGGGCTATCTCGTGACGGTCGTCTACCCCTTGGTGCTCACTCCAGACACTGTCGACCGGGAAGAGTTCGCGAACGACGCCGAACCCCGCGTCGACCTAGCTCGACCCATTCCAGCGCTCGGGCCCGAGCAGCAGCACCCCGAGTGGCCCAGGGCAACGGAAGCGTACCGCGGACGCTTCGGGCAGATCATGACCGCCCTGCGCGCTGGGCTCCAGGTGCAAGCCGAAGGCGAGGTCAACTCGTGGCTTGCGGAGGCTCCTCGGGCACCGCTCGCGTGGATAGCCCTTGGCGAAGTCGCCGAGGCCGAGGGCGACACCGAACTCGCCGAAAGGGCCTACGGCGCGCTCATGGACCTCTACTCGAGCAGACCGGACTTGCATCGCTATGCTGGGATCCGCCTCGAGCGTATTGGCACTCCTTCAGCACTGGCCCTCGTTGTGGATACGTACCGCAGGTTGCTCGGGGTGCATCCTGCACGAACGAGTGGCTACCATCTTCTTGCCCTGGCACTGGTAAAGCAGGGACGATATCGCGAAGCCTTCGCGGTCACCGAGCGTGGGCTGGGACGTGCACAGGCTGGGCCTCGGAGCGGGATGACTCGGGTTCTTGCGGAGGACCTCGGCCTCATCGCAGCGGCATGGGCAGCAGCGGAACCCTCGAAGCGGTCCGCAATCGAGAGGCGCAGTATTGCGCTCGGCGGCGCGATTGCGACGGAGCCATCGACTCGGTCCTTCCTGGTTTGGGAGTCCGACGTGGACGTCGATCTGCATGCCTATTCCTCGCGCGGCGACCACGCCTATGCTGCGCGCCCTGTGGTCACGGGCGTGGGGCAGTTGGTCACCGATTCGATCGCATTTGGGCCCGAGCTCCTCAGGCTCTCGAACCCCTTGCGCGCGGGTGATATCGAGATCCAGGCCCAGTATCGCCGGATCGGACCACTTGGGTTCGAGCTTGGCAGTCTGGAGGTGGTCGAGCATGACGGTCGTGGACGCCTCCAGTTTGCGACGCATCCCTACGTCGTGATGCGTGATCAGGCCTTCGTCGAACTCGCTTCCTACTGATTGCGGACTGCCACCACGCTCTTCCGGGCAGCCGCTGAGGTTGAGCGGGAACGGCACCGGCGGCGGTTGCACAGGCGGGAGCGGGAGCGGCACCAGCGGCGGTTGCACAGGCGGGAGCGGCACCGTCAGGCGACGGTGCCCGGCTACGCGGGTGTGTGCGCTCTAATCGGGAACGTCTACGACCACTGCGAGTCATCTTCTTATTCGGCTGCGGAGCGTATCGGGAGACATCACAGGCGGCCCGAACGCAGCGCACTCGTGTCGGCTCACGCCTTGCAGGGTGGACCGGCCGTCATCGCATACGCGCGCTCGACGGCCGGGCTCTGTCGGCTCGATCCACCTACGCGCTCAAGGCACAACGAAGAACACATCGTCCACGAGCAGATCGTTGAAGAAGACCGGGGGCCTGCGGCCCGTGGGCGTGATCACCATCCAGAACGCGCTCGGCTCTCCCTCGGGCAAGCCCATGCACAGCTCGTGGAACCCGGACCAAGTGTATTCGGGATAGGCGAACGGTTGGAGGTCGTCGTGGCCGAAATGTCTGTTGGTGACCAGTTCGGGTTGGATGAGGTCGATGTCGAGGCCGCCGCCATCAACGTCGCACTCAAGCACGCCCACTGTCAGGCATAGCTCGGTCGCGCCAAGCGGTGGGATGAACCAGCCCACCAAGCGGATACCACCAGAGACGTAGGCCATGGTGCTCCCCTGCGGGGCGAGGATGGTCACGGTCGGATCACCCTCGGCGCTGACGTCGGTAGAATGCCACTGGGTTGTCTCCACGATGTGACCCGTCCCCGGATCCGGAAGCCAGCCATCGAGGCCCGCCTCGAAGTCGGGGTTTTCCGCGCTGTCGGGCGTCGCGGTGATGGTTGCCGTTCCGAGCTCGGCCGAACCGACGTTGCCCGCTGCGTCCGTGATCCCGTCGATCCGAAGCTCCACCTGCGCATCGGTTGGCCACCACCCAGGCGTCGAGACCACCACCCCAGTCACGAATCCCGCGCGTTCGTCATCGAGGAACGTCACCTCCAAGGGCAGGGCGCCGCCCTCTGTGGTCGCCGTGAGGCTTGCGCTCTCGGGAACCTGGATGGGTTCGCTGAAGACGGCTTCGATCGGCTGGAACGGGAGGATGGGGCCACTGATGTCAATCGCCCTTCCGCCCGGCGCCTCGTCGTCTGCGCTGCCCGCGATCGCCGCCGTGAACGCGGAGTAGAATCGTTCGTCGCCTTGAATGAGCTCCCAACTACCAGCGACCCTCCCGTTGATCGACCCATCGTCGGCCACACTGAGCACGAGCCCCTCGAAGTCGGTCTGGTCGGTGTTCTTGAGGTGCAACGAGTCGAAGGTGTAGGTTTCGCCGACGAACGAACCCGAAACCTGGGCGCTGCCCTGGGTATCGCGAACGACGTCCCCACTCCTCGCCCGCCGCCCCGAGCCGGCAAACCACGCTTCGACCGCGCCATCCACTTCCCGCACATCCGCGGTGATCAGCCAAGCTGCGGGCGTTTCGATACCCGCGTAGTCTTCGTACTCCGGCGTGACTTCGAGAACCCACCATCGCTCCGCGCCGGGAGGCCCGAGGTTTGGGGTACCAGCTGCCCCTGCGGCGCCCCCGAGCGGTCCATGACCGGCCTCACCTGCGCTGCCCCCTGCTGGTGTGGCACCCGCCGCGCCAGCCACACCACTGCCCGTCGTGCCTCCCGTGCCGTCTTCAACGCCGCCCGCCTCGACGCCGCCCGCTTCGACGCCGCCCGTGCCCTCCTCACGGTTGCCAGCCCCCGCATGATTCGAGGCCCCCGCTCTTCCCGTAATGCTCGTGGCCCCGCCATTGCCGTCGTCCGCCGGAGCGCCGGCAGCGTCAGAGCGCCCTGGGCCGCTATTCCCTTCCCCCGCAGATCCCCCGGCCTCGCCGTTCGCTTCCCCTCCGCCAGCCCGCACGTCGCCGATTGCATGATCCGTACTGCCACACGCGATGCAGAAGCAAGGAATGACAAGACAACTCGCTATGAGGCTCGTTCGGAACATGGTCTATGCCGTCCTCCTCCTCCGACCATGTCGTTCCCTTGCGCAGCAGATCGCAAAATGCGCAGCTCGGGGTCCTGCCTCCCGCCCGTGAACACGCCGCGGGTCGTGCCTCCCGCCCGTGAACACGCCGCGGGTCGTGCCTCTTGCCCGTGAACGCAGCATGGGGGTCTTGCATGCCGCCCGTGGAGGTGGGCATCCGTGAAGACAAGGCTCCGTGCTCGACCGAGGCTCCGGCGGTGCTGCTCGGATCGGCGCGCCGCATCGAGACGCCGCGTCAGTGGACGCCCGCTACTTCGAGGAATCACCGCGGCTCGCCTCGGCCAGGCTCCCGCCGCGTCGCGTCCTGCTCCGCCTCGGCGCGGAGCGTTGCGCGCTCTGGAGCGAAGGTCGGCGTCGGCCCGCTCGCTTCAAGGTCGTTCAGAAGCCGGAGCGCCTCCTCGGGTGCACCACGATGGAGTGCGCCGCGGGCTCGGTCGAGGAGGGCGATTTCCCGGGCGATTGACGGCGTCGCTGCGTGTGGGCTCGCTGGCTCGGCCCCCCTGTCCGAGACGGCGTGTTCACCTCGAGCGCCATGGCTCGATGGCTCGGGCTCACGCTCACGCCCAGAACCGGCGAGCGGTCGCGCGTCTGCAGCGGGGGATTGGGCGCGTAGGCCCATCTTGTCACCACCGACTGGGCCGAGCACGCCCTGGCGCGACTCCTCTGAATCTGAGCCAGGCTCTTCGACGGCCGGCGCGGCTCTCGCGGGCCCGAGGCGCTTCGACCCGTGGTAGTCCACCAGCCGCGGCTCAGAGCCAGCGGCTCTCGCGCCCGCTCGAGAGTCCAAGAGCTCGCTCGTGCCGTAGACCGAGCCGACAGCAACGAGCCCACCCGAGAGTCCGATCGCACACCACTTGGCTAACAGCAGGGCCGTCACGGGGGTCGCTGCCGCCACCTTGGCCACCCCCGCCGCGCCGGCAAGGCCCGCGCTCGCACCGCCGCCGGCTGCCTCCATCTTAAGCGCCGAGCCAGTCGCCGCCGCGGCGCTTGCGGCAACAGTAGCGGTAGTCCCAACCCCGAGCACGGCAGCGGTGCGCCGCAGGACGCCTCGCCCAGGGGTCCTGGTCTGCCACGCGCCCAGGAGCTCGCGTGAGAGCGCGTCGTCGCTCACGTCCAGTAGTCGTCGAGGTTCCTTCATGTCGATCCTCCTCGTCCTCGCTCGACGCGGGCCGCGGCGCTCGGAGCCCTGGCCCCCGCATGGCGCCCCTGCTGGCTTCGGATCCGCTCCACGGCCGATGCGAAGACGCCGCGCGCCGCTTGCAGGCGCGAAGCAACGGTTCCGCGCGGAATATCGAGCGTCTGAGCCACCTCGCTCAAGGTGAGTTGCTCGAGCTCGAAGAGCACGAAGACGGTTCGCTGCGGCAGCGGAATGGTCTCGAGGATGGCGTCGAGCATCTCCCGCGATCGCTTCACCTCGAGGGCCTCCTCGGGGTTGGGATCCGAATGCCCTGTCGCATCGAGGTCGTCGGTCGCTTGTTCCGGGCGACGTTGGTGATAGCGGCGCACGTTGGCGGCGATACGAACCGCCGTGGATCGACGGCCATGGCGACAATGAGCGCCATGCCATCGCTCACCTCGGTGCAGTCGCGACCCACCACGGCACGGTTGGTCGAGCCGCCCGCGTCAAGCTCCAAGACCCCCCGACGTCCAGCGTCCTCGAAGCGGATCCGAGCCGTCACATCCCCCGCAACCGCCTCTCCCTCACCAAAGACCGCGCGGCTGGTGCGGTCCGAAATCCGCTGTCTGAACCAGTCGAGCTCCGGACACCCTGGCATTCCCGCGTAGTCGATGAAGAGCCGGGGGGGTGCGGAGCCTCGGCTGCACTCGCCCGAGCCGCGGAAGCACCGAGCAGAACCGCGGTGAGTCCACCGGCGCGCAGCCGTACGCCCCAAGCCCGGCTGATGCGAGCTACTCTCGGGTCCAGCCCGAGGTCTTCCCTGGGCACCAGAACCCCAGTCTTCGATTGCGTCAGAACGCGGTCACCGCTCACGCCGACATCATGCCCGGCGCAGTCGGCCAAAGCCAGCCATTGCGCGCCCCGAGCGGCCTCTGGACACGAGCGGACACCCTGAGTCCTGCCCGGCTCTGCCTCGGGCAGGACCCGCACCGCCCTGGCACCGACCGCCTGGGCACTCCGGCCATTCAATACCGGAAATGCGACAACACTGCCACCTGCGTTGGAGGGCTGTACTGGAAGCCATCACACGAGCTCGCAGGACTGGACCCGAGGACTGTGGGCTCCGCAGCTATCGGCATCGCTGGGCTTCGTTGCTGCTTCTGGGTAGAAGCCGAGCTCACGGAGCCATGCCAGCTTGGGAGCGACATTGTTGACGAAGTCGAGGTGGAAGAACCCAGAGAAGATGTCTGGATTGTCGCGCACCAAATCGAAGTACTTCGCGTAGCGTCCGGGAAGCTCGACTTCACCACCCACGCACGACTCGTGACCCGTAAACAGGAACTCAGGGAAGAGATGGGGACAGAACTCGGCGACCGAACCTCGAAATTCCTCATAGATCTCGGTCTGGGGCAGCAGCGCAAGCAAGCTCGGTAGAATCCGGGCACCGAGCATTCGGAACGACACCATTTGGAACAGGGTCTGGGCAAAGTCGTCCAGTGTTTCGAAGGGGAAACCCCAGACATAGAAGAGGTCGACACGAGGAAAAAGGAGGATGGCCTGGGGAACGAGCTCGATCACCTCGGCCGCGGTGAACCCCTTCTTGATGCGACGCAACACCTCGTCACTACCGGACTCGACTCCGAAGCGTAGCTCCACACACCCGGCATCGGCCATGGCTTGCATCATCGCTCGATCAGTCAGGTTGATGCGACCAAACGCTTTCCATTTCACGTCCAACCCCGAACGCACGAGCTCGCGACAGAACGCCATCACGTGGCTCTTGCTAGAGACAAAGAACTCGTCCTGAAACAGGAACAGATCGACCCCCGCCGCATGATTCAAATGCCGCATCTCGTCGACGATGCTGCCAGGGCTGCGACTCACGCTCTGATGACCCCAGACGGGCGCGACGGAACAGAACGTACAGGGGTAAGGACAGCCGCGGCTCGTCATCATCCCGTAGCCCGCGTACCGTTCGAGCTCGATGCTCTCGAATGCAGGAAGTGGGAGTGCGTCGAGATCGATAATGCGTGGCCGATCCGGATTGTGAACGACGGCCCCTGCCCGTCGATATGAGATCCCAGCGACTGGCGCCAGGTCCGATCCGCTTCGCAGAGCTGCCAGTAGCTCAGGAGCGGTCTGCTCGCCTTCACCCCGACAGATTACGTCGATCCATGGGAAGCGTTCCAGCACCAGGTGCTCGACGGCTTTCGCCCCTACTCCGCCAAGCACTATCACCCGATCTGGCCACCGCTCCTTGATCGCGCGCGCGGCGAGAACCGTGAAGGGAAGCAGGTTGGCCATGCACGAGAGCCCCACCACGCGCGCGGGCCGTTCCAGAAAGCTCAGGAGCGCCTCGAGATCGAACGGGTCCTCCGCTGAAGAAGTCTGGTAGTCGCGAAAATCAACCTCGAAACCCGCGCGCTCGAGGGCGCGAACCAGGTAGAGCGGCCCGAGTGGGACGTGCAGTTCTCGCTCCACCGCTTCGCCATAGCGAATCAAGAGCATGTTCAAGTTGAGGAGCGTCAGATCAGCCATGATTCGCCAGCGGGACTCGTGACATCAGCGATTCGACCCGGGCCGTGGGAGAACGGAAGGGCGATCGGGACGGATCCCACGCGTGACCCGCTGGGTGGGAGACTGCTCAGGCACTGGAGGCGACACGGTCGACGAGGGCAGCGAGGAATCGGTGCTGGGAGCCACCACCCTGGCGTTGGCCGTGACGCCCGGCTCTGGGAGGTGCGTGGGCGCCAGCGTTGCAGTGGCGGGGGCAGCGTTCGTGAGCGCTGTAACCGGCGCCGAGGTCGTGGCAATAGCTTCGTCGTTGTGAGATTCACACCCGGAGGTGAGCCCCGGCGTGAGCGCCGCGAGCATGAGCGCCGCGGCCCGCCCGAGAAAGGCAGGCAGCAGGTGCGGTGCCACCTTCACGTTCCCGATGATCCCAGCCAGATGCTGCGACGGCACGGCGCGCAGCATCGCGCGCTCCAAGGTCGAAAGCTCGAGCCCGATGCTCTGCGCCGCCCCCTGGGGGTCCTCCAGCAACCGCTCGCGGAAGCTCGGGTCCACGGCTGCCTTGATCACGAGCACCTCGATGCCGCGGGGGATCGGTCCACCCCTGGTACCCGAACCCGGCGGGCGCCCTCCCACGATGGTGGTTCGCACGGCGGGCTCCTCTGCGGGGCGCTCAGAACCGGGTGGGAAGGCCATGGGCTCACGATACCAGAGGAAGGGTTCCTGAAGAAGCGCACCGAGTCTTGGTGAGGCGCGCGGTATCGAGCGCCCGAGGACCACGCTGAAGCGGCGATCAGTACCTCAGGAACTGCTCATCGGCAACGTAGACGTCGTCAAGGCTCGCAGCCCCCACGGCAGAGAGCAGATCCAGTGCCGAACAGGCACCTCGGGCAGAACTGCTCTCTCCAGAGCCGCCGCCAGATCGCACATCCGACGACTGATGCAACTCGGGCGGAACCCGCGACACTTGCAGGAGAATGCTACCAGCTCGGAGTGCGCGCGGTGGCGACATTCGAGGGGAAGGCATCCTCGCTCCAAGAGCCCGCAGTCCAAGTAGTGCTCGAATTCCCCCACGACAAATCTGGGTAACCCACCTTGCTCCTCCATGCGCGACTTGAACTCAGGCCAGTGTGCCGCAATGGTCTGATAGAGCACCGTCGCTTCAGGGCGGTGCCGCTCATAGCCGTCGAGGCGGCTCGGCGATGGTACGACGGATAGCCGTCTGACCCCGCAGACGACCGATGTGCTCACCGGCGTGGAGGCCATCGCGAGGGGCAACGACCACATCTGCGCGTTGATGGCCAGCGGCGGTGTCCGGTGCTGGGGCGACACCGCACATGGTCAGCTCGGCGACGGCACGACGGAGGATCGTCTGACCCCGCCGACCAGCGATGTGCTCACCGGCGTCCAGGCGCTCGCGGGCGGCTGGCACCACAACTGCGCGCTGATGACGAGCGGTGGCGTCCGGTGCTGGGGCGACAACAGCGAGGGTCAGCTCGGCGATGGCACGACGGAGGATCGTTCGAGCCCGCCCGTCAGTGATGTGCTCACCGGCGCCCAGGCCATTGCGGCGGGCGTTGCCCACACCTGCGCGTTGATGCAGGACGGTGGCGTTCGATGCTGGGGCAGCAACTCCTTTGACGAGCTGGGCGACGGTACGACGGAGGGCCGCTCGACCCCGCCGACCGATGACGTGCTCACCGACGTCCAGGCGATTGCAGCGGGAGCGCGTCACGTCTGCGCGCTGATGGCGAGCGGCGGCGTTCGGTGCTGGGGCAGCGATCAGTCTGGTCAGCTGGGCGATGGCACAACGGAAGACCGTTCGACGCCGACCAGTGACGTGGTGACCGGCGTCCAGGCGCTCGCGGCGGGTTCGTGGAATACGTGCGCACTGATGAACGGGGGCGGCGTCCGCTGCTGGGGCGACTCCGAACAAGGCCAGCTCGGCGTGGACCCGTATGACTACTTCCCGACGCCGGTGCCGGGAACCTGCCAGTTTTGACAGGGGCCACGCGCGGGCGGATGCGAACCCGAGCATGCCAGGCCACGCCACGAGCCACAGCTGGGGGGCACCCCTCGTGAAGCTCGAGTGTAATGCTGCCAAGCTTGGCGGGTTCACCGCTGCTTCTGACCCAGCGGTCTACTTCGCTCCGGGCCGGTGTTCGCGGCACTGCTGCTCGATATCTCGATACGCGCGGAGTACGTAGCGAGTCTCTCGGTGCTCCCTCCCGTACACGGCTTCGTAGCATCCAAGGGCCTCCTCGACACAGGGGAGGGCCTCGCTCGGCCTACCCGTGTCTCCGAGGAGCAACGCAAGGAACATCAAATGGTTCCCTAGCAACGCGGTCGAGCATGTGCGCCTCACCCAGTCAACCGCCTTCCTCGCGTGATGTTCGGACTCCGACAGGCAGCCGATGTCACGATAGAAGCTGGCGAGCGAATGGGAGAGCTCGGCGCGCTTGGCGTCTGTCGTGGCTGACTCGATGGAGGCGACGCATTCGGAGACCAGCCCATTCATCTCGTCGGTGCTTCCTGCCCGGAATGCGGTCCGTGCCTCTCGAAGGCGTTGGGCTTGGCTGGGCATCGTTGCCCTCTCTGCCGTGGCATACCGCACGTCAGTCCTCGGCACTACGCTAGAGGCCAGCAAGTTCGGCCCAATGGTCGACCATAACAAAGATGTGTTCCGTGCTGCCGTATCTACGAGCGACAGGCTGGAACCGAGGACGATACCGCCGACTTCATTCGCAATGCCGAGTTAGAATTCTGCAAGATGCATCCCGGGAATCCCGCCATGAGGCGTGGGTCGTAGGAGGACAAGTGGTCGCGTCTCCGTCCATTCGCGTTGGCCGCTGGCTCATTCTGGTTCCGACTTTGGCTGCGACCTGCACGCCGGCCCACCTTCAAACGCAAGTGCTGGCACCTCCCCTGCGCGCCGAAATGTCCGCAGAGGGCCAGTACGGTCTGCGCATCGTGGTGGAGGCGAGCAAGTCGCCCTGGGGGAAGGCCGAGGAGCGAACCCCATCGCCCAACTTCTATGATTCCATCCCGGAACGTAACCAAAGCCTCACGCTGCTCTTGGATTTCACTCCGATAGATGCGCATCGCTACGAGACCTTCGTGCCGCCGAATTCCAAGAACTATGAGTTCGACCTGGTTTATATATGTGCATGTCAGGCTTGCTCATGTCCCCCTTGCCAGGAGACCACCGGCCATTATCTCAAGCAGACGGAAGAAGCCCAGGTGGCATTCTGGACCAGAACCCTGGATGTCGTATTCCAGCGTGGGTCCATCCAGACCGGATCGGGCGAGCAGGCCTACGAAGTGGTCCTCAATGTCCCTAAGCCGCCTGGCAGCAGGATCCTTGCGCGCTCGGTCCGGCTTCTGGATGGCGATAGGCCACCCGAGGAGTTGCGGGTTCCCGGCCTGACGCTAGCGGAGATTCGCGAGGTAGCGGACGGGAACAACCAGAAGACCGAAATCCGCAGTCGCCCACGTCAGCATTCCCAGCAAGACCGTAACCTACCTGAGCGATGGCCCTCGCTCCATCCGCATGACCCTCATCGGGCCATGCCCAGATGACAAGCCCTGCGAACCGCCTGCCGAAGCAGTCGTGACCCTCAGCGAGACCAGGCATTCAGTGTTCTGACGACACGCACGAGGTACCGGTAGCTCGAGCCCACGACGGTCCTTCTCTTCACTGCCGGCCACGAGCCAGGCGAGCAGCGGCATGACCGCTGCCCTTCACCGTGGGGCGACGTGATGAGTCTCAGGGTGGGGAGTCCGGCCCGGTCGCCACTGACCACAATGCCGCGAGCTGTCGCGTCATTGCAGGCCGCAAGGACTGGGTGCTCGAGCTCGAGCTTCACAGGCTCGGCCCTGCTCTGGGTCGAGGCTTCTGCCGTCGGCTCCCAGAATCTTCTCGATGCGATTGGCAGTACGCCGGGCCATGTCGGCTACCTCGGCGCGCGTCGGAGTCGGCAGAGCCAGGAACCTGAGCGATGGCTCATCGGCAACGTAGACGCCGTCGAAGGCCAAGAATGTGATAATGAACGTTCAGTCTGGAAGCCAAATCGGCTCGCTGCGGTCGCCGCCACGCAGCCGATCTGCGCCTGCCCCATACTCGACAACCCATGAAGCTTCTTCGCACGCCACTTCAGGCAGCACACAAGAAGCAAGACACAGCTACACACCGCTTTTCAGGGCGCGCAGCAGCGGAACCCAACTTCGCTGCTCCGGGTGCCACGGAGCATGCCGCCGTTGTAACGACACCACAAGTCGCTATCGTAGCCCCAACGGGAGCCGCCGCGAGCGTGGCAAGAGCTCGATTGACCATCCTGACTATTGCAGGAGTCCTCCCATTCTTGGACGTTCCCGGTCAGGTCGTACACCCCTTCATAGCCCTCCACCGACGACTGGCACGTTCCGATCGTCCCCACTTCTACCGCCGCGTCTCCCGTCGGCGAGTAGTTGTTGTCTCTCGCGAAAACCCAACGCGTTGGATTCGGAATCACTCGTGATGAG
>CAYRKE010000111.1:0-25365 GCA_964424695.1 uncultured Polyangiaceae bacterium
TGAGAGCCCCATCCGGCATCCAAGTGTAGTCGGTGATGGCGTGGGGGCTGATTGTGCCGATGGAAGTCTCCAAGCTGCGGACCACGTTGGCGACGGTGGCCTCGAACTGCTGATCGAAGACGGCTCGCACGTTTCGGGCAGCCTTCAGTAGTCCTCCCCAGAAGGTCTCCTCGCGGTCCGCGAAACCCTCGACGATGACGTCGATCTTTCGCGCGAAGCTCTCGTCGAGCTTGCGCTTGCGCGCCTCCTCGCTGAGCTGCTTCCGCTCGGCCTCCGAGATCACGTAGCGGTTGAACTCCACGCGCTTGGCTTCGGGGACCAGCTCCGGATCCTCGAGGAGGAGATAGGTCCGGATGGCATCCGAGGCGTAGCGGAGCGCACAGTAGCGGAGGATGTCCTTGTTCGGGACGTGGAGCACGCACATCCCCATCGAGCCGTAGAACGCCGTGAACCCTCGACCCGTTTCCTCGTAGAGAGACTGGGGAAGGAGCTGGCGCTGATGCTTGGCATAGTTGTCGACGTCCGAGGCCTGCGCTGCCCCGAACGGAGAGAAGAGCTGGATGTAGATGCAGTCCGCCAGGGCCTCTTCGGGCCTTGGATGATAGAAGGCCGAAGGGGCGTCGATGACGTACACCACTTCGAAGGGCCGCTCCGCGACGTGGGGTTGGTCGCCCACGCGGGCCTGAGCGTCGTAATGGAACTCGACACCGTGCGAGTCGGTGTTCGGTCGCTGCACACTGAGCTGGCTCAGGTATTCTAGCTCCTTCAGCGACGCGTAGGCGTTCGCGCAGGTGTCCTCGAAGTTGGCGCCCACCACGTCCTCCATGATGTGGGGCTGCATGGCATAGCCCACGATCTTGAGGGGGACTCCCTCGCGCCTGGCCAGATTCTTGAGGAAGTAGGCGAACGGCAGGAAAGTCCCGGCTCCGGTCCCTCCGGCGACGGAGAACGCGACGTGTGCATGCAGGGCCGCATCGGGGTTGGCTGCTGCATTGATGTGATGGCGCAGCTGATCCAAGAGCCGAGCGAACTCCTGGTAGACGTTGCCCTTCATCAAGGCGTGCATGAGGCCAAGGCGGCTCTCGAGGCGGATCTGGCCGGCGCCCGCCACGTCCCCCGCGCGGAAGGTGTAGTCGTCGTAGATCCACTGTGTGTAGTACGGGTCGCTGACCGAGAAGTCGCTGCCACGAACCAACGACGCGAAGGCCTGCTTGTCGAAATCCGAGATCAGGATCGTCCTGTCGACGGCCCCCTTTCCAGCATCCCCGCGCTTGAGGCTGGCGACTGCCGAGGAGTCCGTGTCGACCACTGCGAACCGCGTCAGGTTGGCGTAGCGTTCGCCGTAGTCCCACTTGTTCTTGAGCATCGTGGCGATTCGGCCCACGACCTTACCGCCCGCTCCGCCCAGACCCACGAAGAGATGGGGTACGACCTCACCGATAATCATGACTCGATTGCTCCTCCCGGGGCTCCTCGGCTCCGGCAAACTCCTGCAGATCTGGCGCGTCGCTTCCGGGGGGGCGCGCTCTTCTCACCAGCGGCCTCGGCCCGGTCGCTGCCGGCCTTCCAGTAACGCGCCCGAAGCCGCGCGTGCATGCCCCATGCGAGGCGCCCGCCACATCGAGAACGACGACTCGCAGCAGCCCTTGGCTCATGTGACCGCACCTTCAGAACCGGGGGAGGCTCCTGCGCTGTACGGAGAGCGGTCCACCTTGATGTAGAGCTCTCCCTCCGCTGGGCTACCAAACTGGAACCACTCTCCGTCGGCCACCTTGGTATGCGGTACGGCGGGCATGCGGCGGCCGAGCTTGGCGTACCACCGACAGGGCCAGCCCACCTGGCGGTCCAGGGTGGGGCGCGTCTGCCAGAGGACCTCGGAAAGGTACTCTTCGGGCGTGCCCCCATCGAGGAGGGTCAGGCTGACGCGATAGACTGGGGTCTTGCCCAGCTGAACCAGGACCAGGGAGCCCACCCGGTCCGGGAGGATTTCCAGCAGGAGCTTGGGAACCCGCGCCCGGATCACGTTGCCCTGAGGGCCGAGGCGCAGGCGGGCGTTCTGGTACCAGCCGCTCTCGCCGAACTGATTGTTGACGGGGATGGCTCCCTTCATCTCGTCCGGACGCTTGAACTCGGAGGGCTCGGCCGTGAGCAGCTTCTTCGAGCGCGCGTAGAAGAGGGCGAGTTCCCTGCGCCGCGGCGGCAGACGTCGGGCCGGCACCAGGAAGCCCCGCACCCAGCACCCTAGCGACACGAGCCCCAACAGGATACCCAGGGTTCTGAGGACGAGGGGGCCCCAGTATTGCCACGTCGGAAGGGGTACCGGTGTCAGTGAGAACGAAGCCTTGGTCTGCATGCCTGCCAGGGAAAACTCCATCGTTCCCACTTGCCGCTGGCCGCTCCGGCAATCCCTGGGCACCTCCAGGGTGACCACGAGCTCTTCTCCGAGGCCCAGCTTCGGCTGGCTAATCTCCTTCACGAGCACGCAGTCGTCATCCGTGCCCTTGAGAACGTGACGCAGATCGTGGCGCCCAGCCAAACCCTTGCCGTGGAGCTGGAGGGTCCACTCTACGGTAGATCCCGCCGTGATCGAGCCCCAGTCACGTGGATCCACCTGGCGTGTCTTCGGCTCAACGACGGCAGACTTGGTGGCGAAGGAGAGGGCCTGGGCGCTGACGGTGAGCGGGTGTTCGGCGTGCACGCGGCGATCACCCAGCGTGATCTCAGCGCGGAGACAGAGCGGTCCTTCCTCGGCTGGGGCAATGGCGTCCCAGCGCCAGTGCCCAGCTCGGGTGTCCCTGCTGAGGGGCCGTCCCCCTTCGAACCGGATCTCGTGCGCAAGATCCGTGTCGCGGTGGAGGCGGCGTTTGCCGGACATCAGGCTCACTGTGACGCAGTAGGGGCTGCCAGGAGCCACTGTGGACACCGCGTCTCCCTCCAGGGATGCTTTAGGGCAGAGCTCCGGGGCAACGTGGATACTGGGAGTCAGTACGCCATAGTCCGGCACGATGAGGGCTCGCTCGTCCACGGCGCTGCGGGAGAGGGGCGGCTGCACGTGCTGGTGCCACCAGCCGTACCGCGCTTCTCCGCTGCGCTGCCACGTGTTCCATTGTGGGGGGGGGCTCGAGCCGAGCCTCTCGAGCCGGAGCACGCTCACGCGCGACGCACTCTCGAAGGTCCTGCCGGCGGCGACGTCGTCGAGGGTCGGCAGGGCGTAGCCGCGAGAATCCGCGAGCACCTGGGCGAAGACCTCTACTAGACGACGGGCATCACCTGAGGAGACTGCAAACCTGTTCCGATCCAGCCCCCTGCCATCGAGGGAGGTTCGCGCCACGTAGGACCAGAGCCCTTCGGAGACGACCTGATCGACGGTTCTGCCCGGCTGCTTGAAGGGCACGAGGTAGAGCCGCAGGTGCTGGCGGGCCGTGACTCCACGCAGCCAATCCTCGGCCTGGACTGGGGCTTCGGCAGTTCCCTCGCAATGTCCGTCCGTCAGGAGAAGGACCACCTGCCGCCTCGCCCCCCGCGACGCCAGGTGGTTCAACACCCCTTGGAGAGCGGTGAGCATGCTCCTGCACGGCGTCGTCTGGCCCGGGTATTCTGCGAGCCCGCCGGATGCGCCGAGGCGCCGCCCTGCACCAGGCCCTCCACGTTCCAGTGCACTGGAGACGAGCGTTGCCCAGCTCGCCGAATCCTGAGCTCGAGCCAGAGCGCCCATGCCGAACACGGCGACCTGCTCGGACTCCCCGACGAGCTCGGCGAAGACCCTGGCGGCGAGCACCGCAAGGCGGCCGGGATCCGTATGCTTCATGCTCCCCGAGTCGTCGATCACCACCACGTAGTCGGTGGTTTCGGGCGCGTGGGTTGCCCCGCCGCGGCATTCTGAGGCACCCTGCGCCGAGGCTCGTGTCACGACCGCGACAGCGAGACACAGAGCTCCCAGGCAACCTAGCCAGCGTCTTGCGCTCCGATCACCGAGCGTGCCCATCTGCCCTCGCCTTCGACACAGGACCGAGAGCCTATCAGGGGCAGAGTCTGGGTTAAATAGGCGCGCCGCAAGAGATGAAGCGGCCCGCGGTCAACCCAGCCCCCACGCCATCGCGGGCTCTCCGGGAGGCCCCACCGAACCGCCGAACGGCTCCAAGTCCCGACGCCCGGCGCTACCGCGCGCGCCGCCGGAGCCGACTGCCCCCGGTAATGGCGTCGACGAGCACGAGGTCTTCGAGGGCGTCTTCAGGCGTGAGGAGCGACTGGGCGCCGCGCTTCACCACGTCGGCGAAATGGAGCAGCTGCAGTCGGAAGCTGTCTTCGTTGGTTTCGAATCGGACCGGTTTGCCCCGAGCCGGACAGAGGGTTGCCGTATTCCAGCTCAGGGTCGCGTTGGCGCGGCTGCCGTAGAGCTCCAGCAGGGGACCCTCGTAGCGCGCGCTGTAGCAGCTCGTCCAAGTCCCCAGCGCCCCCGAGGGGAATTCGAGGGTGGCAACGGCAGTGTCCATGGGGGAGAGGGCTCGATCGAAGAGTGCCGTCTTGCCCTGGACTCTGAGCGGCATGCCGCAACAGAGGCGGACCACGCGCGCCAGATGTACCCCGCCGTCGCTGATGAATCCGCCGAGGTGTGCTGGATCGCGACGCCAGCGGGTGTCGAAATAGGGGTTCTTCGCGTCCATCCACGTCATCTGGCGCGCCAGAGCCAGACGGACCTCGCCGAGGCGACCCTCCGCGACCCACGCCGCGAGGCGCTGCACCGCCGGCATGCACGCGTAGTTCTCTGCGACGAGCCAGGGTTGCGCGAATCGCTGGGCTGTCTTGAGCAGCCGACGTCCAGTGGCGACGGATGGTCCAACGGGTTTCTCGCTGAGCACGGCCTTGCCCCGAGCGAGGGCGCGCGCGACGTACTCGGGTTGAGTGTCGATGGGGAGACTGATGAACACGGCATCGACCTCGGGTAAGGCGAAGAGCTCGTCCGCGTCATCGACGACCTTGGGTATTCCAGCGAGGCGCGCGTAGGCCTCGGCACTCTTGCGCCGACGGCTTGCACAGGCCACGACCTCGACGCGACGAGTCAGGGCGCGAAATGCGGGAAGGTAGAGCTGACGAGCGGCGACGCCCGTACCGAGTAGGCCGAGTCGGAGGATGCGAGACATCGTTGAGGGGCTCCCAAGTCGGTAAGGTAGCAGCCGGAGCTCCACGCGGGCGAGGGCCAATCGCCGGGCTGTCCGCCCATCGGCGACGGTGCAAGGCCGCGCGCCAAGCGGATATCAGACTCGGTCAAGGCTCTAGCGGTGTCCCTGGGGCGCACCGACCGCGGCCTCGTCGAAATCCTTCCGGGCAACATCGAGGGGTGCAACAGGGGCTCGCGGGGCATCGGCGGTGTCTGTGGCTTGGTCACCTCTGCCCATCCGATTGGGAGCACAACCCTTCGGGTGTCAACGGGTAGTGCGGTGGGCCGAGGTTGCCAAGATGCCATCGGATGGTGTTCGGCGCCTGCGCCCTCGACCCTTGCGCGTCTGAACTCTCTGCCCTTAAGACCAGCGGCGAGGCTTCCGTTCTCTTGGCGAGGATCTGTCTGCGCCCCCACTCCGCTCGCCCCGCGTCCGTGCTCGGCGGAGAGGCTCCGAAACCCCACGAACAATCGCCGCCTTGCGGAACGCAGAGAAATGGTGCAAGTGCCTGCCTGGCGCCCGCCTCCATGACGATGATATTCTCCGTGCGACAGCTTTTTCTGCTCCGGTTCACGCATCCGAGGGTCGGTCGTGCGAGTGGATGCCATTCCGGGAGGCCGTGCACCTCAGATGAGGCAACTGTGCGGCCGGCAGGTCAATCGCTGACGTGGTGGGTCGTTACACGTTTGGTCACCCCAGCACCGTTGCGCTGTCTCGGCATGCGGTGCTGGGCAGGTTCCTGCGCTAGCCACCGTGTAGGTAGCCATTGGGGGCGATGGCGATCTCGGAGAATAGCGTTCACCGAATTGCGGGCTGCTTGATGGCATCTCCAAGATTCTCCATTGTCATTCCTACGGCATTCCAGGAGCGGACGTTGTCGATTTGGCGACGTGCCATCGAAATCCTGGATTGTTCTGAGTTCCGCGACGCCCAGCTCGTCATTTCCCACGCTTCGACCAACAGCTCTGCGGACACCTGGTTTCGGCGGCGACTCGAGAAGGAGTGCGCAGCAAAACGACTGGTCTACGTCTGGACCATGCGGGACTCGAACCGCCTTCGCTTGGGCGATATGCGCAATCGCGGCGCCGAAGCCGCGGACGGAGAATACCTGCTCTTCTGGGATGCGGATTTGGCAGTCTTTCCCGGGTTTCTGGAGCAGCTCAGCGCGTTTCTTGATGACAAACCTCCGGGAGACTTCGCCATCATCCCGTCCCTGTATTCGTCACGAGCGGGGTCGAGGCTGCTCGCAGTGGGCGCGCAGTACGACCTTCAGGCGGCTCGCTCCGCGTACTGGATGCATCGACGCGACCTAATCTCTCACCTTGCCCTGAACACCTCGACCATTGCCTTGAGGCGCGAGCATTTCGTGAGCTTGGGAGGCTTCGACCCAGAATACCGGGACCATGGGCTCGAGGACTTTGATTTCGTGCTCCGGCTGAGCCTCGCGAGGACTCAAATTGCAGTCCCCACCGACCTAACATCGGATGTTCCCACCACCGCTCCAGCGTTTTCCACTGGCTTCCGAAGTTACCTCAACATTCTCTCGCTGCCGGTGTTTCTTCGAGGGTTGTGCACGTTTCACCGCTGGCATCCCCACCCAGGCGCCAAGCCCTACTATCAGCACCGTGACCAGAACGCAGCGCTGTTTCGGACGAAGATCGAGGCCGAGGTGCAGCGCAGCTTGAACCGCGGAGATCCGCTTGAATGGAAGGCGTTCCTGCGAGAGGACGGCACCTTCGACTCGCTTCGCCTCGTCACCTCGCTGGTGGAACAAAGCGGCGGTTCCGTCCAGGAATGCAGCGCCCTATACGATAACGTCCCAAACCATCTCTTCCACACGAACCGAACTTGGCGGCGTCTCAAGAAGGGCTGGCGCAACATGCTGTGGGACCTGGACGGCTGAGGCTCGGTGCGGGCTGCTGCTTCGCGCTTGGGTCGCCACCGTTAGTCCCTTGGCGCTTCATGCTTGACGACTTCTGGCAGGACTTCTCCCAGCGTTTCCGAGGCAACTGGCGCTTGGGGGTCAGTCATCGGCCGCGAAACGCCCGACTCGGCTGAGTGCCGAGCGTTGACTACTGATGGCCAGCGTCCTACTTGGCTCCGGCTCCGCCGGGTTAGGTCTTCAGACAGCGCGCTCCCATGGGGCGCGGGTTGGGTATACCGTCCGCAGAAATTCGACCTTGGCGCCCTGGAACGCTGTGTCATCTGCGCTCTGTCCACCATCATTGATGCAGAGGAACCGAGTATCCTTGTCCTTGCCGGTGCTGAGCCGCTGGAACGCTTGCTCGTAGTTGGTGTTTCTCACGAGAAGGCATGAAGCGTTGTCCCTGATCGCTTCGCGGTGGTGGAAGGCGAAATGGTGATACAGGAAGGACACGATGGAGACGTCCGATCGCGATCGGAATCGGCTCCGCCGGACCGTGTCGAAGACCTCTGGCCAGACCTGTTCCATCTGAAACAGAACGCTTTTGCGCAAAGCGTGGGGGGCGTGATGGTGCAGGCGCGTTGGCGCGACGTCGAATCGTTCGCTCATGAGCCGTTGGCCGTTGACCGCTGCTACCAAGTAGTCTGGTGCGTCGTCCGTTGCTGCGCGCGCGTGCACCATGCCATACGGTTCCAGGTTCGAGACCGATGCCCCGTTTCCTTGGAAGAAGGCATTCTTCGTGGCCGGCTGACTGAGGAAGACATCGTCGTTGAAGTAGACGAAGTGCTCGGCCAGACCGGGCACGCGCGCCAGACAGGCTTCGATGGCGTGCGAGTTGAAGGTGGGGAGACACTCTTCCGGATGCGGAAACACTTGCTCGTGAGGTACGAACGTCACGCCGCGATTGGGCTTGAGCCACGCGGGGGGGGCGCAGTTCGTGACGACGAAGATGTTCCGCACCCAAGGCGCATATGCATGGATCGAACGCAGGGAGTACCTTAGCTCATCGACGGAAACGAATCTGTCCCACTCAATGCTTTCGGCGTCCGGCTTGTGCTGCTTCAGCATCGCCTGCCAATTGGGGTCGCGATGGTCAACCCACGTGTACACGACGTCGACGTCGAACTCCGCGATGTCCGGATTCCGACCAGGAACCAACCGGAACAGCTCGAGATGCGACGTCTCCTTGTTGAACGTCTCATCGAAGTCCTCCATCGACAACCTGCGCAGAGGAACGTTGTTGCTTGAGATCGCGGCCAACGGATCCGTCTGCTTCTTCCAAATGCCGACGCTCAACGTGATGGTCTCGCGGTTGACGGGGTTGAAGCGGAAGGTCAGGTTCTTGGCCCGCTGGAGACCTGGCACCACCTTGGCCAGGCTTTGCGCGTTCATGTCGAAGCGCTTTCCGAGCGCCCGTACCTGAAAGTCCAGTCCCAAGGCGCTGGCTACGAGGAATGCCTGGTAGCAGAGCAAATCGAGATCGTCCGAAAAACAGTCCAGGACGAAGGGATGCCCGGGGAGATCGGCATGGAACGCCTTGGTGGACTTGAGCAACGCCTCCTGAATGACCGAAGCGTTGATGCCTTGGTCCACCTTGATGGCGCACTCGATTCGGAAGGAAGAATCCAGTGCAATGGACACACCGCTCCAGCGGGTTGCCCACTTGGCCACCGCATCGCGGACAAACCTCAGGGGAGAACGTAGGAACTTGCTCAACTTACTCATAGGGCACTGTCAGATGGTCGCGAGGGACCACTCCGAGGTTGGGGGGGCACTAGCATCGAAGTCTCGATTTGGGGAGTGCGACATGTCAGTCGCCTGGAGTCGAATCGCGCTGCTGACCGGACAGTCGAAGCGAGGCTCTCGGGTTGGAAGGTGTGAGTTGCGCCCACCCGTTGTGGGCTCCAAGGCGTGGCCCCTCATCCGAGACCGGTCATCGCAGCGCTTCGGATGGTCTGAGTCGCGGGCGGCAACTGGACTATTCCAGGGGCCTTGCCAGATGTCGAATTCGCCTTGTCGCCGTTTCGTGCCTGAAGTATGCGGCCCCATGCGACTGCGTCTGTTCCGCTGGGCCGAGTCGATGCGCAGCCTCCTGATTCGGGAGCCGACGTTCGAGCGCCAGGCTCATCCGAGCAGTGCTATCAGCCAGCCTCGGGCAGCGGGGCCGACGTTTCGGACGCTGGCCAATCGAATCTGGCGGGGGAGAACCGCGGTCCACTTCGTGTTCGTCTCGTCCGAAAATCTGCGGGAATTGGAGAATGAACTGGCGGATGGCATCATCGGTGAGCTGCCGGGTTGGGCGCACTCGCGACGCATCTGCGAGACCGAGCGCGGTGCCGTGAACGTTACGTTCTTCGTGCCGCGCCGCGCGCACGTCATGATGTCTCACGGTGTTGCGGACAAGAACTACCTGCTGAGGCGCGACCTGGCAGGTGGCCTCGAGCTCAACAAGTTTCGGATTGTCTGCGTACCTGGGCACTGGATGCAGCGGAAGTTGGCGGGCAACCCGGAGGTCACCATACCCCCGGACAAAATCCGAATCGTCGGATGGCCGCGGCTCGACAGACTGCTCGCAGCGCAGCGCAATTTGCCCCCCACGGAGCCAGGCCGCAAGCCGAAGGTCCTGTGGGCACCCACCCATCCAGGGCGGGCTGACAAGACCGCGGAGCTGTCCAGCTATCCAAAGCTCAACCGATACCTCGATAGAATGCAGGAAGTTTTTGACCTCGATGTATCGTTGCATCCCGCCAACCGGGGCGGTGGTCGCCCAACTTTCGAGAAGCTGCTCGAGGCGGAGTACGTCATCGCAGACCGGGGCACGACCATCTACGAGGCTTGGGCGCTCGGCAAACCAGTCATATTCCCACGGTGGATTCTGGGTGACCATCCCATTGTGCAGACACCCGGGAGTGCAGAGGCAGAAATCTACGAGAAGAAGATCGGGATCCACGTCTACAAGTTCAAGCATCTCGTGGACGCTGTGATGAGCAGACCCAGGCTCACTGACGACGTCTCCGCGTTCGTGGAGGATTACCTTCCGCGATCGACCCATGGCAAGTCCTACAAGCTTATTGCGGACTGTGTTCGAGATATATGGGAATCGGGAGACCTCAAGGTGGGCGCCAAGGCCAAAGCGCCGCCACGCTGAGCGGTATCCGTCGACCCTTTTCGAGTGCGACCGTTCTTCGATCGGTTGTTGCCCTAAGAGCTGGAGAAGAGGCGCCGGATGCGATTGAAGAGCGCCTGCCGGAACTCGGCGGTGGCGACGGCCTCGGGGGCGTCGCTCGGGCGGACGGCGAGGCGCTCACCGCGTTCGGTGAGTTGGGCAAGCACGACCTCGGTTAGGCCAGGGACCTCCTCGACGGCTCGACGGAAAGCGTCGTGGGAGACGCGGAGCACGAGGCTCTCGATCGCCGCCAACACGGTGGCTCCACGCGTGCCGGTAACGAGACTGAGCTCTCCGAAGAGACTGCCGGGGCCGAGGCTTGCCAGTTCGAGGTTCTCCCCGGTGGGACTGTCGGTGACAACGGCGACTCGGCCCACGGCCACGACGAAGAGATCGGTTCCTGCTTGCCCTTCGATGACGATGGGCTCTCCGCGCCCATAGCGTTCGGGAGACGCCAGCTCGGCTATTCGTTTCCGGACACTCTCGGGCAGGAAGTCGAAGAACTCGACGCGGTCCAGGAGCTTTGCCGATCGCGCACTGTCCCAGTCGATGCTGCCCACCAGGGGAGGCTGGGCAGCGCGAACCAGTCGCACGTCACGGATCGGATAGGGCATGGAAATTCCCGCGCGATCCAGGGCGTGCCATAGCCGGTTCCGAACCTCGGACTCGATCGATTGTCGGCGCCCGAAGTCGTCGATGAAGTACACGAGTTGGTAGCGGATCCCACTGTCCTCGAAACCATCGGTCCACAGATGCGGACTTGGGGTTTTGGTCAATCCAGCGATGTGACTCAGGCATCCGTCGATTGCTCTCTCGACCTGGCCCGGGGGGACCTCGTAGGGAGCCGAGAAAGCCACCTTTCTCCTCGTGACCATCACGGGCCGCACGAAGTTGTGGATGGGGGACTTTGCGATGGCGGCGTTCGGAACAATGATCTCCGTCAGATCGTTGGAGCGTATTTTCGTCGCCCGCCAGTTGATCTCGACGACTTGTCCGACGATGGCCTCGTCCTCTCCGATCTGTATCCAGTCTCCGACCTGGAAGGGGCGCTCCCCCTGCACAGCGAGCCCGGCGATAATGTTACCGACGCTTTCCTGGAGGCTGAGCCCGAGCACGGCCGTCAGGATCGCGGAGGTCGTGAGCAGTGAGCTGAGGTCGAACCCGATCTCCCGCAGGGCGATGACGGTCACCGCGAGGTAGAAGACCCCCTGGACGATGTCGCGAAAGATCTTGGGAAGCGGGCTCTTGAGACGTGTTCCGATCAGCCAATCCACCACGAGGAGGAAGCTGACGCGCGCGAGGGCCGTGAAGATCAGGAGAACCGCCACGACGCTGGCGTGGCGAGATGGAGCCGTGCCCCCGCTGACGCCAAACGAGAAGGCGATGACGGACACGTGGGCTACCAACAGCAGGGTTGGGAGACGCAGGAACCCGCGCTCCTCTCGCGGGAGAACCACGAGGGCTACCAGGATGAGGAAGGCGGTAAGGACAACGGCGGCCCCCTGAAGATCGGCGATCTGTCGAATGAAGTCGGCTGCGTTACTCATGGACTGTCGGGCTCACTCAGTGCTCGAAGCGGCTCTGCGCGGAACCCACGCGGGATATGGCGGTGGCGTTCTCGATTCACGGACGAAGTGGGGCGGAGGATACTCTCTACTGCCAGTTCGGAGACACAACGGCCGCTTGACCCAAGAGATGCTCCTGCGGGACAGCGGGCAGGTGAGGGGGCTTTCGGGAGTCAGGGATCCAGGGCGGCCGAGGACGGCTCGCAGCCGAATGGGGAGCGCGAACTGGCGCGATTCGTGGTGAAAGGGTAGGTAGGTCGTTCGGTTGAGTGGCCTCGATATCGCACTCAGGGCGCTGTCGCGCTCGGGGGGGGAGAGACGAGTGGGAAGACAAGGGGGGAGAAGCCATGCTCTGGTTGCCGAACTCGCAGTCTAGACAGAAGTATCTTCCTCCGCTGTGCGCGAGTCCGCGTCGAGCTCGACACGGTCCTGCGAGCGGCGCCGACTCGGACGGGCGCGTCCGTTCAAATCCTGTTCGGCACCGACAAATCTGCCTGCCGAGCTCTCCCCCTTTCGTCAGAGTGGGAGCAATGACCTTACACTTCCTTCTCGGGTCGTTGATCGTTGGCGTTGCCGCGATTGCTGTTCCGGCCTTAGGCGACACCCATCACGCCAAGCGATTCGAGGCGGCGACCGGATCCGGTGGCTCGAGGGTTCCGCTGGAGCACGCCCGGGGATACTTCCACAGTCTCGTCGAGGGGGCAGTGGACGTTGGGGCCGTCCCCCTGATGACGGCCAGTCTCGATACGATCTGGGTGGCCATCGAGGATTTCCGCCACGAGGACGACTACCTCGCCCTCGCGGGCTCCACCCTGGAGTCCGCAGACTCTCGGGTCATGCTGAAGGGAACCGAAGACGGTCTCTACGGTTGGGTCGTTCTCTTCGATGAGGGGGTGGCTTACGAGTACACGACGGCCGATGGAGTGGTCGAGGTCGCTTCGGTTCCGATTGAGAAGGTCTTCCCTGTATGCCGCCTGAAAGAGCGCCACCGAGCGAGCTCCGGTACGTCCTCCACCAAGTCCTGGAGCGGGATTACGCTGAGCGCGCCCTGGCGCACCGATGAGCCGCACGTCGGAGACTATCCCGGTATCGACCTGTACGCGCTCGAGAGCCGCCCCGGAGCTGCCACGGTTCTGTTTCTCGACATCTCCGAGGCCATGAATGGAGACACACCCGTCGATTTCAGCAAGGAGGAGATGTGGAAAGCCTGGCAGACCGTGGCCGCGGGGTTCTCGGCATTCGAGCTCAATGTGACGACGAACGAATCCGTCTACGACGCTGCGTCGACCCGGAACAAGGGGGTTGCCAGGTTCTTCACCACGAACGAGGTCGCTTCGTGTCCGCTCGGTGCCTTCGGTAGCCCCGCGTACTACTGCAGCATCTTTACTCATAATAGTGCCGAGACGACTCTGGGCTACGGTGTGGGGCGCACGACGCTTCACGAGGTCGGTCATCTCTTGGGGCTGGGTCACGATGGGACGAGTAGCGACGAGTATTTTACAGGGTTTTCTCGCTATTCGTGGTACCCGATCATGGGGAACTACTATGCCGGGGACTTCGACGACGACCCCGTCTATCAGTGGAGCGATGCGAGCTACAGCGGAGCCGTCACCTACTACCAGGACAATCCCGACGACCTAGGGATTCTGGCTGGGACCATGCCGTATCGTCCAGATGACATCCCCACTTCGAGGGCGCTCGTGTTCGCTGGCGCCACGAGCGTGGCCTCTGACGTCAACCGTGGACAGATCAACACGAACACCGACTCCGACAGTTTTACCTTCGAGATCGGGAGTTCTGGGGGACACGCTACCCTGAGCGTGTCGCGAATCGAGCACATCGGCGGCGGGATGCTCGACGTGGAGCTCTTGCTGAGGGATGCGTCCGGTGCCGAGCTGGCGCACGACAACCCCGAGGCGATGCGGAGCGCGAGTGTCGACATCGATCTCACTCATGGCACCTATGAGCTCGTGGTCAAGGGCGGCACGGAGGGTGCCGCGAGCAATGGTTTCTCCAACTACTCTTCGCTTGGGTTCTACGGGATCGACGGAGAGATCACCGGCGCCGTTGGCGCGGGCTCCGGAGGAACTGGCGGGACCGGGGGCGACGCCGGAAGTGCCGGCGATACGGGGACTGGTGGCGACGCGGCAGTCAGCGGTGGGGGCGGCACGGGGGGCGCTCTGTCCGCTTCCGGTGGCAGTGCCGGTGCAGGCGGCAGGAGCGGTGTCGGCGGGGCCAGTGGCAGCGGAGGTATCGCGGGCTCCGGCGGCGGAGCAGGTCTCGCAGGCGGTTCTACAGAGGGCGGTTCAGCCGGCACCGGCGGGCGCCTCGGCACCGGTGGGAGGACCGGGAACGGCGGCGTCCTTGCGACTGGCGGGCAGTCTGGGATTGGCGGCGGTCGCGCCGCAGGAGGCGACTCCGGGTTCGGCGGACGACTGCCGACAGGGGGCTGGACGAGCTCCGGCGGCGGGGTCCCGTCGGGTGGTCTCGACTCCTCGGGCGGGACGCCTGCCATGGGCGGGACCCTCGCCGTCACGGGCGGGGTCCCCACAACGGGCGGGACGTTGGGTATGGGCGGCGCTTCGGTTTCGAGCGGCGCCCTCTCCGCAACCGGCGCCGCTCCGTCCCTGGGAAGTGGCGGCGGGAGCGGCGGCGCGGCGCTGAGCGCCGCTGGTGCTTCGAGCGCGACGGACGCGACCCGGCCCTCGGGCGAGGACTCGGGATGCGGCTGCCGCGTGCCTCGCAGCCCGCAGCGGCCTTCAGCTCTCGGTCTCTTCGCGGCTCTCGGTTTGGTGATGAGCTGTCGTCGCCTCCGAGGGCGTCGGGCTGCCAGCTAGAGGCTCGAACTGGAGTACGCGAGCGGGCACCGCGACGGCCAACGATGCATCCGCGGATGCTGCAGCCTCTAGCCCCAGCCGACGATTCCAGCCTTTTCGGATCGATGCGTGGGACGTAACATGGTCTCTGCATGCCGCCCGGTATAAGTCCAGCTGTCTATCTGACCGCGCTCGCTGAACTCGGTGTGCTCGGCGTTCACGTCGTGGTCATCGGCAGTGTCCTACTGACGCGACGTCGTGATCCCTCGGCGACTCTCGCATGGATTCTGTTCATTGTGCTGGCTCCCTTCGTCGGCATCGCTGCCTATCTTGTTCTGGGGCGCACGCGCATGCGTCGGACGGTCAAGCGGGCAGGGAGGGCTGAGGCTCGGCTCCGCAGCGTGATATCGCGGTACGACACCTGTGGCCGCCTGCTCAGGTGTGGCGATGGCTCCCTGGACGCGCGCACCGAGGCACAGATCAAGCTTGGTAACGCCCTGGCCAGCACGCCAGCGAGCTCCTTCAATACGGCGCACGTGCTCCACGACGCTGCATCGACCTATCAGGACATGGTGGACGCCATCGAGGCGGCCCAGCACCACATTCACGTCGAATTCTACATCATCCAACCCGATGCGGTCGGCCGTGGGCTGCGGGACCATTTGGCGCGGAGGGCGTCGGGCGGGATCGAGGTGCGGGTCCTTTGCGACGCCATCGGTAGCATGGCGCTTCCATCGGATTTCTGGGAGCCCGTTCGAGCTGCCGGGGGTCAGGCGGCCTTCTTCTCGCCACTCGCCAAGCTCCTTCCCAGGCTGAGGCGGCGGGATCGCGTGGATTTCCGCAATCACCGAAAGATCGTCGTGGTGGACGGCAGAGTCGGCTTCACTGGTGGCATCAACGTGGGCCGGGAGTATCTGGGGCTCGACCCTGCGATCGGCCGTTGGCGGGACACTCATATCCGCATCGAAGGGCCCGCGGTGCTGAGCCTGCAGCAAGCCTTCCTCCAGGATTGGCTGATGACGACCGGCGAGACACCAGACAGCGAGCGGTACTTCTCTGCGGAGCCCACCCCTGGAGGCTCGTTGGTACAGATCATCGATTCCGGACCCGACCGCCGGTGGGCGTCCTTGGAGCTCTATTACGCCCAAGCGATCACGCTCGCTCGCCACCGCGTCTGGATCACCAACCCCTACTTCATTCCCAGTCAGACCATCGAGTCCGCCTTGACGCTCGCGGCTCTGCGCGGTGTGGATGTCAGGCTTCTCCTTCCCAGCAAGTCGGACAGTTGGCTGGTGACTCATGCATCGCGCTCCTACTACGCCGGACTACTCCAGGCGGGCGCACGGATCTTCGAGTACGAGCGGGGCTTCGTGCACGCGAAGACCATGGTCGTCGACGACTGGGCTGCCACGGTCGGCTCCGCCAACATGGACATGCGCTCCTTCAACCTGAATTTCGAGCTGAATGCCTTCGTCTTCGACGCTCGGCTGTGCGACGACATGGCGGCGCACTTCGACACCGATCTCGAGACGGCCAGCGAGGTCACTCTGGAAAGGGAGCGGCGGGTCGGGGTCACCCGCCGCCTCCTCCGCGGCGCAGCGCGGCTCCTGTCACCGATGCTATGAGCTTGCCATCAGGGGGCTACGCTCCGGCCACGAAGTTGCCCGATGGCGGAGGCTGCAGCGAGTCTCGAGCGGAGTCAGGGCCTGCCGTCGGTGTCGGCTCGGGCGTGGTGCCCACGGGCGGCGTGTAGACCTTGGGTGCGAAGAGCGTGTACATCGTGGGGATCACGAAGAGCGTCAGGAACGTCGAGAAAGTGAGCCCTCCCATGACGCTCTTGGCGAGCCCGGCCCAACCCGCCGAGCCCTCCCCGATTCCGAGGGCTAGCGGCAGCATGCTGAGGATCGTCGTGGCGCTCGTCATCATGATGGGCCGCATCCGGATCTGCGCGGCGCGCACGATGGCTTCGAGCCGGTCGAGCCCCTGGGCGCGTAGCTGGTTGGCGAAGTGCACCATCACGATGCCATTATTCACCACGATCCCGACCAACATGATGAGGCCGATCAGCGAAGGAATGTCGACGTTGCTGCCCGTGGCCAAGAAGGTGAGCAGCACGCCGATGCTGGCGAGCGGCACGCTGAACATGATGATGAAGGGTTCGCGCAGGGATTCGAATTGGCTCGCCATGACCATGTAGACGAGGAACATGGACACCACCAACGCCAGGCCGAGGAACTTGAAGGAGGTGAGGAAGTCCTCGGCGCTCCCGCCGATTGTGTATGAGAAGTCCTTGGGCCAAGCGTAGGCCTTGAGGATCTCGTCGACGTGGGCAATCGAGCGCCCGAGATCTTTTCGCAGTTCAGCGCCATCCGGTCCCTGATACGTGTCCTTGAGCTTCAGGGTGAGGCGTGTCACCCGGCCCTGGTCGAGGCGAGTGATGTCCGCTGGCCCAAGTTCCAGGTCGACGCTCGCCACGTTGCCGAGGGGCACCACGCCGCCGCCGGGTGTGGAGATGGGCATCTTGCGGAGCTCGTCGACGTCCAGCCGGTGAGACTTGGCATAGCGCACCAAGATGTCGTACTCGTCGCCCCCCTCGGAGTAGCGGCCCGCGATCTTGCCCATGAAGTAGGTGCTGATGGCGCTGCCGGCCGAAGCCGCCGAGAGCCCCAGCTCGCCAAGCTTGCTCCGGTCGAACCGGATCCGAGCCTCGGGCTTCTGCTCTTCGAGCGAGAAGCTTGCCTCGGCCATCTCGGGCAAGGCACGCATCTTCTCCAGGAGTTCGTTCCCGACCGAGCGGGCAACATCGAGATCGTGGCCGCGGAGTACGACTTCGAGGTCGCCCGCGCCGCCCATCATGTCAAACTGCGGACCGACGGTGACTTTGATGCCGGGGAGATTGCCGAGTTCGGCTCGAAGAGCCTCTTCTATCTCGGCCTGCGATCGCTTGCGTTTCTCAGGGGCCACGAGCGGGATCTGCAGCGCGCCGGCATGGACCCCTTTGGAGAAGATGGCCACAAAGCCCTTGCCGATGCCCACATCGGTCGTGATGAGCCGCCGCTCTTCGGGCTTGATGATCCTCTCGACGTGCTTCGCGACCTCCTTCACCGCTTGGTGTGCTTCTTCGAGGTTCGAACCTACCGGCGTCTGAACCTGCATCTCGATGTTGGAGGCGTCGTCCTGGGCCATGAACTCGGTCGGCAGTACCGTCGCTAGCAGGCCGGTCGCGGTTACCATGCCGACCAGCGCGAGGGCTACCACCCAACGATGCCGCAAGATCCAGCGAAGCGCGTGGTCGTACCACTGATAGAGTCTGTGGAACGCGCGCCCACGGCTCGCCGCGTGCGCGAGTGCCTTCTCTCCGCGCTTCGCCCCGAGCATCCTCGACGCGGCGAGAGGGATCAGCGTCAACGCCACGATCAGGGAAATCGATAGAGAGAAGCAGATGGTGACCGACATGTCCCTGAAGAGGACGCCGGCGATCCCAGGCACGAAGAGGACCGGCACGAAGACCACGATGGTCGTCAAGGTGGAGCCACTCACGGCGAGCCACACGGTGCGTGTGCCTTCGATGGCGGCGGCTGCGGGGGATCGACCCTCCTCTCGGAGCCGGAAGATGTTCTCCAGCACCACGATGGCGCTGTCCACCAGCATGCCGATGGCGAGCGCCAGGCCCGCCATGGTCAGGATGTTGAGGGTCATGTCGGCCTGGTCCATGACCGCGAAGGTTGCCACGACGCTGACCGGTATGGAGATGGCCACGATCAGGGCGCTTCGAATGTGGCGCAAGAAGAAGAGAAGCACCAGAAAAGCGATGCCCACGCCGAGCATCGCCGTGGAAGAGAGATTGCCCAAAGCGGCGTTGATGTAGTCTGCCTGATTGAAGACAATCTTGAAGTCGATGTCAGCGGCTGCAGCCCGCTTGATCTCGGGCAAGGCTTCGACCACGGCTCGGGCCGCCAGCACGGTGTTCGCGCCGGACTGCTTGTTGATGACCACGAAGACGTTGGGGGTGCCGTCCACCTCGAGGATGCGCTGGGCCTCGTAGAACGTATCGAGGACCTTGGCGACCTCCTTCAGACGAATGGGAACCGGGGTGCCCGGACCGCCCGAGGTGCCCACCACCACCTCGCCGATCTCTTCCACGCGCTGGTACTTGCCCTTGGTCTGGATGGCGAAGTCGAGGTCCCCTTGTTGGATCGAGCCTCCCGGTACCTGTTGGTTCTCTCGATAGACGGCAGCGACGATTTGATTGACGTCGAGGCCGAAGGCCGCGACCTTGACCGGGTCGAGCTCGACCCGAATCTCTCGCTCGAGTCCGCCGTCGACCTCGGCCGACGCTACGCCCGGAAGTCGGACGATACGCGGCTCGATGTCTCGTTCGGCGATGCGCCTGAGCTCGTCCAGGGGATAGGGCCCAGTCACGGTCAGCATCACGATGGGAGCCAGCGCCGGATCGAAGGCAAAGATCATCGAGGCCTCGGCGTCGTCGGGGAGCAAGCCCTCGATCATCTCGAGCTTGCGCCGGACGTCGGTTTCCGCCTGCTCCATGTCTTGACCCCATTCGAATCGGGCTTCGACCAGGCTGCTGCCGGGCTTGGACGTGGAGCGCACCTCCTTGATGCCCTTGACCGATGAGGCTGCGCCTTCAATCGGTCGCGTGACGAGGGTCTCGATGTCCTCCGGGCTGGCTCCGGTGTACTCGGTGAGGATGATCACCGTTGGGAACGACACGTCCGGGTACATGTCGAGCTGAAGACGGCCCAGCGAAAATAGGCCGAAACCCACCACCATGAGGTAGATCATCGTGGTGGTGATGGCGTTGCGTACGGCAGGTGCAGCAATGTTCATGGCGCGCAGGCTTTCGACACGTTCATCGGTCAGAGCTTCGCAGCTTCGACCACCTTGACCTTCTGACCGTCCTTGAGCCCGTGCTGGCCGCGCACCACGAGGTGGTCCCCCTCCGCCAGGCCATCGAGGACCTCCAGCATCGAGCCCTTGCGTGCGCCGAGCCGCACCAGGCGCTGCCTTGCGATTCCGTCCTTGTCCACCACGAAGGCTTTGCGCAGCATTTCTCCCGGCTTCTGCTGCTCGAGGATCCGACTATCGAGCAGGAGCGCTGGCTCCGGCGCCACGAGCACTCCCGAGCGTCTGGATACCACGAGCTCGGCGCGGCCGAACATCCCCGGCTTCAGGGCGCGTTCCCCCGTCTGGGCGTCCTTGGCGTTGGGCACCGTGACTTCGACCGTGTTGGTTCGGGTCTGCTGATCCAGGTAGGGCAGCACTGCGTTCACCACGCCTCGAAACACCCGTCCGGGATAGGCGTCGAGGGTGAGCTGTACCTCCTGCCCCTTGTGGACCTTGGCCACGTCCCGCTCCACCAGCCGCAGCTGCATTTTCAGTGGATCGACCGTGATGATTCGGCAGAGCGCCACGCCCGGCGTCGCCATGTCACCAACCGTCAGCGTCTTGTCCGCGATCACGCCGGAAATGGGGGCCAGGATCGTGCTGTCCGACGCCGTGGCCGAGAGCTGCCCCTTTCCAGCAGTGAGCGCTCGCCGCTGTGCCTTGTTCGCGCGCAGTCCAGCGTCGAGCCGATCGTACTCGGCCTGGGAGATCGCTCCCGAGGCGAGCAGCTTCTCGAGACGCGCGAGTTCGGCCTGCTGGTTCTCGATTTGTGCGTCAAGGGCATCGATCTGTGCCCCCACCTGTTGGATTCCCTCGCTGATTCCGCCAGCACGGATGATGGCCAGGCGGCTCCCGCGCTTTATCTCGCTTCCATCCTTCCAGGGAAAGGCGAGGATTCGATCGGGCACACGCGAGTACACGCGGACCTCGTCCCAAGGTTTGAGGTCCGCAGGGTAGCTCAGCACGTCCTGGACGTCCTCGCGGGCTACCGGTTTGATGCGGACTGTCTTGGCAGGGTCTCGGGCGGCCGCGGCGTCGCCTTTGTTGCAGCTGGTCAGCGACAGCGCCAGAAGGCAGGCGGCTCCGGGGGCCGCGAGGGTGCCAGAGAGTGCCGGTAGCGACGCCGCAAGCCCGCCGAAATCGGCAGGAAGGAGTACGGAGAGCAGGGCACCGAGGGTGCCAGCGGCACGTCTCGACCTGGACTGGAGCGAACGGTGAGGAAGTGGGTTCGACATGGCGGGGGACGAAGTACGTAGATGGAAGATGGCGGCTCCGGAGACACCCTTCGGCGAGCCACCTTGGGGGGCTCTTGGGTGAGGCGGTTCTCTCCCGGAAGCGCTCTGGTTCGGGGGAGCCTACTCGATTCTTGGGATTGCGCTGGACAGTCTCTCTCTCGAGATTTTGCTCGTTGCTCCAGCCGACATGTCCAATTCTCCACGTCTCGGGGCTCTCGTTCCTCCGCTCCCTTCCTTGCGTCACCGTCGGCCCCGGGGTCGCTGTCTTAACGATAGCGGTTCACGTTCGTTCAGTGCCCCATCTCGGGGCTCATGGGCAACGGCATGGTGGGGTCGGGGGCGCCTGCCCCTGGCTGAAGAGCTGTTGTCAGCAAGAGTGGGGGCCACGCTTTCTCCGCCCATGCTCTCGAGGGCGCTTCGCGCTTGCTCAAGGGTGGATGCTGTTCACTCCCCAGTTTTCTTCGTGGTGATTAGCCCCCCGCGTTTCGCGAAGCCGCGGTCCGCTACTGACGCGAGTTCGAGGCGGGCAGCGTGCCCCGGGGTTTCTTGCCAGCGTCATCATGCCTGGGACCCGGTGTCACGCTTGTGACTCACTCACTCACGCGCTGAGCGACCGCTCCCTGTGAGTTGCCGGGCTCACGGGGGTGGTCCAGAATGGGCCTCGTGGGCGAACCCGCACGCCACCGCGCCACTCCACAGGGCCTCTTCTTCGCCCTGCGGATTCGCGCATGGTGTCCCGTGGCAGGGGCGCACCCAGTTCGATCGTGTCCAACGGAGGCGGGGGGGGTGACGGCGATGCCGCCGTGCGCGGTGGCTGGTGGCAGTCAGCGGGCCGGAAAGGGAGTTGTTGGGTGATTGTCTACAATCTGTTCCCGCTGCTGGCGGGAACCTTCCAGAACTGGCGGCCTCACTACGAGCGGGTGAAACTCTTGGGATTCGATTGGGTGTTCCTCAATCCCATTCAGCGGCCCGGGATGTCGGGGAGCCTGTACTCGATCAAGGACCACTTCGCGATCAATCCGCTTCTCGTCGACTCCGATTCCCCGCTCAGCGGCGTCGAGCAGGCGCGGCAGACCATCTGCGACGCGCATGCTGCTGGCCTCAAGGTGATGGTCGACCTCGTGGTCAATCACACGGCAATCGACTGCGAGCATACCCGTACCCACCCCCAGTGGTACGTCCGACAAGGTGGCGAGATTCAACACCCTTTCTGTCTGGAGGCTGGCGATCGGAAGGTTGTTTGGGGAGACCTTGCCGAGTTTGACTATGAGAACACTACTGACCCCGAGGGGCTCTTTGGTTTCATTTCCGAGGTGACGCGTTTTCTACTGGGACTCGGGGTGGATGGTTTTCGGTGTGATGCCGCCTACCAACTTCCAAAGGAGGTGTGGGTCCGACTCATGAAGACCATTAGGGCGTCTCGACCCGACGTCATCTTCGTCGGGGAGACGTTGGGGTGCACTCCCGAAGAGACGTTGGCCACCGCGAGGGCAGGGTTCGACTACATTTTCAACAGCAGCAAGTGGTGGGACTTTGAGTCCGAGTGGTTGCTGCAGCAGTATGAGCTGACGCGGAGGATCGCGCCTTCCATAGGGTTTCCTGAGAGCCACGACACTGCCCGGCTCTTCGAGGAGAGTGGCGGTAGTGAAGCCGCGATGAAGCAGCGCTATCTGTTCACTGCGCTCTTCTCCACCGGGGTCATGCTTCCCATGGGCTTCGAGTTCGGGTTCCGACGACGCCTCAACGTCGTGACGACACGAGCGTCGGACTGGGAAGCGCCCGCCATCGATCTGGGGCCATTCATTCAAGCCGTGAATCGCGTCAAGCGTGAGCACTCCGTCTTCAATGAGGAGGGCGAGGTGAAGACCCTTCCTAAGGGATCAGTCGACCTACTCGTGCTCCACAAGTCCGCTGCCGAGGGTCGAGCCAAAGCCGTGATCGTTCTCAACAAGGATCTTCGGCACCGCCGGGTATTCCAGGTGGCGTCGATGGCAGAGCTCTTCGGTGAAGACTCACTTGCTGTCCAGTGCGTTTCCCCGGAGAATCCCTTGCCCTCCGTCAACTCGCCGTTCCACTACGAACTCCGCCCCGGGGAGGCCATCGTACTCGTCGCCGACCGATAGGCACCGCCGTCGGGTATGCGTTCACGGCCCCAGAATACCTGCTGCGCGACCCCCCCAGGCTCCCCCTACTCGGGCTGCTGCCCGAGTGGGACCCCGAGCCTGAAGCCTCCCGTGTGCGAGGGGGATCGCGCACCGTGCTAGCAGGCTGGAAGGCGTGAACGGATACGGTGTCGGACACGCCCGACCCGGTGTGCCAAGGCTTTCTTAGAGCGCTCTTCCCTTGCTGTCGAAGTCGGCGTGCCCGTCGAAACCTGGACTCCGAACGAATAGCCGGATGCGGACCCCAGGTGTGTGGGGTAGTCCGCGTCGTGCGACGAGGCGCACGGGCATGCCATGCTTCGGATCGACGCGGGCGATTGCCTCGGCGACCATCGATTCCACGGAGTCGACAGGGACTTCTCTCAGCGGAAAGAGGTTAGGTTCCAGCGTTCCGGGACCCACGAGGTCTACCGAGACCGGTGCCGACAGTGTTCCGTTGCGGTACTCGTACTGTTCGACCCGTGACGGGTGCACTGGATCTTGCGCCTGGAGCACCACACGGTCCGGCAGCACCTCCAATCTCAGCGAGTTTACCGGTTCCCCCAGCCGCTGGCGAATGGCCGCGATAGCACTCGCAAGTTCGGCGCGTGTGAAGTAGCTTGCGTGAGTTGGGTTGGACGGCGCGGCTTCGCTGCGCTGAGCTACCGTGCGAGTCGCATTCTCGCAAGCGGGGAGCAGGAGCGCCATCGTGAGCACCAGGCTGTGGATGAGAGCGGAGCGCGCCATGGAGGAGACCGGAGCTAGAAGCGTACCCGCTCAAGGTGCGGTTCGGTATGCGCAAAGCGGTCATCCTGCCGGCTTGACGACTTGGTTCACGCGAGTTTTTTAGCCGGGCAGGAACGAAGCCCCGGAATCCAACACCCGCACACCACACGACGCCGAATGCCGGGGTCGAACGCGATGGTGGCCGGCCCCCTCAGCTCGCGCCGGCTCTCGAAGACTCAGTGACCTCCTGCCAGATGAGCGAGAGCGTTCCAGTCTCCGAGTCGCGGCGAAGCTCGGCGCCGACACTCTGCGCGGCCTCCTCGATGCACGCCGTAGTCGGCGCAATCAGTCGCTGACGCGTCACCGAGAGCGTATTGCCAAGTCCCTGCTGCGCGCTCACGACAAGACCGCGGGCGGTGCCCGGCTCGTGGTGGATTCTGATGTGCGGAGTCACCGTGTTGGACTCGTGCGCGACGACGTTGACCACGAGTGAGAGGAGGGAGACCACGGCGCTTGCGTTAACCAGGAGCTCCACCGGGCCAGGCGGGGGCGCCACCGTCGCCTTCAGTTCGGCAGATTCGGCTTTCTCTGTCGAGTGTCCGTCTTGGAACGCCTGGTGAACAACATCCGAAAGCTCAAGCCGAACCGCGATTCCCCACGTGGCGCTCACGAGGACCTCCAGCAGTCCTCGAACCGACTCGAGATCATCAACTGCATTTCGTACCCGGCTCTCGAGGGTGAGCCGGGTACGGGCGTTCACGGGTCCCTCGATGGCGAGCAGCTCCGGAATCTGATCGAGGCAGGGATAGACGAATTCCCGAAGACTCCTCACAGCTCCGTACCTGCCGCTTAGGCGGGGCTCCAAGACGTCCAGGAGGGTGCCGATGGATTGGGGCATCGTCATGCAGCCGGCACGCACATCGGGGATGACCGTGGCCAGCGCCTTCGGCCCCACCCGCATCGAACGGAGCAGCTGATCGAGGTTTCTCAGGCCTCCGAGGGCGTCGCGGAACGCACCACGCGCCTGCTCGACAGCGGCATCGTAGCTGGGTCCAGGACGCCAGGACGGGGGCATTCTCTGCAAACTGTTCCTCCGAGGTGAGCCTCAGGCTAGAGCAATTCGTAGCCAGGGAAGAAGTATCCGCACTCGATCCGGCCATTTTCCTCCGAATCTGAGCCGTGGACAGCATTTTCTCCGAGGCTCCCCCCAAAAGTCTTCCGGATCGTCCCGGGGGCCGCTTTGGCTGGATCGGTTGCTCCAATGACCGTGCGCCAGTGGTTCACGGCATCGTCCCGCTGCAGTGCGGCCACCACGATCGGCCCGCGAGTCATGAACTGGCAGAGCGAGTCAAAGAAGGGCCGGCCCCGATGCACCGCGTAGAACCCCTCTGCCTCGGCGCGGCTCAGACGAGTCTGTTTGAGCCCCAGGACGTCAAAACCCTCCTCCAAGACGCGAGACAGGATTTTGCCCTGGAGTCGCTTCTCAACGGCGTCGGGCTTGATGATGCAGAGTGTTAGCTGTCGTGCCATCGGGTTCTCCAACGAGTATTGACGATGTCACGGGCTTTAGAGCATCAGATGCGTCGCCACAAGTAATTTCGCGGGCAAGGCTCCGCTGGCCATCCCAACGCGATGGGGTGACAGCGGCTCTCACGGCACGCGAGCGCCTCACGCTAAATCAGCGAGCGCGATTCTCGAACGGTTTGGGCTGCCCCCATCGAGGTGAGG
>CAYRKE010000112.1:0-24963 GCA_964424695.1 uncultured Polyangiaceae bacterium
GGCAGCCTTTGCAGCTCCCTTCGCCGGCTTCGCGGCAGCCTTTGCAGCTCCCTTCGCCGGCTTCGCGGCAGCCTTTGCAGCTCCCTTCGCCGGCTTCGCGGTAGCCTTTGCGGCTCCCTTCGCCGGCTTCGCGGCAGTCGCGGTCGACGGCGCAACGGCGGGCTCCTGAGCCGCCTTGGTCGGCTTCACAGTCGCTTTCTTGGCGATTGGACGCTTCCCGACGACCTTCGAGGCGAGGGCGATGCCAGCAGCCGGCTTTGCCTTCGCCTTGCCAAACGTCGCAGTCTGCCCAACTGCGGCCTTCGGATCGCGTTTCGACTGGCTGGGCGCGGTCACTCTGGGCTTAGCAGTTGCCTTCCCGGTGACACCCTTCTTGCCAGTGGCCTTCTTGCCAGCCACAGGCTCGAGTGGCGCGCCCTGCTTCGCGCCTGCCTTCGCCGCGGAGCGGGCTCTGGCGCCCGCGCCCTCGACAACCGATTTCTTCGCTCGACCCGCTCCGGTGTTGGCGTGTGCTGACGTGCCCTTCGGGTTGGTCTTGGCTGTTTTTTCGGTACGCTTGACGGGCTTGCCCGCCGTCTTCGCTGACTTCTTCGTGCGCTTGCCTGCGGCCATGTGCTTCCTTTTTTCGTCGCGATGGGCTCGTTGGGAGCACCTCTCAACCGACCCACACTTTCTGACGTCGTGGCGGATTCGTCAATACGCTGGTGCACTCTCGTTGCGAACGGCCACCGCGAACGGGCCACTTCTGGGCCAGCTCCGGAGTCGTTGCCCGAGAGAGCGACCTCGAGTTTGGCGAAGAGTCCAGCATCGATCAACACCCACGAAGCAGACCGTACCCCGAAGAGGACACTCCCCGAGTCGCGTCAGAGCCGCAACGACAATGGTACGGGAGTGCCTAACCGTCGGTTTATCGTCCCGATTTGCGCCTATTGCCGTGCTCCCCTGCCATCGATGGCTCACCTCGGCAGGACCACTACCCCCTCCTCACACCGACAGCACCGTCGAGCGCGGCAGTCTCGGACGCCGGGAACGCCGCGCTTGCCGGGAGCCGTCGCGTGGGGCTCGGGGATGTGCCCCGAGGAGTCTGCCCCCCGCGGGATGCACAACAAGTTGAATTAATTAAACATTCTACAGCTCGTTCCTGGCCATCATGCTACGAGATGCCTAGTCGCTTGAGCCACGTCGACACCGGGAGCCCCCGCAAGATCCGTCAATCGCGATGACGCCAGACAAGCAGCCCCGATGCCAGAAGCGGCTCGACTGCGGGCAGCGCGTGCGACCCTCGTCTCCAGCGCGGTATCCCGCCTATCAGCACCCGACGCCTGGCCAGGCGAATCGCCTCGTGTACGCTTGAGCCGCCCATGCCCCTGGAGCTCGTACGCCCCGAAGGATTGTGGCTACTTCTGCTACTCCTACCGCTAGCGCTTCTCTATGTCCTGCGGGTCCGCCGCTCTCGACGCATCGTTCCGTCGTTGCTGCTCTGGAGAGCGGCAGCCATCGAGCTATCGGCGCAGCGGCCGTTTCGGCGGTTCATCCCCCGAATCTCGCTGATCATTCAGACCCTGGCAATCCTTGCCCTCGCGTCAGCTTTGACCCATCCCACGCGGCGAAGCGCTCGGCTCGCAGGAAGCCATGTGGGCGTCGTGGTGGATGCCGGAATCACCATGCAGACGAAGGAACCGAGAACGGGTTCACGGTTCGAGGAGGCGAAATCGCTACTCCGTTCGCTAATTGCCAAGCTCCCGCCCGGCTCTGACATGTTCATCGTGGCTGCCGGCTCGAACGCGACGTTGCTGGGAGCCCCCCTCACGGACCGCGTCCGGCTTGGTGCCCTTGCTGATTCCCTCTCCCCAGAAGACACGGCAAGTGACCTTGAGGGCGCAATCGCTCAGGCGACGCAGCGCCTGCGGCGCCTTCCGGGGTCGAAACAGCTCGTGGTTATTGGCGATGGAGGCTCGCCCCAGACGGACGCGAAGCTCCCCGGTCTTGAGGTTTCGGGCTGGCGCGTTGGCTCCGATCAAGAGAATGCCGCGGTCCACGTGCTCGATGTGCGCCGCACGCGCAGCAGTCCCACGACCCCCGAGCGGGTGGAGGTCCTCGCCCGAGTCTCGTTTCGGGGAACGGCCGAGCGTTCGAGACACATCAGCCTACGCCAGGCGAACACCGCGAGCCCTCTCGATTCTCGTCATCTCCAGCTGGCTCCGGGCGAGGAAGCGTCGGTGGTCCTATCCTTCGAGCCAGCGGTGTCGGACACTGGGGCTGCTCTGATCGTCGAGCTATCGCCCCACGACGCGCTGGACGTCGATGACAGCGTCTTCGTCCGGATTCCTGACCCGGAGCGGCTAGCCGCGGTCGTCATCCCGCCGGGAGCAAGCCCGTGGCTCGAGCGAGCGATTGCCGCAGACGGAGGAGTGGACCTGTACGGACTCTCGGGACCGAAGGAACTGACCGCTGCGCCGCCGGACGCGATTGTCTTCAGCGTCGACGCCTGCCCGAGGTTTCGGGTCGCGGGAGACCTCGTCGTCGTGAATCCACCCGCTGGCTCCTGTCTTGGAGTCCAGGTCGGTGCCGAAGTCGAGAACCCTCCGATTACGAGCTGGGACGAGGATGACCCGCGGCTCCGTTTCGTTTCACTGGACGACATCACGATCGCGAGGGGTAGACTGCTTGGTCTCGGATCTGGGGCTGCCCCCCTCGTTCAGACAGAGTCGGGGGCCATCGTCGTGGACGCTTCCACGGTCTCAAATTCGATCACGTTACTCGGATTTGACCTCGACACATCCAACTGGCCCGTCAAAGCCTCCTTCGTGATGTTCGTGAGGAACCTTCTGGAGACCGCCAGAAGGCACCGCTTGTCCTCGCGTCCAGCGGGTTACGAAGTGGGTCGCTCCATCCGCGTCCGGGTACCTGGGGACGTGGAATCCGCAGTCTGGACCACGCCCGATGGATCCGAAGAGACGCTTCCCGTGCGGAGCGGAGTGGTGGTCATCCCGACCACGAAGCGTGCCGGGCACTACTTCCTGGCGTGGCTGGGCCAGCGAGCGGGCAGCCTCGTGGTACCGGTAAATCCGGGGCGCGTGTCATTCGCCCCTCCGTCCCAGCGGGGCAGTGCCGAGACTCGCCGACTCGCCCAGGCCCCCGACGCGGCGCGTACGGGCGGAGCTGAGAGCGTCCTCATGGATCTGAGCCCCTGGCTTGCAGCCGTCGCTCTTCTGCTGGTCGCCCTCGACCTGATCTGGATGAACTGGCGCAGCCGTCGGCCGCATGGGCAGACGCCGTCGTTTGGCCTCGCGAGGCGCCCGGGATGAACGACGTCGGCTGGACGCCTCGGGTTCTGGCAGGCATCGCAACCGCGGTGATCCTCGGCCTGGCCCCCCTGCTCGCATTCCGGACTGGACGTCGGCGGGTGGTGCCCGTCGGCCTCGTTCTGCTCGCGAGCCTTCCTCTGCTCCACGAGCTCTGGCTCTGGGCAGGAGCCATAACCGTACCCTGGATCCACGTCTCGTCCGCTCACGCTGCGGGTCTGGTGCTGGCGGGCGTTGCTGCAGCAGCGTTCCAAGTTGGCTCGCTGGCAGTCCAGGGCCCCGCCCGGCGTTTCCTTGTCGAGCTCCTGGTCAGCACCGCTCTCCTGGCGTGCGCCCTGGCAGCACTAGACTTGAGGGCCGCGCAGCATGTCACCAAACAAGCGCTGGTCCTCGTGCTCGACCGAAGTCGAAGCATGGATCTCGTGCCAGACGCCGATGGGCGCCTGCACGACGAGCTCCGCGTCGCGGAGCTCGGCATGCATCGAGATGACCTCATCGGTGTGGTGGGGTTCGCGTCGGGTGCCGTGCTGGAGGAGCCGCTCCGCACCAGCACGAGCCTCAGCTCACCATCCGTCCCGGAACTGGTTCGCGACTCAACCGACCTCGAGGCCGGAATCCGACGAGCACTCGCGGAGCTACCCGAAGACGCAGCCCCGCGACTGGCAATTCTGAGCGATGGTGCCGCGACGACGGGAGACGCCGAGAGCGCCGCCATGGGAGCCGTAGCCCTGGGCGTCCCCATCGACGTCGTCCCGCTCGAACATCGTGCCGCCCCCAACATCGCCGTGACCAGCCTCCGGACTTCGGCAAGCGTCTCCGAAGGCGAGCCGATCGAGCTCAAGGTGGCGCTGCGCTCCACAACACCGTGCCACGTTTCACTCGAGATTCGACTCGACGGAAGCGTGGTGGGGACGGCACCAGTCGAGCTCCGCTCGGGAGAGGGGCTGGTTAGACTCTCGCAGCCCAACCCCGGGCCTGGTCTCCATCGGTTCGACGTCACACTAGGAGGCGTACCGCATCGTCTGGACGCGACGACTGGCGACAACTCGGGGAGTGCCCACGTCCGCGTTCGGGGCAGGGCCGCCGCATTGGTCCTCGAGGCGACCCCCGAACGCGGGTCGCCCATGCAGCAGGCATTGCGGGCGGCCGGGTTCGACGTGGCCACGGCCTCGACCCTGACCGCCCCCACCTCACTTGGCGAGCTAGCGCGCTTCGACCTCGTGGTCCAAAGTGGCATCCCGGCAGTCGCCTTTTCACCGGACCAGCTCACTGCCCTCGCAGCCTTCGTCACATCCCTGGGGGGAGGGCTCCTGCTCATGGGCGGGGACATGGCCCTCGGTCCCGGTGGCTATGGCTCGACCCCGCTCGAGGCGATTAGCCCCGTCAGCTTCGACCTCAAGCAAGAGAGACGTCGGGCAAGTCTCACGGAGGTCATCGCCATCGACTACTCCGGCTCCATGTCCGCAGAGGTGGGTGGGAAGACCAAGCTCCAGCTCGCCAACGAGGCCGCCGTCCAGTCCCTCTCGCTCCTCAGTCGTGGAGACCGAATCGGCGTCGCGCACGTGGACACGGCCGTTCGTTGGACCGTACCCGTAGCAGCGATCGCCCCCTCGGAGGAGATTAGCAGGCAGATCCGTGCTGTCTCTCCAAGCGGTGGCGGCATCGCAGTCGATACCGCACTCCGAGGGGCCTTTGCGGCTCTCGCCAAGGAACAGACGCAGCTCAAGCACTTATTGCTCTTCGCCGATGGCGACGACGCTACGGAACGAGAGATGGCCCCCGACCTAGTTGGACGCGCGTACGCCGCCGGCACCACGACCAGCGTGGTCGCTCTCGGCAGGGGCAAGGACATCGCCAGCTTGGAACGTCTGAGTCAGATCGGGCACGGCCGATTCTATCTCGTCGAGGATGCGACAAGGCTACCTGCAGTATTCGCTCAGGAAACGGTCCTTGCCTCCCGCAGTGCCATCGCCGAAGGGTCCTTCCGCGCCACGCGTTCGGCTAGCCCGGCGGCTCTTCGCGGCATTGACATCGGCGCCGCGCCCCCCCTCCTCGGATACGTCGTAACCTTGCCCAAGCCATCGGCGGAAATCTGGCTTGCCGCGCCGGACTCGGATCCGCTTCTGGCAATTGGGCGTTCCGGACTGGGCCAGGTTGCCGTCTTCAGCAGTGACTACGAAGGACGTTGGGGCCGCGAGTGGCTCGCGTGGCCCAGCGCGGCCACGCTGTTCGCCCAGCTCGGGCGGTCGCTCATGCGGTCCCCAGACGATGTCTTGGTCTCGCTCCGCACGTCGCCGACAGCCGGGGGACTCGAGCTCGAAGCCACCGTCGTCAGCGAAGATGGGCGCCTGGACAACGGCCGGGTACTCGAGGCACTCGTCGTGAGTCCGGGGCACGCGGAGGAGCGGCACCAGCTTGCACCTTCAGCGTCTGGAGTCTACCGAGCGGAGATACCGACTGGAGCTCCGGGAACGTACACCGTCTCCCTAGTTGACGCGGCAGACAACAGGCAACTCGCGGCAACCGCCGTCGTCATCGACGCCCGTGAGGAGCTCAGCTCAACGCACTCGGACCGACGGCTCTTGCGCCGCATCGCCGAGCTCACCGGCGGCACAGAACGCGATACTCTCGCCGGCATCTTCGACGAGCGAAGAACCGCCGTCGCCAGCTTCGCCTCGCTGGTGGACTCACTGCTTCTACTGGCGGCCGTAACCTTCGTCCTAAGCGTCGCGGCCCGGCGAATCGTGTTGCCCGACGCCATTCAGGATCGGTGGCGGCGCCTGCGCGACGCGCTGCATCGCGGCCGCACCGCCGAAGACGCGCACCCCAGCCCCCCCGGCGCAGGCTCCCTGGCTCCATCCGGTCCGGGATCGGTCTCAGGCCACTATTCCCGAAAGACAAAGGGTCGAGACGACACCGTAGCGCCAGCACGAGAGGAAACGTCCCCGGCCATCACGACCAGCGCCGGCCCGCAGCAGGCCGAGGCAGCCCGGGACGCGTCCCCCTCTGCCCCCGTTCAGGGTCGGCACGGCGTCGCCGAGCAGCAGTCCACCGGGAACGGCGGGTCGCGGTCCACACTCGACGTCCTTCTGGAACGTCGGCGCGGTCGTCGTCCGCAATAGCCCAACGGCGCGGCCTTGCCCGAGAAACCCCGCGCCGGAGAGCAAACCCCCAAGCAACCGGAACCGCCAGGATCCTGGAAGCTGGCACCCGTCCGCCCCACCGGGCTCGCGGAGCGCATCACGACCAATCCCCCGTCCGTGCACGGTGTAAGGGAATGCGTCAGGTCAGCGCCGCATCGAAACGTTCATGAGTAGGCCGAGACCGATGAGCATGGTCACGACGCTCGACCCACCGTAGGAGAACAGTGGGAGCGTGATGCCAACCACCGGCAATAGGCCCACTGCCATGCCAATATTGAACGCCGTGTGCCAGAAGAACATCGCGCCGATGCCGACGGCCAAGGCCGCGCCAAACCGGTCCTTCGCCTGCGAAGCAATATGGATCGCCCAGACCACGAGAAAGCAGTACACGCCCAGCAAGACGGCACTTCCAACGAAGCCCCAGTCCTCTGCGAAGACAGCGAATGGGAAATCCGAGTGCTGGTCTGGCAGGAAGTTGAACTGGTTCTGCGTCCCTTGCATGAACCCCTCACCCCACGGACCACCGTTGCCGATCGCAGTCTTTGACTGTAGGGCGTGCCACCCTGTCCCCGTCTTGTCCGCCTCGGGATTCAGGAAGCTGGTGATCCGATCCCTTTGGTAGTCGCGCATCCCATAGTTCCAGAGCAGGGACGCCGCCCCGACGATGATTCCGACCCCGGTCACCAGGCTTCGCCCTCGGATCTTGGTCATCACCAGAATCGTCCCGGCGACCAGCACGTAGATCATCGACGTACCGAGATCTGGTTGGGCCATCACCAGACCGACCGGCACCAGCGTCAGTGCTACCGGCGGGACCAAGTCGATCAGGGTGCGGGGCTCGGTTTTTGGATCGTTGTGCAGGTACTTGGCCACAACCAGCACCAGGAGGATCTTCATGAACTCGCTGGGCTGGAATGTGAAGCTGCCGATTTGGATCCAGCGAGAAGAACCGCGGATCGCGCCCCCCGTCAGCAAGACGAAGAGCAGCGTCAGGATCCCACCGATGTACAAGAAGTATGCGAAGCGCTCATAGTGGCGGTAGTCGATGGCGGCCGCGACGATCGCAAGGAGGCTCCCCACCACGATCCAGTACACCTGGGACACATACACGTCTGCCAGGCCCGAACGTTGACCCGAGTCGATGTAGACACTGGTCGCGCTGTACAGGTTGAGCAACCCCATCGTCGCGATAGCGACGATGGTGACGAGGAGCGGCATGTCGATCTGCGGCCCGCCTCGGAACGACACTCGGTCCATGGGGCGCATCAGTTCACCACCTCGTCTGGCGCCCGCGTCTTCGGCCCCGATGCGGCGAGGCGTTTGGCCTTCAGCTTCGCCCAGTCTCGCACGACGCGCGAAGCGACCGGCACAGCGACCTTGCCACCGCCGCCGCCGTGCTCAACCAGCACCACGATGGCGATCTCAGGGTTGTTCGATGGCGCGTATCCCGCGAACCAAGCGTGGTCCCGGTTGTAGTACCATTCGTTGTTGGGGTCGACGCCCCTCGGTGTCACATGGCTCACCTGGGCGGTGCCGGTCTTCCCTGCCATATCGACACCGGGAAGTGCCTCCTTGAACGCCGTCCCCTCGCGTTCGACAACGACTCCGTGGAGCCCGGCCTGAATGTGTGACAGGTGTTTCTGATCGAGGTCGATGATCCTCCGCACCCGGGGAGGAAACTCCTGGACGACCGTGCCGTCGCTCGTCTCGATCGTTCGCACGATCTGCGGTTGATAGAGCGTGCCGCCATTCGCCAGTGCAGCGTATGCTAGTGCCTGCTGCAAGACCGTTACGGTCGATGCCCCCTGACCGATGGTCGCCAGCACGGTGAAGCCACCGCGAAACGCCCCCTTGTACCGACGTGTATACCAGCTGCGGGTGGGCATTCGGCCTCGCGCCTCAGGATTGAGGCCAAGCCCGGTCTTCGCTCCGAGGCCAAAGTCCAACCCCACCTGCGCCAGCCGGTCGATCCTCATCGACTCGTTGGCGCCCACCGCGTAGAAATACGTGTTACACGAACGCACGATGGCTTCGTGGAGGTTCACCCGGCGGTGGACCCCTGTGCACCGGAAGTACCGCTTGCCGTATTCGTAGCCCCCCCGACAGTCCGTTTCAGTCGAGAAATCGATGACGCCGTCTGCGAGCGCCGCCAGAGCCGTGAAGGGCTTGAAGGTCGAGCCTGGGGGGTAGGCCGCTGACATGGTCTTGTCGAGGGTCGGTTTCAGCGGGTTCGAGTAGAGCCTCTTCCACTCCTGTCGAACGACCTCCTGGACGCCTCCACCAGAAAGAATGTTGGGATCGAAGCTCGGTTTTGATAGTGCCGCGAGCACTCTGCCCGTGCGAACGTCCACCACGACAACCGCGCCAGCCAGTAGCCCGCGCATGGCGCGATCGATCGCCTCTTCGAGCTCCATGTCGATAGTAAGTGAGATGTCGCGCCCGGGAACAGGCGCCGCGCGCCGAGGCTCGTCGAGATACTTCGCCTCGAGCTCTTCCCGCTCCTGCGAGCGCCGAAGCCCCGCGATGACTTTCTTCCACCCGCGGCGCCCGCGCAAATAGCTCTCCCATCGGCGCTCGACCCCGATGGCACCCAGCCGATCTCCAGACCGATATCCTTGGCCCTCAAGGACCGCCAGCATTTCCTGGTCAATCTCGCGCATGTACCCGACCACATGCGCGGCCAGCGGGCCACTCGGGTAATATCGCACCGGCACAGGGGCAACCTCGACGCCGCGTAGTTCGGACTCGTGAGTCTCGAGGGTGGCAACGACATCGCGGTCGACATCGGCCTTGAGAAGGGTCTGCTGCTCAGCTGCCTTCTTTCCCTTCTCGCGGCGTTCGTTGATCAGGCGCTCCAGCTCCTGCCTCTCCGCGTCACGCAAAGCCATAAGCTGGACGACCCGCGGCCAGGTCCGTGTCATGTCCAGGAGCGCTGGCACGACGTACACGTTGTACGAGGGACGATTGCCGGCAACGATGCGCCCCTCCGAGTCTCGAATGACCCCGCGCCGCGTCGCCAGTCGAATGTGGCGCACGATGTTGCTCCGAGCCTGGGCCCGGTGGACGTCCCCCTCGACAATCTGGAGCTGGACCAGCCGCCCCAGCAGCACGGAAAACGCCGCCATCACCGCCAACACGAGCCAGCTGTAGCGCCGCCGGAACTCACCGACGTCGGAACGCTGTACGAGGAAGTCGAGCCCTGCCATGATGCGAGATCAAGTCTGCCCAGTGCCGATGTCCGCCCCTGGTCGAGCAACTGCGGTGTTCTGATGAAGCGCCTGAATCAGGCGGAAGATTGGAGGAGCGACCAAAGCCGTGACTGTGGCGTGCGGCAGGATCAAGCTGACCATTTCGAGCGGCCGACGGTTGTCGCTTCCGAAGATCGCGAGCAGAATGAGCACCATAGCCGACTGCACCACAGCGAAGCCGAACGCCAGCGACATGCGCGTCAGCGCGGTCTGGGCTGGAAGCCTCACACCAACGGCGCGCGCGAGCCACCACACTGCCACCATCACGAAAGCGAACAGCATGATGGGGGCGGACGCCAGAATGTCCTGCAGGTAGCCGAGACCGAACGAGAGAGAGGCACCCCTTGCCATCGAACCTTCGTGGACGCCGAGATACACGATGAGTGGAAGGAGCAGGCTGGGCGTTGCTCCGTGTGCGTCAAACGGCACTGCCCCAAGGAACCGATAGAGATTCGACTGCACCAACAGGAGTGCGAATCCGACGATCAGAAGGGCCGCGTTGCGCATGACGCCTCAGCGTGCCCCCCGCCGCGGGGCGGGCTCACGCGGACTGCAGTCCTTGGTGTCCTTCAGCACAATTAGCACGTCTTCGACACGGGAGAAGTCCACGGTCGGTTCCGCCTCCACCTCTTGATAGATGCCGAAGTCACGCTTGATCACCTTGGTCACGCGTGCCACCGGGATCCCCTTCGGGAAACGACAACCCACACCGCTGGTCAGCAGCAGGTCACCCACCCCAACTTCGTCGCTGCGCTGCACGTACTCCACACGCACTCGGTACGACGAACGTTCCCCAGTTCCGCGAACGAATCCCCGCGCCTGCGTCCGATCGACGATGACGTCCACCCCAAAACCGCTGTCCACCGTCAGTTGGACGTCGATCTTGTCGCCCACGGCTCGCCGTACCGTTCCCACGGTCCCGCCCAGGGTGATCACGGGCATATTCTCCCTGACTGCTGCGCCGGGATGGTCGAGGGTCACTTGGAACACGCGAAAGTACTCAGTCGTATCCTTAGCAATGACCACGGCGCTGACCGTCTCGTCCGGGATAGTCTCTCTGAGCCCGAGGAGACGACGGAGCCTCCGGTTCTCGGCTTCAGCGGACTCGAGCTTGCGAAGCCGAGTCTCGAGGAGCGCCACCTCGTGGGCCAGCTTGTCATTGTCCTTCTTGACGTCGACGAGATACACGTACTCGCCAACCACATCGGACACGAATCGGGCCAGCGCCGCCGCGCCGTACTGAACGGGGGTCGCGAACCAAGCGATAGCTCGGTCCACCACGTTCATGTTCTGCGGTGCGCGAATGGTGGATCGAAGGAAGAAGAAGGGGACCGCCAGCAGCAGGATGACCAGAACGATGTCTCGGTAGCGACGGAATGATCCCACAGCGTCCGTAGGACGAGGCGGCGACTAGCCGATCGTCACTTCCTTCAGCAGCTGGATGTGATCCAGTGCCTTGCCGCTGCCGAGCACGACCGCACTGATTGGATCGTCGGCAACCATGACGGGCAGGCCTGTCTCTTCGCGGAGCAGGACGTCCATATTCTTGATCAGGGCGCCGCCGCCGGTCAGAACGACGCCCTTGTCGACGATGTCGGCCGCGAGCTCGGGTGGCGTACGTTCGAGAGCAAGCAACACAGCCTCCACGATGGCGTTAGTGGGCTCAGACAGCGCCTCGCGAATCTCGTCCGAGTTCACGACGACAGTCTTCGGGATTCCGGCGACCATATCGCGTCCCTTGACCTCCATGGATGCCTGTTGATCCAGGGGATAGGCATTCCCGATGGTAATCTTGATCCGCTCGGCGGTCTGTTCCCCGATAGCAAGGTTGTACTTGCGTTTCATGTAGGCGACGATGGCCTCATCCATCTTGTCCCCGCCAACACGGACACTCTGCGAGTACACGATTCCCGCCAGAGAAATCACGGCGACCTCGGTGGTGCCCCCCCCAATGTCGACCACCATGTTGCCGCTAGGCTCCGTGATCGGAAGCCCAGCGCCAATCGCCGCAGCCATGGGCTCCTCGATGAGGTGCACTTCCCGCGCTCCAGCACTCTCGGCGCTCTCCTTGACCGCCCGTTTCTCGACCTCGGTGATGCCAAACGGCACGCAAATGATGATGCGCGGCTTGACCAGGGTGCGACGGTTGTGGGCGCGCGCGATGAAGTAGCGCAGCATCGCCTCGGTGATGTCGTAGTCCGCGATCACCCCATCGCGCAGCGGCCGAATCGCCTGGATGTTGCCGGGAGTGCGGCCCAGCATTTCCTTGGCCTCTCGACCAACAGCCAAGACCCTCTTGTCCCCCCGGGCGTCGCGCTGAACAGCAACTACCGAGGGCTCACAACTGACGATTCCCTTACCTTTCACATAGATAAGCGTCGTCGCCGTGCCAAGATCTATGGCAAGGTCGTTCGAGAACAGGCCGTATAGCCAGTCGAAGATCATGCGTCGCTCTCAGACAATTACTGCGTTCGCCCCGTGGGCACGGTGGATACGACAGCCTTACAGGTCACCACCAGCTACGAGCAGCGGGGGACTTCCTAGCACGCCCCCTCACGCCCGCGCAATCCACGACGCACTGATCTGACCAGAAACAGACCGACCAGACAACCAACTCACAATACGCCCCCCCCGCCGGGAGGTGCGCAGCAAGCCCCCCCAACGGCAGAAGCTCCAGCCACAAACCAGCGTCAGAGGAAGAGGCCTCAATCCTCGTCCCAGTCCGTCCAGCGCTGCCAACTGCCTGCTCCTCCGCGATCGCGGACGCGACGGCTAGGCTCAGCCACAGCCTTCTCCTTCTCCTTCTTCTTGCTCTTCTTGTGCTTGGCGTCGACGGTCCGCGCCCTCCGTCCTTCGAGCGGACGTGCCGAAGACTCGAAGTCTGCGGGACCGGCCGAGGGAGCAATAGAATCAGGGCGGGACATCCGCCCCTCACCTTGAATCGAGTCGCCACCCACTCGGCCACGACGCTGGGACCAGTCTCCCCCCTGCGACGGCGCCGGCGCACCTCCGGGAGCACCACCGGGACTGCGAGGATGGGCAATGTTGACGGTCAGCCGGCGTCCGCGAAGTTCCGCGGTCCGAAGTTTCTCCACCGCATCCTGTGCTGCGTCGGCGCTCGCCATTGTGACGAACCCAAAGCCGCGAAGGCGTCCGTCAGGCTGAACCGGGAGGTGTGTGCGCATGACTCCGGCCACGCCAGCGTCCCCCAACACCTTCTCAATCTCTTGCGCGCTGGTGTCATACGGCAGATTGCCGACGTAGAGTGTTCGATCTCCGCCCTGAGGCCCGCCCGATGCCTGCTCCGCCCCCCTTGGTTCGGGCCGCTCGGTACGCTCCGGGCGATCGCGACTGTCACGCCGCGGGGCCTCGGCCTGGAAGGGGCGCACCGATATCGAGCGGCCCGACTGCAGCGAGCCGTCGAGCTCCCTGCGAGCAAGCGCCGCCTGCTCGGGGCTCCCAAGCGTGACAAAACCGAAGCCTCGTGCTCTCCCGGTGACCCTGTCCCTCGGAAGACTGACGGTTACGACAGTCGTTCCGATTGCTTGGAATAGGCCCCGGAGTACCTCTTCATCAATGGACTCGGGCAAGCCCGCAACAAAGAGCTTGCTTGCATCCTCGCTGGTCATCTGTTCCTCTGGTCGCAAACGCCGCTTCGGCCCTCCACCATGCGCGCTCCATCCGAACAATATCGTTGCGCCTGCTCACGTCAAGTGACCACGCGAGGAGACGGCTTCCTTTCCCCACAGGCTGAGCAGCCCCCCCCAAGAACGCACTCGCCCCCTCGGAACCGGCCCCGTGGTGGCCGATGAACAGCAGCCTGAGTAGCACAGACCCGCTGGCCGACCCTTCCCCAATTCTAACACCCCGTCCGCTCTCTGCCTTGGCCGGGCGCGACGGGCTAAGCGAAATGCCCATCGTCATCAACCGCTCTGGCCCCTCTCCGGTGGGGGCCCGCTGCCGCACACTTCCTCTATCGCGTCAATCGATGTGGGCGCTCCGGACGTGATGACGCGCGCGCCATTCGCCGAAACCAGAACGTCATCCTCGATCCGCACCCCGATTCCGCGAAACTCCGCGGGCACGTCGGCATCCGCATCAATGTAGAGCCCCGGTTCTACCGTGAGCAGCATGCCGGCCTCGAGAGCAATTTGCCGACCGCTTCGCGTGTACGGCCCCACGTCGTGGACATCCATGCCGAGCCAGTGGCTGGTTCGGTGCATGAAGTACTTCTGGTAGGTCTTCTGTTCGAGAATTTCCGAACGCTCCCCCTTGAGGAGACCGACCGAGAGCATTCCGTCGACCAATACATGGACCGCGGCCTGATGCACCGTGTCGAGAGTCGCGCCAGTCGCAACAGCGCCGATGCTCGCCTTTTGCGCCGCCAACACGATCTCATAGATGGCCCGCTGCGCCGGAGTGAATCTGCCCGACGCCGGAAACGTCCGGGTGACGTCGGCTGCATAGTATCCGTATTCACAGCCAGCATCGACGAGAACGAGATCATTCTCGCCAATCCTACACTCGTTGCGAACATAGTGGAGAATCGTGGCGTTCGTTCCGGAAGCCACAATTGGCGCAAAAGCCAATCGGCCCGCACCGGCACGACGAAATTCTGATCGCAGCGTGGCTTCGATCTCGTACTCGAACATGTCCGGCTGGGCCACTCGCATCGCCGCCTCGTGCGCACGACAAGTGATGTCGGCCGCTCGCTGGATCAGCTGGAGCTCTCGGTCGTCCTTCAGAAGGCGCAGTTCGTGAACGAGGGTCGAAGGCTCGATGATGCTCTTGGGCCAGGTCACCCCGAGCCGCGCCCGGCGGCGGAGGTTGCGAACCGCCGCAAACACCATCCGGTCGATGTCGGGGAAACGTCCCAACTCGTAGTAGAGCTCTTCATGGCCGCTCAGAATGTCACCCAGCCGCTTCTCGAGCTCCCCAATCGCGAAGGCCTGATTCGCGCCAAGCACGCTCAGCGCCGCCTCCGGACCAAGTCGGAACCCGTCCCAACGCTCCCTCTCCGGGTCTTTGGGTCGCAGAAAGAGTGTGAAGGGCTGCTCGCTCGATCCGCTCAATACGAGCAGCGCTTCGGGCTCCTCGAACCCCGTCAGATAGTAGAAGTCCGAGTCCTGACGGTACTCGTGCTCCACATCGTTGTTGCGCAGTGCTACCGCCTGGGCCGGGACAAGAAGCACGCCAGAGCCGAGCCGCTCAAGGACGCGCGCCCGACGGGACTCGAATTCCGATGGCATATGAACTCCGTGGATACTGCGACGCTCAGCGAGCGCAAGGATTCGTTGCAGGGTTGAAACGGGCTCCCGCCGCGACGAAGGCGGCGGCCGGCCCCGGCAATCTGGCCGCGGGAGCGAGAGACGCCTGCCCGCGGCCCGCGGACTCGGCTGTGACCCGAGCCGTCGAAGCTCGGAATGGATGGCTGGCCAGCGTAAGTGTTTTGCAGCCCGGTGAAACATCGCCCCGCAAGGCCTCCCGGCCAAGCGAGTGCGTTTGACTGAGTGACGATCGAGAGCTAGTTGGCTGCCCGTGAGTGACCCGTCGTCGCCCGACTCGCAGTCGCCTGATCACGAACAGCAAGACGGCTCCCGTCGCCGTCTCGAAGGCATCATCCCAGACCTGATCAAGAGGCTCGTCGAGGCCGGCTCGGAGCGAATCGGAGAACGTCAGGAGACGCTGCGTCAGTTGCTCGGCGAGTTGAGGCTCCCCAAGGAAGCGCTCGGCGTCATCATGGCGCAGCTCGAGGAGACCAAGAGCGGCATCTACGCGACCGTCGCCCGTGAGGTTCGAGAGTTTCTCGCGCATAGTAACCTCGGGGAAGAGCTGACCCGCGTTCTCACGCGCTTGTCGTTCGAGATCAAGACGGAGATCCGCTTCGTCCCCAACGAGCAGCACGTCGCGCGACCGTCGGTGCGCGCCCAAGCACGACTCAAGCGAGAGGAAAGCGAGGCCCCGCCCGATCCGGCAGAGGCCGCACCCAATCTCGAGCAACGGACGCCCGCCCATGAACAGTTTCCCGCATCGCGCGACGAAGCCGCTGACCGGCGCGTTCGCGCCGCGAAGGAAGAGTTGGAGTAAGCCAAGCAATGCCCGCCGCCCTTTCAGCTGGTAGTGAGATCGATGCCTGGTGCACGAAGTGTCGCCTCGACCTCGGCCACAGGATCGTCGCCATGGTCGCCAGTCAGCCCAAACGCGTCGTCTGTCTGACCTGCAACAGCCAACACAACTACCGTCCTCCCAAGGGCATCTCCTCGGTCACGCCCAAGCGCGCCCCTGCCAAGAAGTCGGCAACCGGCGAGCGAGCCGAGCGCGTGACGCCAAAGCGCCTGGATTGGGAGGAGAAGGTACTCGGTCACGACCTCTCGGGGTTCACGGAGTTCTCGATCAGCCGTACATTCACGCTCGGTGAGCTCGTCAACCATCGAAAATTTGGACCTGGGTTCGTCGCGGAAATCCTCGGCCCGGAGAAGGTCTCCATCATGTTCCAGGACGGCGCTCGTGTCCTGGCCATGGGCAAATCGTAGACGACCGCTGGCGGCGCCGCGCGGGACCCGAACGGGTCTGCCGAATCGCCGCCAGGCCGGAGTGGTCTCGTGGGTGAAGAGCCGAGCTGCCCGCCCATTTCGAGCTTCGCCCCTCGTGTTGCTGCTATTCGCGATCTGTGCCGTGAATGCGCCAGCACGCGGTTGCGAGCTCGCACCAGCACGAGATGGCTCAATCGGTGCCTGGCTGGTCGCGCCATCGGTGCACGCCACCGATCTCGAATCCCTCGTCGGTCGGATACGAAGTCGTGACTTGCCCGATCCCGAGAGTGGCCTCTGGAGGGGGCAACAACCGATTACGAGTGCGAGTGGCACGCTGCAGCTGCGCCATGTACTGAAGGGAATCGGCCATCCCGGTGATCGGGCGGTCCTCGGCGGTATCCTGCGGGTCGAACAAGTGCCACTGGACGCCCTCCTGCTCCTGAGACACGACGGGGCATCCCTGGTGCGCCTGGACGGTATACCCATCTGGAGCCAGCTCGACGCCACGCCAGCCGGGGAATCCTGGCGGGTAATCCCGCTCTGTGCCCCAGTGGGCGTCCATCGGCTGGAGGTTGCCGTCGTGTCGCCAGACGAGGACGCCGTTGTCGGCGTCCGCATCGTCGACCGCGCCAGCTTCGAGCCGCCGCTAGCCACCTACTGGGTACTCCCTGGGCTCTCGGAACAGCGCTGCGACGCACTCCGAGCCGAGCTCCTCGAGACCTCGGTCCGCTGGGCGACAGTCGGCGGCAAGCCCGTCGTCGAGGTGCACCTGGCGGCTCGAGGTGGATACCCCCGAGGGGAGGCCCAGGCTGTGCGCGCGTCGGTGTCCCGCGGGCCCGGCGCCGTGGTGTTGCCAGATCGGGTTGTCGGGGCCTTCCCCCCACCCCACCCTTCGGAGGCTGGTGAAGTCATCCCCCTTGGGGAGGTCCGGCACGACAGCGGTTGGCCCGCCGCACTCCGACTTCGGGTCACCCTCAAGGTCGCCAATCGCACCTTCCAGCATACCCTCGGTTCTTCCCGGGAAGCGTGGGAGGCGCTGGTCGCGGGCCACGACGCTCGCGGGTGGCTCTCGAGTCGAGCAACGCCCCTGCCAGGTCCGGAATACTCGGCGTACTCCGACACGCTTGACATGATGAACCGACGCCTCGCGTCCGCGCTCGAAAGTGGAGACTTCGATACGGCCAGCCTCGAAGCCAATCGGCTACGCCGCTTCGGCTCCCATGTCACCCGCGGCGAGCCGCCCTGGCAGTCTCCGGGAGTCCACGAAATCGCCATTCGAACCTCGGTAGCCGACACGCCCGACCGCGTCCTGGTGCACGTGCCAGAGTCCTACCAAGACCGCAGCCAGACACCACGGCCCCTCGTCGTGGTCCTCCACGGGCTTGGGGGAAGCCCGGAAGGCATTCTGAGTGCGTTTCTGGACCAGAAGCTGGATCGTCCCCGGCCTGGCGTCGACGGCTTCGTCCTTGCCCCGGACGCCTTCGGCAACACCTTCTACCGCGGCGCGGGCGAGCAGGCCGTACTCGACGCCATCGATTGGATGCTGGAAAACTACCCAGTCGATCGAAACCGGGTGAGCATCACAGGAGTCTCCATGGGCGGCACCGGGACGAGTCACCTCGGGCTGCGCCACGCGGAGCGGTTTTCCGCCCTCGCGTCCTTGTGCGGCTACGAAAGCTACTTCGTACGCCGAGACACGTCGGCGGGACCGCGCACGGACTGGGAGCGGGCAAGCATGCACCACTGGTCTCCGGCTTCCTGGGCGGATAACGGCGCTGGCCTCGGGCTGATGGTGGCCCGTGGCACCGAGGATACGCCCCTCAGCCACAGCCGCGTGCTGGTCGATAGCTTCACGCGAGCCGGCCTGAGCGTTCGCACCGAATGGCCCGAGGCCGGACATCGAATCTGGCCCATCGTCTATGATGGGGCGCGGCTATGGCCTTGGTTGACAGCCTTTCGAAAGGAGGATTCGCCCTCTCGCGTCGTGCTCCACACCGACTCGCTCCGCTACGGAGAGCGTGCGTGGGTGCGGCTCACTCGGCTCGACAGAACCCAGGAGCGGGCGAGCATAGTGGCGGAACGCCTGGCCAGCGGAGAGTTGGTGGTGCGGACTCAAGGCGTGCTCGGCCTCACCCTCTCACCGCGCGATGCCGTCAGCGAACTGGTGATTGACGGGCAACCGATTCCGGTCCCCTCCCCCTCCCCCTCCCCCATCTCCGCGGTACGGTTGGACAACTCCTGGCAAATCGCCGACCAAGGGCAACCTGTGCCACCAGAACACCAGACCTCGAGCCAACACATGAAGCACGCGGGTCTCGAGGGGCCCATCCACGATGTGTTCCTCGACCGACTCGTATTCGTGTACGGCACGCTCGACCCGATGACTCGTCTCGCCAATCGAGAGGTCGCCGAGGCTTGGGCTCGCGGTGGACGAGGAGTACGGCTCGACTACCCGGTCATTGCCGACACCGAAGTCACTGCCGCGACCCACGGACAAGCATCGCTGTTCCTGGTTGGCAATCGGCACGACCACGTCCTGCTCGCGCGCTGGAGCGGGGCTCTCCCCATCGAAGCGAACGGCAGCGAGCTTCGCGTCGCCACGGAGCGCTACTCGTATCCAGAGGAAGGCGCCCTCTTCGTCTACCCCAACCCCGAAGGAGAGCGCTACATCGTCGTCTTGACCGCGCCCACTCTCGGTGGCCTGTGGCGGAGCTTCTCGCTTCCAAAGCTGCTCCCGGACTTCATCGTGTGGGATGAGCGGCTGCGCGCCGCGACGGGTCACCAACTCCTGGGCGACGTGCCCATCATCGCCGCCGGGCGATTCAAGGAGGACTGGTCACTTCCGGCCGCCTTGTAGGCCAAGGTCGGGACTCGATAGGTCTTGCCTGCCCTCAACCTCGAGGGGCGCAGAACAAACCGTTCGAGAATCGCGCTCGCCGATTCAGTAGCGAGCCATGCCCTCCGTGTCCCACTCCGGTCTGAGCGCACGACCCACTCTGCGAATCACCACGCCGGCAACGAGCGTCATGACGCCGAGACCGATCGATCGCCACCAGAGGTCGATACTCATTGGGACAGTGCTAAAGACCTTCCCGCCGAAGTTCACGATCAGTATCTGAACGAAGGCGGTGGAGGCGAGCACCCCCAGGAACAGCGTGCTCCCGAAGAGACCGTCCAACACATGCCGACCGAACCGAACGGCACGTGCGTTGATCTCGTTGAAGAGCTGCATCATCACGAATGCATTGAAGACGAACGTCATTCGTTGGGCGTGGGGAGTATCCGCAGGCACGATCCAATCGGTCCTCAGAGACACCATGAGCGCGAGCACCATCAAGGTACTCATGGCCAGAATCGACGTCCACATCGGGCGACTGACGAGCGGTGCCGTCCGCCCATGAGGCGCCTGCTTGAGGAGCACCGGGCGCGGAGGTTCGGCGGCGAGCGCCAATGCGGCGAGCGTGTCCATGAGCAGATTGACCCACAGCAGCTGAACCGTATTGAGAGGAACCCCGAGACCCATTACGGCAGCAAGAAACGCCGTAGAGAGTGCGACGACGTTCACGGTGAGCTGGAATTGGAGGAACTTCTGGATGTTCTCGAAGACCGCGCGTCCCCAATGGATGGCGCGCACGATGGACGCGAAGTTGTCGTCGACCAAGACGATGTCCGATGCCTCCTTGGCAACCTCGGTTCCGCAGATTCCCATCGAGAATCCCACATCGGCGTCCTTCAGGGCGGGCGCATCGTTGGTGCCATCGCCGGTGACGGCGACCACTTGCCCCTGTGCTTTCAGCAGCGAAACAAGCCGGTACTTGTCGTCGGGCATGGACCGCGCGAGCACTCGAAGCCGCGGCAAAACCTCAACGAGCTCGGCGTCGCTCTTCTCGCGAAACTCCGCACCGTCCATGATCACATCGCCGTCCATGAGCAGCGCGAGCTCCCGGGCAATCGCCTCTCCGACGTTACGGTGGTCTCCCGTCACCATCTTGACATCGACCCCGGCGGCCCGAGACGCAGCAATGGCGCCCGCCACCTCCGGCCGAATCGGATCCGCAATGGCCACGAGTCCGAAGAACACGAGGTTCTCTTCCAGTACCCTGGCGGCCGCCTCACCTCGATGCCCGAGCTCCGGCGCGTGCTCGGGAAGCTCGCGGTACGCGAGGGCCAGAGTCCGCTTGGCGTCCTGTGAAAACGCCGCAGTCTGCTCCAGGATCTGATTTCTGTCGCCGACCGTCAACGGACGCACTCCGTCAGCGGTGTGAAGCGACGATGACAGACCAAGCACAATCTCGGGTGCACCCTTGGTCAGCAGCAGCAGACTCTCCCCGGGAATGCTGGTGAGCGTCGACATGCGCTTGCGCTCGCTGTTGAAGCTGAACTGATGCGTCACGTGTGCACGATTGCGCCGCGTTCTCCAGTCGACCCCCCAGCGCTCGAGTAGCATCAACAGGGCGCACTCGCTCGGATTGCCGAGGTAGATCACCTGACCATCCTTGTGCTCGAGCAGCGCCGTCGAATTGATAGCAAAGAGCTGCTCAATCAGCTCTCGTTCCTCGTCAGTGAAACTCGCGGCATCCGTCGGCGAGTCCACCACCCTGCCGTCGATCCAAGCGCCCGCCACTGACATCTGGTTCTTCGTCAGCGTGCCGGTCTTGTCCGAACACACGACGGTAGCGGCTCCCATGGTCTCGCAGCTCACCAGCTTGCGAACCAGGCATTTGTCCCTGGCCATCTTCAGGCTGCTGTACGCGAGGCTAATCGTCACCGCGAGCGGCAAGCCCTCGGGCACGGCCACCACGACGATGGTGACTGCAATGATGGAGAACTGCAGAAGTGACGAAAGGGACTGGAGCCCCTGGTCGAAGTTGAGCTCCCCCCGAAGCGCAGCCACGCCGGCCAGGGCGAGGAATGTAGCGACAGCCGAACCCAGCCCGAAAATGCCGATGCGATCCGCGAAGCTGGAGAGTCGCGCCTGAAGCGGTGTCTGGTCTTCCTCTGTCTCGGTGAGTTGCGCGTGCAACTGGCCGAGGGCTGACCCTCGACCGACGGCGAGAACCAGCATGGTGCCGCTGCCGGCGGTAACGACCGATCCCGCCTTCAGGTCCAGGTCCGATTCGCCCTTCTCCACCGGGACCGACTCACCTGTGAGCGTCGACTGATCAACCGCCAGATCCACCCCGCGCAGCACCATGCCGTCTGCCGGAACTCGGTCCCCGCAGCCGATTTCGACGATGTCTCCGACCACTAGTTCGAAGATCGAAACCTGCCGCTCGCGCCCATCGCGACGGACCTTCGTCGGGATGTCCTCGCGAACCTTCCGCAGCGAGCGAAACTCCTTCTGGGCCCGAGCTTGGTTCAGGGTCGCCACCAGGGAGGCGATGGCCACCGCCACCATGATCGCGATGCCATCAATGAAATGCGGCCGGTACCCGTCCTCGACGCGACCGCGCAGCACCTCGACCCCAACGGACAGCGCGGCCGCCCCCATCAGGATAAGAAGGGTCTTATCCTTGAGGGCCTCCACGAAAAGCTCCCGCACCGGTGTGTGGCGTGGCTCGGGAAGCTGGTTGTCTCCGTGAGTGTTGCGACTCGCCTCGACCTGTGCGGAAGTGAGGCCCTTCACGGGGTCGGTGCCAAGCTGCTTGGCTCGCTCAACTGCCTGATCGAAGCCCATCATCGGGGTCCAATTCCCTTCCGGATGCGCGGCCGCCAGAGGCGAACCGAAACCCAAATTCCTGCGATATCAACGATCAAGCTCGTCACCATGCCAGCGCTTGGGCGTTCATAGCACTGCCCGGCCACCTGACGACCTTCCCTCTCGGGCCCAGGAGCATCGGTCCACCGCTCGACCCACGCGCGGCTCGGACCTGAGGCGCCAGCGCCGCGACAACGGCAGGATCACCACTCCGCCGATGATCTCTTGAGAATACGAGCAGTTGCGTCCAGGCCCTCCGCGCGGCGGTCGACCTCGAGGGGGCCGCCGAGGTGACCGACGTCGTCTCCCGCTGAAGCTCCAGCCGCGACTACGATGTTGAAGACGACTTGCCCCAACTAGTGGCAGCTGGCGGAAGCAGAACAAGAAGGGTTGCCACTACCCAACTGGCTCGGCCGGAGCGAAACCCGCGGTCCCACATTCTCATGCTAGTGCCCAAGTCTCGACCGAGGGGCAAAACGCACTCGAACCGACGCCCCGATTCGATGCGCAACGTCTCTGCATCGATCCGCCCTCCCTGCGGCTCGTCTCCACGTGCCGTTGTGCCGCGCCTCAGGGAGTGGTAGCGAGAACGCCGCATCGGCGGTAACGACCCCCGGCAAGAAACGAGCGAATACTCCGCTCGAGAAGGCGAAGTAGCAAGAATTGCAGCATGTTCGACGAAAGGTCGGGGTAATCCTCGCGACTGCCTTTGGCGCCGGCTACTCGCCGGTTGCCCCTGGAACCGCGGGAACGCTGGCCGCCGTACCCTTGGCGTGGGCGCTGGGCAGATGCGGTTCCGCCATCTACGCCCTGGCCAGTGCCGCCGTGACGCTGGCGGCGTTCTGGGCGGCTTCTCAGGCGGAGGAAGCGTTCGGTGAGCACGACTCGAAGAGGATCGTGATTGACGAAGTCGTCGGATACCTGGTGACGCTGCTGCTGGTTCCTAAGGACCCAGCGAACCTACTCCTGGGCTTCCTGGCATTCCGTCTCTTCGACATCTGGAAGCCTCCGCCGGTACGACAGATCGACGAACGCGTCGGCGGGGGTACGGGCGTTGTGCTGGACGACATCGCAGCCGGAGTCTACGCGGGCGTTCTCCTCTTCCTGCTACACCGGCTCGGGGTGACCCAGCTCCTCACCTAGCACTACTGCGAGACCTCGACTGGGACGACGCCCGGCGATCCTGGCCGCTGGCTGCGCGGAACCCGGAGCTTCCGGTCCTCAAATGCTGGTCCGCGATAGCCCCCCGGATGCCGGAAAGGGCTCCAGACCCGCTTGGCGAATCGGGAGCCCCCCCCTGCAAAACAGTGACTACGTTGCTGGACCGAAGACGACGCGAAGCTTTCCGCCCTGGCCAGCTGCCAGAGTGACCTCGCGAGTCGCAGCCGTGAACGTGGTCACCGGTTGGCCGTCGAGCGTCACTGACTGGATCTGCATCGACGCGTCGTCGATAGCAAGCGGCGTCAGTTGGACCACTTGTGCGGTCGTCGACGCAGGCACCATGTAGTAGAGCGCAACCGGGGTGCGGTTGAGCATCAAGCTACCGTACAGATACGTGAAGTAGAATGTCTCCGTAGAGTGGTACTCCACGTTGAAGAAGTTGCTCTTCGCGCTCTCCGTGGGCGCCCCCGTTACACTGTTCATCTTGTAGGTGCCGCCATTGGTGTGGTCGATCACATACTGGTCGAAGAACTGGAGGGAGCGATCCGCCATCTCTAGGAAGGTATCGCGATCAGCCTGATTGTCCGCGATGTACCAGTTCGATAGGCCTCCGGTGATCGCCTGCTCGATCTGCCAGCACTCGGCCTGATGAGTAACTTCCCCCGTGCTCCAGTCGTACCTCGTGTAGGGGACACCGTGAGTGTCGTCCCATCCGCCGTTGTTGAGTACCTCGTAAATGAGCTCGCGAGCAGCCTCTCGATAGCTTGCATCCGGGTGCCGGAGGTACACACGCGCCAGAACCCAGGCGGACTTCAGCACGTGCCCCACGTCGCCGCCGGTTTGCGACCAATCGACAGCCCAGCTGTTGTCGTAGTTCTCCGGATAGCCAAACCGGGCGCTCCCAAGATCCATGTTGGCGGCCAAGCGATCCGCGACGATGTCAGCCAAGTCGAGCAACCGCTGATGGTGTGCGGCAGTCGGCCACAGCAACTCCATCTGGACAGCATGCGTCGTCAGCGCGTCGACCGTTGGGGTGAAGCCCTTGTTCTTCGGATTGCTCATGTCGAGGTTGGCTTGGTCGTAGTAGCCAAGCCGCCCGGAGTTGGAATCCCACATCCTGGTGTCGAGGAAGCTTCGTCCCTGCTGGAGCCACGCACACGCGTCGGCGTCGCGGGTCGCATCACAGTAGGCGCCGATCCCGAGTAACGCGTAGTGCTGCACGAACGACCACTTCCAGGTATTGGGATCCCACCACGGATTGAACGGCGTCAGGTTCCCGTACTCATCGCCGGTGAAATACCATCCACCGCGCGCAGTGTCCCGGCCGTGGGAGCGCAGGTGCTCGAGTGCGTGCTCCGCGTGGTCCAGATAGGTCTCGTCGCCGGTAACCATGAATGCGCGCGAGAAGGTCCATGCGTCGCGCGTCGTCGTGACAAACCCCTTTCGGCGATCAGAACCAACGTATCCGTTGGCGTTGACGAAGGTGAAGAAGCCGCCGTTGGCGTTGTCGCGTGAACGAGCGCGGAAGTCGGCAAGAGACTTCAGTACTGGGATGGTCCGCTCGGGCTCCAGTAGATACTCGCTGACCGGCACGTAGCCCGCGCCGCCGCCGGTTCCACCGGTTTGGACGCCTCCGGTGCCACCAGTCGGGATCCCACCCGTGCCTCCGGTTTGGACGCCTCCGGTGCCGCCAGTCGGGATCCCACCCGTGCCTCCGGTCTGGACGCCCCCGGTGCCACCAGTCGGGATCCCACCCGTGCCTCCGGTTTGGACGCCTCCGGTGCCGCCAGTCGGGATCCCACCCGTGCCTCCGGTCTGGACGCCCCCGGTGCCACCGCTCTGGGTCCCGCCTGTGCCGCCTGTGCCGCCTGTGCC
>CAYRKE010000113.1:0-11916 GCA_964424695.1 uncultured Polyangiaceae bacterium
ACGCGCGTCGCGCAGCCGAACTCAGTCTTGAGCTGCCCCGTTGGGTCGTTCTGGATCGCGTTGCAGGTGTTCGGGCAGAGCTTGATGATCGTCGGGGACTCCTCGCTGTCGTACTCCCACCCAACGCCCATGGTGCAGCCGATCGACTTACCGAACAGCTCAACGGTGCTGTCCGTATGGACGAACTGCACATTGACCAGCCTCTGATCGAATGCCTCGCCCTCTGGGGGGGGCGGGATGGGCATGTCACAGGAGAACTGGGCCACCTGAATGTCTTCCAGCGTCTCCCTGAGCACCCTCGTCGTTTCGGCGGGATCGGTCGCGCCGATGAGTGTCAGCGTGGTTCCGCCTGCGCTCGCGATGGCGGAGAGGCTATCGACGGAATCGCCCACACCGATGACATGCACGGGGATCGACGGGTTGCCGGTGTAGGCTGCGCGGGCTACGGCTGCGACGCCTTCGACGGTGTTGGTGAGGGAATCATCTGGGGGGCACGCGGGATTTGGGGTCTTCCCGTCTCCGCCGTCCGCCACTGAGGGGATGACTGCGGGCTCGCCGTCGGTGACCAAGACCACCACCACATGGGCCTTGGGGGTCTCTCGCTTCAACTGCTGCGCATACTGTACTGCGCCTCGCAGTGCCGGAAGGGTGGGCGTGCCGCCCTTGGGTTCCTTGAGGTTCAGACTGTTGATGAGAGGATCGGGGGTGTTGAGCGGCGTCAGCTGCACGGATGGCAGGGCGTATTGGGCTACCTTGCAGGTGGACTCGAAGCCGCCGTCTGCAGGGAAGTAGTCGAGCGAGGCGAAGAGATTGCTGGAACCCGGATCGTTGAAGAAGGCTGTCATTCCTTCCTTCATGGGCGCCCAGCGCTGAGCGTATTGCTCCAGTACCGAACCGTCCGAGAAGGTCTGGTCACCCATGCTGCCCGACGTGTCGTACATGAAGACCATGTAGATGGGGGTGAGGGCGGAGAGCGCCTCCGCAGCCGCGCAGCCAATAGGCCCCCCGCCACCGGTACCGTTGCCGGTGGGGTTGTCGTCGATGACCACTTCCGACTCAGTACTGCCACCGGTGCCGGACACGACTCCGCTGCTGCCACCTGTCGAACCGACGGTATCGTCGTCGTCATCATGATTCAGGAAGGTCCCATTGCCACCGCCAGAACCACCGCTCGAACAGCTCAGAAGGAGTGCGACCGTGCCACAGGCAGAAAAGACCAACATTCGAGACTTAAGCCACATAACCAAACCCTAACCCGGCTGCGCCGAAACCGTATACCGACCGACTGGGCACGGCACCGCTGTCGAGAGAACGCTTCCCTGAACGGCAATCACAGGGCCTATCCTGGTCACTGCCGTTTGGACTCCGTCCTAGCGAGAGATGCCGTGTCCAGCGCAAGGTTCATCAACGTCGAATTGAGGTTAAACTTAGGGAACCCTGGATGCTTGATGCCCGCCGGGGCCGCGCGATCCAGCAAGGACTAGGCACCAGTGTCCTGCTCCACCTCGGGGAGGAGCAGGCAGCCGCTGAAGAAGTAGGGGTGGAACTCGATCCCACCATAGAGGTTCTGCACGATGAGCTGCCCGTCCACATTGCCGCCGCCGCCGCTGAAGGTCGCGTACGGCGCCAGGACGGAGCCCTGCACACCGATGCCACTGAGGTCCAACGTGATGGCCTCGTACAGGTTGAACATGATGCTGTGGCACCAGTCCGAAGACCCGCCGCGGCAGGATGCGCCGTCCGGAAGATCGAAACCAACGCCCGACCAGAACACCTCCTCGCCGCTCACGTTGACGATCACCGAAGAACCCTCCGGAACGTCCAAGCGGAAGTTGTTGTTGAGCTCTTCGGCGGTGACCGAGAAGACGTTGAGCTCGGGGTCGGTGCCAGTCAGGTTCAGGTAGCCACCGCTGACCTCGGACTCGCCGTTCTCTGGGTAGGCCTTCATGGCCTCGCTGTAGGCGATCATCCTGGCCTCGAGGGCTTCGAAATCGACGGGTTCCTCGCCCTCCCAAACGCCACACGGCGCGGTAAACGCACCGTCACGGGTGAAGGTACCGCCCACTGCAATCTTTCCGCTGCCCACCGAGCCGCCGGATGCGGTGAGATCCCCTCCGACCACCAGGCCCCAGCTGTTGCAGTCGTCCTCCTCTTGAGAGGCGATGGCGTAACCATCGAAGACCGCGTTGCCACCGACATACATGCGGCCTTCGGAGTCTGCTCCGCCCGGCTCGGCATCGTTGAAGACGATGACGTTGATGTCGGTCATCTCAGTGGGAACGCACTCATCGACTGGCGGCGGGTCCTCGGTCTCTCCGTCGGGGGGGTCCTCGGTTTCTCCGTCGGGCGGGTCCTCGGTTTCTCCGATGGGCGGGTCCTCGGTTTCTCCGATGGGCGGGTCCTCGGTCTCTCCGAGCGGCGGGTCCATAGTCTCTCCAGTGGTTCCGCCTGTCGTTTCCGGGGGCGGATCTGTGGTGGTGCCATTGTCGCCGCCGCTCTGGGTCTGCCCCGGATCCGTGGTCACGCCACTATCACCGCCCGAGGACGCCGGTTCAGTGCTCGTCGTGCCGCCAGTGGACTCGACGATGCCTGAGCCTGGTGTTCCGGCGCTTGCCTCCGGCGCTCCGCCGGTAGCATTCTCCACGGTGCCCGCGCCCCCGCTCGACGAGCTATCGGCTCCGCCCGCTCCGTCGAGCACGACGCTGCCGTCCGCGCTGCTGCCATTGGCTCCTCCGCTCGAGGTAACCCCCGCGATATCGCTGCTCTCCTCGATGGGGTTTGCAGCGGAGCCGTTCGACGACGACTTCGAGCCGTCCGAGCCATCGCTCGACGAGCACGCAACGGTGATTAGGGCTCCCAACAACCAAGCGGCACTCAAGTTAATCCTGCTCATGGCAGCTACCCTTTGCTTACCGAATCCGACGTCGACCTCAGTCATCACGCCAAAGGCAATCATAGTCCACGTCTGGTGAACGCACCACCGCCTGTGGCCAGGTTGTCCCTGATTATTGGCCAGGATCCCCACCTCCGCAGCCAGCGGTCTTCCCGCTCTTGCCTGCTCGGGAATTCACACTGGCAACCGAATCGCGCCCGGCTGTTTTCCTCAGGAAGCCTGCCAACGGAGCTGCTACCCGCATTTTCACGATGGCAATGGCTGCTCAGCGCTGCCTTCCGCTGAGCGCTGCCTTCCGCTCAGCGCTGCCTTCCGCTCAGCGCTGCCTTCCGCTCAGCTCTGTCTTCCGTTCAGCCCTGCCTTCCGCTCAGCGAACACGGCGTCGTCGGTTCAGGCATGTGCCAACTGCCCGGGTTGCTGGGCTGCATCCGTCTGCTGCGCCGGTTTCGACTGCACCGACGAACCCCCGCACAATCGAAAACGTCAATGGTTTCCAGGCGTCGAACCTGCAGCGCAAGGGGGCCGCGCCAGCCTCCTGACGGCTCTGACGTAGCGTCTGATACTTGTCGCTGGCCTCGTCCGGGTCCCAGGCGCTGCCAACTCTGGTGCTCACTGCACTGCTTCTGTTTTCACAGGAGTAATCCAGTGTCGCGGAAGCTTGGAGGTGTCGGCCCATCTCGAGCCCGGAACCCGGCCAGCGCTCAGTAAGCGCCCGGATGTTCATCCGGCTCGGCTCGTCGACAGATGCCGAGCTGACTCCGAGTCTGGAAGTTGAATGTCCTGCCAGACGACCCACACCCGAGGTCGGCGCGGCTCCGCGTGCTCTCGAATGCAGGCGAACGGATCGGTGCTCTACCGCGCATGACTCTGAACGCGCAGGAGGTCAGCGATAGCCCGCGCTGCCTGTCCGCGGTGCGACCGCGCATTCTTCTCTTCGGGGCTGAGCTCTGCGCTCGTGCAGCCAGCGCTCGGAACGTAGAGAAGCGGATCGTAGCCAAATCCGCCGCGGCCTGCGGGAGTCTCAGCGATGAGCCCCTCGAAGGTGCCGCGAGCCTCGGCAACGAGGGTTCCGTCTGGACGGCACAGGCACATCGCGCAGACGAAGCGGGCCGTCCGTTGCTCCATCGGTACCCCGCGAAGGCGCCGCAGGAGCAAATCGTTGTTGGCGAGATCCCGCTCCGCCCGACTGTTGCCGGTGCCAGCGAAGCGTGCGGAGTAGACGCCCGGCGCGCCTTCCAGAGCGTCCACCTCAAGCCCCGAGTCTTCTGCGAGGCACTCTATCTGAAGCTCCTTGGCGTAGTAGCGGGCCTTGAGTCGCGCATTGTCCTCGAACGTCGCGCCGTCCTCTTCCGGTTCCTGCGGCGCCCTATCGAATGCATCGAGGCCGACGACGCTCACCGCGTCCTCGCCGTCCGTCGGGTTGCTCAGGATGGCGCTGACCTCGCGAAGCTTGTGGGGATTCGAGGTGGCGAACACGATCTTCATGCGCGAGGATCTCCGGTGCGGCGCCGGAGATCAGACAGCGGAACGCGCCCGTCTGCCCGATCTCCAGCCCGCAGGGGGTTGCTACCGTGCAGGCGGCGGAGCGCTCTGGGGTTCGGCCTTTGGCGCCTCCCCGTAGAGGCGGTTGACCGCACCGACGACCGCTTTGAGGGAGGCAGTGACGATGTCGTCGTGTCGGCCGACTCCGTAGGTGTTCCGACCGTCGCTGGTGCGAAGGCGCACGTAGGCCACGGCTTCGGCGTCCTCGCCTTCGCCCAAGGAGTGCTCGCTGTAGTCGGTGAACCCCACGTCAATTCCGTGATCGCGACGCAGTGCCCGCACGAACGCCTCGATGGGTCCACTCCCTTTGCCGGTCAAGTGCACCACCTTGCCGCGATCGGTTACGGCCGCTGAGACGGTGACCTCTTCGGGCCCCTGTCGCTCGACCTCGTATTTCCCAAGGGAGAATCGAGCTGGACAGGTGATGTACTCGCGTTCGAAAGCGCCCAGCACCTGCTCGGGAGAGAGTTCCTCTCCGGTCGAATCAGTGATGCGCTGCACCGTCTGGCTGAACTCGATGGCGAGATCCTTTGGCACGCGATAACCGTGGAACTGCTCGAGCACATAGGCGATGCCGCCTTTGCCCGACTGGCTGTTGATGCGGATGAGAGGCTCGTATTGGCGCCCAATATCCGCGGGATCCATGGGTAGGTAGGGCACCTCCCAGATTGGGTTGCGCTCCTTCGCGCGTGCCTCGAGCCCTTTGCGAATCGCATCCTGGTGAGACCCGCTGAATGCCGTGAACACCAGCTCTCCGGAGTAAGGCTGCCGTGCCGGAACTGGCAACCGATTGCAGTACTCCGCCACCGCCACCAGTTCGGGAACGTCGCGTAGATCGAGCTTTGGGTCCACCCCTTGACTGTACATGTTGAGCGCCATCGTCACGATGTCGAGGTTGCCCGTGCGTTCTCCGTTGCCGAAGAGCGTCCCCTCCACCCGATCGGCGCCAGCCAGCACGCCGAGCTCTGCGGCCGCAACCGCACACCCGCGATCGTTGTGTGTATGCAGGCTCAGGATGATGGCGTCCCGTCGCGCGAGATGGCGATGCATCCACTCGACCTGATCGGCATAGGTGTTCGGCGTCGACATCTCAACCGTTGCAGGCAGGTTGAGGATCATTCTGCGTTGCGGCGTTGCTCCCCAAGTCTCGCTGACCGCGTTGCTGACTTCGAGGGCGAAATCGAGTTCGGTCCCTGTGAAGCTCTCCGGCGAGTACTCCAGCACGATCTCGGTCTCCGGCACAGTCGCCGCGGCTGCCTTTGCCATCGCGGCTCCGGCAACACCGAGGTCACGAATCGCGTCGCGCTCCATGCCGAAGACGACGCGTCGCTGAAGTGTCGAAGTCGAGTTGTAGACGTGCACGATGGCGCGTCGAGACCCCTTCAAGGCCTCGAACGTCCGAGCAATCAGGTGTTCTCGCGCTTGCGTGAGTACCTGAATCGTCACGTCCTCCGGGATTCGCTGCTCTTCGATCAGGGCACGCAGGAAGTCGAACTCGGTCTGCGATGCCGCCGGGAAACCGATCTCGATTTCCTTGAAGCCAAGACGAACCAGCGCCTTGAAGAATCGAAGCTTCCGTTCGCGACCCATGGGTTCGATGAGCGCCTGGTTGCCGTCGCGGAGATCGACACTGCACCACATTGGGGCGCGAGTGATGCTGCGACTGGGCCACTTCCTGTCGGGCAGGTCGATCGTGGGGACGGGTCGGTACTTCTTGGGGTCGAACGGCATAGCAGGTGTCTCCAGTTTCGGGGTAAGCACCGGAGCGGGTGACGTGATCCAAATACGCCGAACCCTCTCCGGCTGTTGGGCGGGAGAGGGTTCGGGAAGCTCGTTCTAGTGGACGCGCCTCAGACCTCTCCCGCCCTGCGAAGGAGCAGTCCTGGAAGAAGGAGGTCGAGCACTAGGAACGAAACCATCGGCGCGAGAAATATGCTCTCCCTTTGGGTGCGGGTCAAGCGCCTTTTCGCCGGTGCTCGGTGCACCCGACCCATCCTGCGTTTCGGCACGCGCCGCAAGGCTTGCGGCGAATTCTGGCTATTGATGCGGGCGCGCCGAGCGGGACTCGAGGTCGAGACCTCGAGTCTCGGGGGCTGGTGTGTCGGCCAAGCCTCGAGGAAATTTGCATTGTCCTAGGTTCTCGCGGATGTTTGGGGCGAATGTCATCGGGGAGCCGAGCAGGGAGAAGAGGGCAGTGTGATGCTCATCGCCTCGGCGTCGCGGGAAGGGTCCACGAGTGCGCTGGTCTGGCGTTGTTGGGGCCGGCGTTGCTGGGGGCAGTGTTACTCGGGGCAAGTGACGCCCGGGCTGCGGGGCAGGCCTCGGGCGATGGCCCCGCGGGGAGTTCGTCGGTCGAGGCGACGACGGCCGCCGCGACACGGGAAGGCAGCTCAAGGGCAGAGGTTGGGGACGCTAAGCCTGGAGGGCGAGCGTCCGATGCGGTGCCGCCAGGCGTGGAGTGGCCCTCTCCGCTTTCGACGCCCGTCACCTATCCCGAGGGGGCTTCCGGCGATGCATCCGTCGAACTCGAGCTGGTGGTGGAGCCATCAGGGACGGTGAGTGCAGCCCGTGTGCTCGGCGGAGTCGCGCCCTTTGCGCGAAGCGCCGAGGTCGCGGCTTTGGCGTGGCGCTTCGTTCCGGCGCACGTGGCGGGTAGCCCGATCCGGGTTCGAATACGGTTTCTCGTTCGCTTCACACAGGGGCCAGCGGCGCTTGCTGCACCAGTGACTGCCACGCCCGGCGTGGTCCGGAGCACCGCGTCTGCACCCGAGTCGCAGGAGCCAGCTTCCGTACTCGGGCGTGGCGCCGAGGCCATCGAAATCACCGTTACTGGTCGGCGCCGTGAGGAGGCTCCGAGCACCAGCAGCATTGGCCATGCCGAAGTCGAGCAGTTGCCCGGGGCATTCGGTGATCCCTTCCGGGCCATCGAGGTTCTTCCGGGTGTTACCCCCATGGCGTCCGGATTGCCCTTCTTCTTCATTCGTGGGGCGCCCCCAGGAAACCAAGGGTACTTCGTGGACGGCATCCGTGTGCCGGTCCTCTACCATATGGTGCTCGGTCCTGGCGTTATCCATCCGGCACTCATCGACAGGGTGAGCCTACACGCCGGAGGCTACCCGGCGCGCTTCGGGCGCTTCGCGGGGGGAATCATCGCTGCGGACACCAAAGATCCGGAACCCGAGTGGCACGGTCAAGGAAGCGTTCGCGCAGTCGACGCTGGCGGGTTCATCGCCGGCCCCCATCCGGGAGGGAGCGTCGCTGTCGGCGGACGGTATTCCTACACGGCGATGATACTGTCGCTGCTCGTGCCGAACCTGGAGCTCGAGTATTGGGACTACCAGGCTCGGGCATCGCAAGCAGTCTCCAGGAATGGATCTGTGACCGCATTCGTGTTCGGTTCATACGACCGGCTGCGTTCGGACGAAGACCCCGAGACGGTGACCACGAATTCCACGGAGTTTCACCGCTTCGATCTCAGATACCGGCATCACTTCGGTGGGCGTTCCTTGGGTGAGGTTGCGGCGACCTACGGATACGATCGCTCGCGAGGAACCGCGGATCAGCTCTCGCTGACTGACCACATCATCAACGTGAGGGCATCGGTTGAGCACGCGGTTGCCGCTGATGCGCTGGTTCGTTGCGGGATCGATGGCCAGACCGATGACTATGACGTCCAAGCGCTCTACGATGGCGAGTACGATGCGGACTTGCAGCGTAACCTCGTTGGTCGGCGCGACTTCGTCTACGGAGCCTGGGCGGATATCGTGCTGCGTCCGTCGCGAGGGATCACCGTTGTGCCCGGGGTTCGCGCCGACCTCTATGCATCTGGGGATGAGTCGGCGCTCGGCGTCGAACCGAGGATTGCGGCCACCTTCGAGGTGACCAAGGATTGGCGCCTTCACCACGCGTTCGGCGTCGCGCACCAGCCTCCCAGCCTGTTCGTTGCCATTCCCGGCGCATCCATCAACGCCCTCTCCGACGGTCTTCAGCGTAGCGTACAGTTGAGCGCGACCACCGAGCACGACCTTCCTGAGGGCTTTCACCTATCGCTCACGGGCTTCGAGCACGCATACTTCAATGCTACCGACCAGGCTAGCCTCATCTCGTTCGACGCCGGCGCGGAGCTCGAGTCTCGCACGCAAGGCCAGGCTGCCGGAATCGAGCTGATGCTGCGTCGCGACCTGACGAGGCGTATCGGCGGGTTCGTCTCGTACACGCTATCGCGGTCGTGGCGCAGCTTCGACCAGAACCGAGCGCCTGCGGCCTTCGACCGGACCCACGTGCTTCAGGTCGCGGGGAGCTACGACCTCGGTCGAGGCTGGAGAGCGGGGTCTAGGTTCGCCATCTACTCGGGCGTCCCATCCTCCCCGATGGATGACAGCCTGCGGCTCGTCTCCTCCCTGAGGGGCGGGATGCCCAGAACTCCAACCTTCTGGCGCGTCGATGGACGACTGCAGAAGCGATGGGCCGTGGGGTCTGCCGGCGAGTACGCTGCGTTGAGCTTCGAGATCCTGAATGCCACGCTGAATGAGGAGATGGTCAGGCGCGAATGCAATGCGTTCCAGTGTGATGATTGGACGATTGGCCCCGTAACCCTGCCCAGCATCGGGTTCGAGATGGGGTTCTGAACCGCCTGGCCGCGTCCCACCAGAGTCGGGGAAAGCTCCTACCGGTTCTTGCCGGCAAGCCTCTGCACGACCATTCGCGGTAGGGCCGACAGTGTCGTGAGAGCGGTGTCGGCTGGAATAACCTCGGAAAACGGTCCCATTTCCTCGACCTGACTCTCGCTCAACCAGCGCCGACACGACTGTGAGCCGCCTTGTTCCATCAGGTTGTCGAGGTCATCCACGTGGGTCAGCCCCAGCGCATGACCGAGTTCGTGGGCAACCACGAGGTCGAACGAGCCACCGAGGGCTTCGATGTCAGCGTGTCCGACGAAAAGTGAAGGCGTGAAGTCGCCCGAAATGTCCAGCATGGTGTTGAGTGAACCGGTAGTGTCTCGCTCGGCCTCGGTTTTCTGTAGCAGCGCGGCCGAAAGCCCCAAGCCAACAACGGTTCCGTCGAGCTGCATGTCCTCTGCGAGCTCGGGCGACAGGATCTTTCCAATGACCACGATGTTCACCCCGGCCCAGGCAGGCATTGCGTGAGCTGTGAGGAACTCTCGGGTCGGCTCGAACATGAGACGGCCAATGAGTTCAATTGCCGCGTCTTCGTCTTGCTCGGGGTCGATCCCCGCTTGACTCAGAGCACGCTGGAACTTGGCCTCACTTCCCGACAGCGCATACTCCAGTTCGACGACTTCCGCGACGTCTGCGGTCGTCATCCAGAGGTCGTGGGGCTCGTAGTAGCGCTGCAGCCCCTGCGCGTGGGGCACGACGTCGTTATCGCGGATCCCCACGCCTCGGAACAGTGCGAGCCTCAAGTCGGCCGATATGGGAACAACGGGTTGTGATGGATCACAGGCGGGGAGCGCCTCGGGTGCGTAGCCGCGGAGATAGTACTCTGTGGCGCAGGTCTCGAGCGTCTCGCTGTGGCAGGCGTCGTAGTCCGAGAAGCCTTCGCAATCGCTCTCCGCGCGCACCTCGCACTCGTGTTTGCCAGGTTCACCAAATGTTCCGATGCCCGACCCGACCAAGTCACTGAAGCGGTCATTGCCGTCACTGCCGCAACCGATGAGCGCGCACACGGTCGTCAGATGGAAAAATCTCGAGACCGAGCCCCTGACTGCCCAATTGCGTCCACCCGACCACGCTGTTCCGAGTGACGGCTCACCGAAACGGGCTGGCTCATTCCCGGAGGAACGAGGGGCTGCTGCCGCGGAGGACGCTCGCGCCGAACGGAATGACGGGGTGGATAGCGAGGGAGAAATCGGGGGCACAGGCACGAGGAGCAGTATAGGCCAGCCATCATGGTGGCGCCGCGAGCGTCCGCAGGAACCCGGGTGGTATGCGAGCGTGCTGCGGCATACCGCCACGACTTCTGCCGGGGTACGCGATCAAACCGGCTGAAAGGTAGGCGTCTTTGCCGCCGTCTCTCGCGGTTGTCGACCGGTCGGCACTCGCGGAGCGGGTCCCCAAGTGCCCATCGACCTCATGGAACGTTCGTCCGAGGCGTGTGAGTGCTAAGGGGCGCCTATGCGCTGGTTCTCCACCGTTCCTGTGATTCTTCTGATTGCCTGCTCCGCGTCGGCGGCACCCCAGCCTGCGTCGAGTCCAGCCTCGAACACAAGGGTCGTGTCCAGAGGTAGAGCCTCTTCCAGAGCACCCTCTGCGGCATCTCGGGGCGAGACTCCTTCTCGGAAACAAGCGAGCGCACCCAAGGACTCACGGGGCGCCGCCCCTCGAGCCACCGAGGAGCCTCCGAATCAGCCGTCAGCTGACAAGGCTCCTCCGGCGTGCCCCCAGGGTATGGTGCTCGTCGAGGGTGAGTACTGTCCCAAGGTCAAGCAGGAGTGCCTTCAGTCTTGGTACGACGAATCCAACAAGAAGACCGTGTGCGAGGTGTTCGACACCAAGACCACGTGCACCGGTGAGAAGCAGAAGCGGCGTTTCTGCATCGACATGTATGCGTGGCCGAACAAGAAAGGGGAGCGCCCCGAGGTGATGAATCGTTTCCACCAAGCGCAGGTCAAGTGCGCGGCGGTGGGCAAGCGGCTCTGCACCGAGAGCGAATGGACGCTGTCCTGCGAGGGCCCAGAGATGAAGCCGTTTCCTTATGGCTACGTTCGCGATACCCGCAAGTGCAACGGCGATCACTCGTGGGATGGTCCGGACATGGACAAGGTTGCGCTTCGCGACGCTCGCGAGCTGGCTCGCCTGTGGCGTGGCGTAAGAAGCGGTTCGCAGCCGCACTGCGTCAGTGACTACGGGGTTGCTGACTTGCCCGGCAACGTGGACGAGGTCGTTGCGAGCGAGACCTTCGAGGGGGGATGGCGCGGCAAATACGACAGCGTCCATACGGGGGGGCCGTGGTACCGAGGCGTGCGCAATCAGTGCCGTCCCAAGATCTACACCCACGACGAGGGATTCTATTACTACTTCCTCGGGTTCAGGTGTTGCAGTGAGCCAGATGGGCAGCAGAACGATCCTCGTACCCCCCGGCAACGCAAGGAGGCTTGGCAATTCGAGCGGGTCGAGCGCACTGCGGGTTTCACGAGAGAGGACGTGCGTCGGGCGCTCGAACTCAAGGCCAAGACCGGCGACTGCGGCTGCGAAGCGGTGGAAGGCCGCAAGGCCCAGACCCACTGCAAGACGATCTGTGGGACACTCCTTGGGCCGGGGGCGAAGGATGCGGAGCAGGAGCCTGTCGAGGGGCTTCCTCGGTTTGGCGCGCAGAAACGGGCGACACCGGAACAACTTCAGCGGGCACTCGACGCCGGAGAGCGCAAGGTTCCTCCTCAGACGTCCTCGCCGCGACGCCGGTGAGTCAAGGTTCCTCCTCAGACGTCCTCACCGCGACGCCGGTGAGCGCGCCAGGGTCGG
>CAYRKE010000113.1:12016-24819 GCA_964424695.1 uncultured Polyangiaceae bacterium
CAAGGTTCCTCCTCAGACGTCCTCACCGCGACGCCGGTGAGCGCGCCAGGGTCGGCACCCTTGCGAGCCCGAGTGAGCTCGCCCTCTGGCAGATGGCCTCGGATTGGGCTTGCCCTCGACCGTCCGAGGATCTGGCCAACTGGACTAATCATCACAAGACCCTCCCGTCCGGCCGAGCTGTGCTATAGACGCCCCACGATGAGTGACCGAGCAAGTGCCCTGAAGGATGCCGGACGGGCTTACCTCTACCAGAACTATGGCGAGCGTCCGCTCGTCCTGTCGCGGGGCCGCGGATGCGAGCTCTGGGACGACACAGGGCGTCGGTATCTCGACCTGTACGCCGGGATCGCAGTGTGCGCGTTGGGGCACGGGCACCCCAAGCTCGTGCTGGCGATTCGCGAACAGGCGGAGCGGCTGCTACACGTTTCGAATCACTTTTATACCGAGCCGAACATCGAGCTAGCCGAGGCGCTGTGTCGGAGGACGGGATTCGACAGGGCCTTCTTCTGCAACTCCGGGACTGAGGCGATCGAGGCGCTGCTGAAGCTCGCTCGGCATCACTTCTTCCTGGCTGGGGCTGCGCAGCGGTGCCGCGTTATTGCCTTCGAGAATTCCTTCCACGGGCGCACCCTGGGCGCGCTCGCTGTGACCGGTCAGGCGAAGTACCGAGATGGCTTTGGTCCAATGGCAGGGGCGACGCACGTTCCCTTCGGCGATGCGGCGGCGGCCGCCCGAGTGCTTGGCGATGACGTGGCTGCGATTCTCGTCGAGCCCATCCAGGGAGAAGGCGGCGTGATTCCGGCCCCTGCGGGCTTCCTTCGGGAGCTGCGCGATCTGGCGGATCGTTCCGGGGCGCTTCTGTTGTTCGACGAGGTGCAGACCGGCGTTGGTCGAACTGGCAAATTCCTGGGTTGCGAGCACGACGGCGTCGATGCGGATGCCGTCGCTCTCGCGAAGGGGCTTGGCGGCGGGGTTCCTATCGGTGCCATGCTGTGCCGTGGCTTCTTGGCTGGGGCACTACCGCCAGGCGCCCACGGCACGACATTTGGAGGCAACGCCTTGGCGTCAGCGGCAGCACTTGCGGTGCTTGCCGTGATCGAGGAGGAAGGGCTTGTGGAGAAGGCCGCCGCTCGCGGTGCCTACCTTGCGGCTGGACTCGATCGCGTGGTGCGAAACCGACCCGACAAGGCGATTGCCGTCCGAGGTCGAGGGTTGCTTCAGGGCCTCGTGCTGCGTGATGCCGAGTTGACCAAGAGCGCTCACGCGTCGCTACGCGAGCGCGGCGTTTTGTTGACCGTTGCCGGTGGCGCGACGTTGCGTTTCTCACCCCCATTGACCATCAGCGAGCATGAGCTCGACGAGGGAATCGAAGCCGTCGAGCAAGTGTTGGAGAATCTCCAGTGACACGTCATCTCAAGAACCTCAGTGATCTCGGAACCGATGGTCTGCTCGCCCTGCTCGATGACGCTGACCGCTTCAAGCAGACTCGTGGCCTGAGCGACCGGCCCTGTCCTCTGGCCGGGAAATCGGTCGCGCTAGTCTTCGAGAAGGCATCCACGCGCACGCGGCTCTCCCTTGAAGTGGCTGTCGTCGAGCTCGGGGGGCATCCCGTGATCATTACGGGAGCAGGCTCGCAGATGGCCAGGGGCGAACCCATCTCCGATACCACGCGAGTGCTGTCGCGCATGGTGCATGCGATAACGTTCCGAACGTCGGGGGAGGCGCGGCTGCTTGAGATGATAGCGCACAGTAGTGTGCCCGTGCTCAATGCTCTGACCGATGAGTCTCACCCCATGCAGCTACTCGCTGACCTGCAGACGGTCCGTCGCATTCGGGGCACCCTGCGCGGCCTCAGGTACGCTTGGATCGGCGACGGCAACAACATGGCGAACTCCTGGATCGAGGCGGCGGGCCTCCTGGGGCTGGAGTTGGCGTTGGCGTGTCCGGCCGGCTACGAGCCGAATCCCGCGTACGTTGCGACAGCTCAGAAACGGGGCGCCAACATATCCGTAGTTCGGGATCCGCGTGATGCCGCTGTCAATGCCGACGTCATCAGTACCGACGTTTTCGCGAGTATGGGTCAGGAGGAGGAGCAGCAGAAGCGTCTCGTGGCGTTTGAGGGTATGTGCGTCACTCCGGCTGTGACTGCTCTCGCCAAGCCCGAGCACATCGTGCTGCATTGCTTGCCCGCCCACCGGGGCGAGGAGATCGCCGCCGAGGTGATCGACGGGCCACGGAGTTTCGTCTGGGACCAGGCGGAGTCCCGCCTGCACACTGCCAAGGCGGCTCTGGTGTGGGCACTGGGTACGGATGACTGAGTTCGATGGTGGCGCCGACCGGGCTTCCGGGCGGTCCGCTGGCCCAGCCGCGAGGGCGGTAGCGTGTGCACACTGTCGGAGGCCCACAGACCCGCTGCGCGCCGCCCGCGTCGCCATTTTCCATAACCGCTTTCGCTACTTCTGCAGCGCGGACTGTCGTGAGCGCTTCAACCCCGACGCGGGGATGACCCCACTGCCGTTGCCCCGGCGCGCCTCCGGTAGCGCTGGGCCGGGCTACTCGCTCGCGCCGACGCGGGTTGGCCTCGAGTCGGCCGACGGGGGTGTGGACGACGCATCGGGGATCGCTTCTTTCGGCCTGCCTGGCGGCCTCGACGAACTCGACAACGTCGAACGTTCGATCTCACACGAGGAGCCCGAGCCCGCCTTCGAAGAGCGATCGAGGCTCTCGTCGGAGCGGCCACACGACTACACATCGACCGCGGATGCTGGCTCCCTCCTTCTCGCGTTGGCGCTGCTCGGCGGAATTCTGGCTGTGGTTCTGCTGCTTGCCGGCAATTCTCGGGTGGCCTCCACTTCGCGAGCCGTGGTCGTTGCGGTGAGTCTGGCGGCGCTGGTTGCTCGGTACCTAACGGGCAGGCGCGACCCGAGTGAGCTTCACCCGCTGGCTCTTCTGGTGGCGCCCGCCGTCGCCGTCGCCACTGCCATCGGGGCGTTGGTGATGCGGCATGAGGCGACCCCAACGGCGTTGACCCTCGCCGGGGTCATCGTTTCCGTGACGGCCGGTGGGGCCACGCTCTTGCAGCGCGTCCGTCGTGGGATCGACGCGGACCGAGAACAACTCATCAGCGAACTCGAGCGCAGCGCGCAGCGCGTGGTGGACGATGAGGTCGTTACCGTCAGTTCGGCTGACGTCCGTCCCGGCGAGGAGATTGTCGTTGGCCCCGGTGAGGTCGTTCCCGTCGACATCAACGTGATCGCGGGAGCGGCCAAGGTTATTCCCTGGATGGGCGCGACGAGTCCCGAGCCGCGCACCGAGGGTGACTGGGTCGTTGCCGGAGCGACCGTGGTCGAGGGGCGGTTGCGCGGAGTTATCGCGTGGGTCGGTTCCGACCGCGCCTGGTTGCGTCTGACTAATGATCCCCGGCGTCGCGCAGACGTCCATTTCGCCTTGGCCCGGCTCGGGCGCCTGCTCGCCGAACGATTGGCCCCGGCTGTGTCGGGTCTTGCTGCACTGACGGCCTACGCCGCCAACCAGGATCTGCTGGGCGTGCTTAGCTTCGTCGCTGCTGCTCAGGCTGCCATAGCCACCTGCGCGGTGGCGGAAGTGGGCGCGCTCTGTACTGCACAGGCGATTCTCGCGACTCTGCGGCGCGGGATCGCATTCCGAACACCGGAGTCACTCGAGCGAAGCGGGCGCGTGACGGCCGCTGTGTTCTGCGCAAGGGGTACCCTCCTGCTGGGGGAGCCCGAGGTCGCCAATATCGAGGTGTTCGGTAATGGAGAGGCCCAGAAGGTGCTCGCCCTTCTCGCCGGTGCGCGGAGCGGAGCGAACGACCCGGTGGCTCTGGCGATCCAGCGCGCTGCCCGAGCGCGCGGCATACGGCCAGACGGAGTGCGGAGCCCCAGCGCATTGCCGGGGCTCGGCGTTACCGCGGTTGCTTCTTCCGGCCAACCTCTCGTCGTCGGAAGCCGAGCCTTGATGCTTCAGGAGCGAGTCAGTGTCGCAGCGGCCGAGCCGACCATCGTGGAGCTCGAGTCCATGGGGCGCAGCGTGCTTTTGGTGGCACTCGGCGGCAGGGTGATCGGCGCTGTGGGGCTCCAGGACGGGCTTCGCTCGGGGTCCCGCGCGGCCGTGCAGCATCTGCTCGACGTCGGAGTCGAGCCCGTCCTTATCTCGGGTGACTCGCGCGAGACCTGCGAAGCGTTGGGGCGTGTGCTCGACATCGAGCACCTCAGACCCGAGGTGCTACCGGCCGAGCGCGGCGATGAGGTGCGCCGTCTTGCTGATAGCGGGGCCGTCGTGGCTGTGGTGGGGCGCAGTCCCGCTGACGATGTGGCTCTGGCGGCCGCTGACGTATCGGTCGTTCTCTCGTCGGCTGGGGCGACGTCTGCCGATTGGGATGTCCAGCTCGCGTCTGACGATGTGCGGGATGCCGCCTTTGCGCTTCGAGTCGCGCACCGGCTGCGGGTCGAGGTCATCCTCGTTCTCATCCTGACACTTGGACCGGGGGCCATCGGTACGTTGGGAATGGCGTTTTCGCTGGTGCCCCCAGCGGTCCCCCCATTGCTGGCATTCCTGGGTCTCATGGCTGGGATATACCGCCTCCGCTCTGCGCCGGTGTAGGACGCTACGCAGTCTCCCGCAGGTGGTCTCAGGCTTCGGATCCCGCTCGGGCAGAAGTCGGACCGGGGAGTCTGGGGGGCGGCTTCGCGCTCGATCAGTCCATTCGCCGCAGGGTTACAACAGCGCGAAGGTCCGCGTCGTCGTGTCTCATCGTTAGGGTGTCGCCCGCGACACAGTAGTCCGCCGTCGAGTCGTCCCGCTCGAATCGGATCGTGCCGCCAGATACGGAGTAGGTCTCGGCCAACGTGGCTTGGTCTTCGTACGTCGTGCTACATGAACAGCCCGAGCGGACGTACTCGCACTCGGCGGACCGCATGTCGCCCTCCACGACGCCGTCCCGGAGTGAAGCACACACAGCCGGGTTGGCTTCGGAGCGCAGAGCTGCGATGCAGTCCGCGCTGAAGAAGTATTCGTTAACGATGGTCATCGTGAGCTCGCCGGTTTCGGTTTCTGAACCGAAGGTCAGGATGCCTGTCAGATCCGCGGTAGTCGATCGGACGACGTTGCCGCAGTCTGCCGGCAAATCGAGTTCCGCGGCTGCCCTGGCCTTGAGATCAGTCTCCCAGCAGGTGTCTTCGACCACCCACGTCCCGTCGAGTTCGCCTCCGCACGCTTCGAGAGGGCCGCACTTGGTGGACGTGTCGTTCTTGAGGTCACATCCAACCACCGCACTGATTAAGCCGATCACGAGCAGAAGTTGACTCCGTAACGATCTCATGGGCCGAGCATTCCACACATGCGGCAAGATGCGATCGTTACCTTCCCTGTTTCGGCATGTCCGAGCTGGCTGGTCAGAGTTACGGGGGCATCGGAGCCAGATCGACGTTGTCCGGGCGTTCGTATCTGTCGTGTTCGCCAGAGATCCTTGGTCAATCACAGATCCCCCTGCTGCTCGGGCTAGACCCCACGCTCAGGGGTGCCGTAGTCCTTGAGTACGTCATGCAACCGCTCTCATTCTTGGCAGTGGGGAAGTTCACAGCAGCCCAGGTTCGGGAGATCACCGAAGCGTCGGCTGCGGCGGCGCGCGAGGTGGAGTTCTTGGATCCTCTGCAGGGCATAGCGGCGTGGCAAGGCTCGCGTCCCGTGGCCGGAGTGCTGGTAGGTGGCTCGAGCCCGAGTTCGAGCCGGGTCGTTCTGGAGTGTCGATCCGATTCGGACTACGCCTCGCTGCCCATTATCGTCCTTGCGGATCGCGTGACCGATCTCGCGTTTGGTGAGACGTTCAATCACGGGGCGGACGATATCGCAGACCTTCATGTGTCCCAGGCGTTGACCAGGCGCTTGCGCGTTTTACCAGCCGAACCCACCGCCCTGCCGCCGCCGACGCGGGGCTGCGCCGTTGTGGCAGTTGCCGATCAAACCCGGCGGGTGGTCGTGGGACGCGTGCTTCGGAACGCCGGCTACGACGTGACCTTCGCACTCGCGGCTCAGGACGCAATCCACTACGCCGCCGAGCGGTCGGCGGTGCTCGTTCTGCTCGACAGCACCATGGTGGAGGACCCCCGCGCCGTTGTTCTGGTGGCACGTGACGCTTCCTCCAGCACCCTCTGGATCGTCAGCACGATTCCCAAGAACCTTGCCGCATTGCGATTGTCGCTCGCGGGTGTTCAGAATGCCGCGACCGTGGATGGCTACTCCACGCCGGAAAACGTCCTGTTCACCTACAACGAGTACAAGAACGGCGGGCGCGTCGGTCAGCGCTCGAGCACGCGATTGCTGTACGGAACGACCGTAGCGATGCGCCCGGAGGGCTATGAGGCCGATGACTACGGGTTCACGTACAACGTGAGTGCGAATGGTCTATACATCAGGACTCTCGCAGTCCCCGAACAGAACACCATTTGGCTCGAGCTCCTGCCACCGCGCACTGAGCGGCGCGTGCGGCTCGTTGGCGAGGTGGCATGGCGGCGGCAGTTCGAGCCGTCGGTGCAGGCCACCGTTCCACCGGGGTTTGGGGTTCGAATCGTCGACGGCTCGCGGCGTGATCTGGAAGCTTGGAGTCAGGGCTGCGCCTCTTTTGAGCGCGCTTTCGCCTAGCCTCCCATCGGCAGTTGGCCGCGCATCGCCGCGACCGACCGTTCGCGCGGGGCCTCGTCGCTCCGATTCGGAGGCGGCGCGGCACCAAGGCGTTTCCTGGGAAGTGGAACTGAGGTTCTCGTGGCTGTGTCCCACGGCCTGGGGGTCAGCGACCGGCGAACGCGCTGAAATCGGGGCCATGGCGGGCTCTCGCCGCCGCGGGCTGCCCGAATTGCTTATCGGAGCCAGGCACCGGACGTACTAACTAACCAGGGTCGGGAAAACACGGCCCACTCGAGGCCGTCGACGCATTGATGGCGAATGCCCCCATGGACAAAGAGATGACGTCCGTGTTCCAAGCGCAGAGTCGCGCTCCATGCGCTGCCGACTCCGTCCGTTCTGTTGCTCTGGACGGGCGTTGCGTTGCCGACGTCGATGAGCGTCCCGAAGACCGGCTTGCTAGCGTTGCATGCCGCCTATCTCCGAACGGCATGATCTGTTGGGAGCAAGTGTCCGGTGTGCCGGTCTACGCGAATCCAGCCTTCACGAATCTCGTGGGGCGCTCGCTCGTGGAGCTGAAGGCCGCGGGCCTCGCCGCGTGCGACTCTGGGGGCGGGCTCCTCCGGTTGATCGAGAAGGCGGCTGGACTGGATTGCGGTCAAGCGCTGAACGAGGAAGCCGTTCTGGTCACGCTCCCGTCGGGGCACCGCAGGTCAGTAGCCGTTTCGTGCGTCGCAATCCGTGCAGATGGTTATCCTGCGCTGGTGGCGGCGTTCGTCCGCGAATCGAACGAATTCTGCGCCTTGTCAGCCCAATCCCTCCGGCTGTCACACGCCGTCGACCAGATTTCCTCGGCCGTGATGGTTACAGACACTGGGGGCACGATTGAGTACGTGAACTCCGGGTTCGAGACGATCACGGGGTACTCCGCAGAAGAGGCTGTCGGAAGGACGCCGGTCTTCCTTCGGTCGGGATTCCATAGCCCAGCGTTCTTCGAGCAGTTGCAGGAGACTGTGCTTGGGGGGCAGGTGTGGACCGGGGAGCTGTGCAGCCGCCGACGTAGCGGCGAGCTTCATTGGCAATTCGCCACCGTCGCTCCCGTACGCGACGAGTCGGGACGGATTGGCCACGTCGTCGCCCTGATGAACGACATCTCGGAGACGAAGCGCGAGGCCCTCGCGTTGGTTCAGGCCAGGGACGCTGCAGAAGCAGCTAGCCGCGCTAGGTCGCAATTCGTGGCCAGCATGAGCCATGAGTTCCGTACGCCCATGAACGCCATCATTGGTACTGTCGAGCTGCTTCGCCGTACTGCGCTGGATCCGACGCAAAGCGAGTATCTCGGTCGGATGGATGTCGCAGCTCGCGGCTTGCTGCGCCTCTTGAACGGCATCCTCGAGTTCTCGAAGGCCGAGGCCGAGAAGCTGGAGCTCGAGAATCGGGAGTTCTTCTTCGATCACTTGGTGGCGGATGCGATTCGTCTGCATCGGGGATCAGCGCTCGAGAAGGGTATCGCGTTCGAGTCGAGCTTCGAGTTTGATACCCGGCGCGCCGTCGTGGGTGACAGAATGCGGCTCGGGCAGGTGATTTCTAACCTGCTGAACAACGCGATAAAATTCACCGAGTCTGGTCACGTGCGATTCACGGGACGCATCCTGGAGGAGCTGGAAGAATCGCTGCATCTCGAATTCACGGTGGAGGATACTGGGATCGGAATCTCCGACCAGCAGATGGGGCGGCTCTTCCAACCCTTCAGTCAGGGGGACGCCTCCACCACGCGACGCTTCGGCGGTACTGGACTCGGTCTCGCGATCGCGAGGAGGCTTGTGCGTCTCATGGGGGGCGACATCACCGTGTCGAGCACAGTCGGGGAGGGTAGCTCTTTTCGTTTCGACGTAAGGCTAATCAGGGGTAGCTCTGGCAATGTCGCCCTGCCTGCTAGTGATCCGCCCCCGCTTGTGTCCAGGCCCCTGGCTGGGATCCGAGTGCTCCTCGTCGAGGACGACGAGGTGAGTCAAGCCCTGGCTGCCGATCTCCTCTTGCTGTCTGGAGCAGATGTGAAGGTCGCGGTTGATGGTCAGCAATGCCTGTCAATTCTGAACTCCGCGGCGGGGGCCAGCATCGACGTCGTGATCATGGACCTCGACATGCCTGTGTTGGATGGCTTCGCCACGACCCAGCGCATTCGTGGAGAGCCCAGCCTTCGTGAGCTCCCCATCATTGCGCTGACCGCGGACGTCGTGGGCACCGTCCGTGAGCAGTGCATGCACGTTGGAATGACCGACTATCTTCCCAAACCCTGTGAGTTGCGGCAGTTGATTGAGGTGGTTCATCGCTGCACTAAAGATAGAGTGCGAAGCGATCGGGGCGAGAAACCGGGGGCGCTCGAACCACCCAGCGGGGGCTGTTTCGAGACTCAGGGCGACCCTGAAGCTGGCGGTCGCCCCGAGGATGAGGGTCACCTTCCAGGGTTGCGGGAGCTCAGGGCTGCTCTGGGGAGCGTGTTGGAGCTGCTGGAGTCACACGATGCGGACGCGCTGACCGAGCTCGGCAATCTCACGGATCGAGCCTCTGGAACCCCCTGGCACGACATCATCCTTCGGGCCTACGACAAAGCCAGGCGTTACGAATTTGAGGCGACAGCCCAGATCCTCTCGAAGCTCACCACGGCTGCCGGTCCCCTGGAAGGGTCGCCCCCTTCGCGGAGTAATCCATGAACACACAGTCGCTGCCCTTCGAGCCGACGACTCGCATTCTCGTTGTTGACGACAATCCAGAGAATATCCATGTGCTGCGCGCCATGCTCGCGGAGTATCAAGTCATCGTGGCGTTGAGTGGTTTGCAGGCACTCGAGCTGCTGCGGAGGGGCGCCGCCCCGGACCTGATTCTGCTCGACGTGATGATGCCCGGCATGGATGGCTTCGAGCTGTGCGCCGAAATCAAGAAGGACCCCAAGCTCTCTGCAGTTCCCGTGATCTTCGTCACTGCGATGGACGAGCGGGAGAGCGAGGGGCGCGGTTTCGCCGCTGGCGGGGTCGACTACATCACCAAGCCGATCAGCGAGCCCGTGGTGCGCGCCCGAGTGGCGACCCATGTCGCGCTGGCGCGCGCTCAGAAAGCGCTCCAGGCCAAGGCCGATTCTCTCGAGGATCTGGTTGCTCTTCGCACTCTTCAGGTCCGGCAGGCATACGAGCAGGTACGACACGCCAGCCTCGAGACCGTGCTCCGACTGTCTCAGGCGGCCGAATTCAAGGACGAGGACACCGGAGCCCATGTGCTCAGAATGAGTCGATTCTGCGCGTCGGTGGCTCGGCGTCTGGACTACCCAGACCACCAGGTGGAGCTGCTGCTCAATGCGTCTCCGATGCATGACATAGGCAAGATCGGCATCCCCGACCGGATTCTGCTGAAACCTGGGAAGCTTACCACCGAAGAGTGGGCGATCATGAAGCAGCATACGACGATTGGAGCGAAGATCCTGGCCGGCTCCAACTCTGAGGTCATCCGCATGGCAGAGACCATTGCGCTATCTCATCACGAGAAGTGGGACGGAACGGGCTATCCGCGCGCGCTCAAGGGCGAGGAAATTCCATGGCCCGGGCTGATTGCGGCCATCGGAGACGTCTTCGATGCGCTAACGAGCCGCCGCCCCTACAAGGAGGCCTTCTCCGTGGACAAGGCCTTCCACATCCTCAGGGAGGGGCGAGGCCGCCACTTCGCTCCCGACGTCGTAGACGCATTCTTTGAAGCCGAATCAGAGATCCTCGAGACCAAGGCCCACTACCGGGACAGCGACATCAGCCCCTACGTCATCCTGGCCATGCCCCAGGAGAACGTGGCTTCTCCGGCTTGAGGTGCGAGGGGAGTTGGTGCTGGCGTCAGCGGCGGCGGCCAAACGGGATTCCGAGCTTCCTCATCCGATGACGCAACGTGCTGGGGTTTAACCCAACCAACGCTGCCGCGCCGCCGGGCCCCTCAATGCGTCCGTTGCAGCTGGCGAGGGCGCGTTCGATGTGCCTCGCCATAGCGCGCTCGAGGGGAACGATGACGTCGCTTGAAGAGGAAGTGTCCACAGTTGGCCGCCCTGGCTGCGGCGTCGGAGTTCGCCCGCTGGAACCTGCTCCCGACGCACCTTCCTCTTCGTGATGCGGTGCCTTGGCCGTCCAGTCTTCCGTTCTGGAGCCGCGGGAGTCGGGTCCAGCCGCGAGCGGTGAGACGTAGTCGTCGATGCCTTCGGTCGTCGACTGCGCTGCCAGGCCAGCCTTGAGCCCTGTGGATTCGGCAACCGCGCGCAGCTCCAGAAGATTGCCCGGCCAATCAAGGCGCTTCAGACGTTCGAGCTCGGTTGGGTCGATTACCGGAGGAGTCCGTCCGAGTTGGCGAGCGGCTTCGGTGGCGAAGTGCTGGACTAGCATCGGAACATCCTCTCGTCGCTCACGAAGTGGTGGGACACGAATGGGCACCGGGTGAAGCCCTTGCCATGCGCTCGATAGGAGGACACCCGTTTCGATCAGCTCTTCGAGTGTGCTGCGGCTTGATGCGACGAGCCGCGTTGCAGCCGATTCGGGTGGTGCTGCCCCATGATGAGCGGGCGCGCCCGCCCGGAGGCAAGACAGCACCCTTTCCAGGAGCGCCTGTGGGAGCTGCTCGACTTGGTCGAGGTACAGCGTGCCGCCTTTGGCCAGTTCGAGGGCGCCGACGCGCGGAGAGCTCTCTCCCATTGGCCCCCCATTCTCGTGACCGAACAGCGCGGATTCAGATGATCGAGCATCCGCAGTGGCGCAGTTTACCCTCACGAACGGGCTGAGCCGGTTGGCGGACATGGTGTGAAGGGTTACCGCGAGTGCTTCTTTGCCTACACCCACCTCGCCTATGAGGATTACGGGACGCAGGGTCGTTGCGGCGGCGCGCAGTATCGCGAACACACCAGCAAGGCCGCCGGTTGCGCCGACCATCTCGGCGCTACTGGACGCTTGGGTGAGGCGCCGGCTGAGCTCAGCGTTGACCGCGCGGATTCGTGCGCTGGCTGCGATTGCCTCGTGGTCCTCGATGGCGCGCCCAATTGCCAGAGCGAGCGGCCGCTCGAACGCTGCGCAGAGGCGTTCGTGCTCTGCAGTGTGTCGATTCCTTCCCATAGCTCGGATCACGAGTGCGCCGACGCTCTGGCTGGGAAACCGAAGGCGGACCACGAGCAAGGATGACCCGAGCGCCGCAGGCAGCGGTGTCGGATCTCGGGCAGTGGGAGCGCGCCCCGGCTCTTGTCGGCGAGACACGGACGGAGCTGAGTTGTCGAGCAGCTGGATGGATGCCTCCGGGGCCAGCTGAACCAGTGCAGGTGCGTCAAGGAGTAGCTCGGTTCGCGTGGCGTTTGCGAACGCGACCATCTGCAGGGAGTGGGACGCAGCGTCATGCACGGTGAGGAGTACTTCGTCGGCCGGGACGACACGCTCGATCCATCGGAAAGCCACGCTCATCAGCTCGGAGAGCGAGCTCGACGCGCACATTTCGAGCAGCGCTTCGTAGAAGTAACTGTCATCCACGACGGTTGTCCCGTCGGATACGGCGACCTCCCCCAAGAACTTGCGCTGGTGACGGTCCAGCCGCCACATATTGCGGGACGCTCCCGCCATTCCAATGACGGTTCACCAAGGCGTTCCGCCAAGGCAAGTCCGCCTATCATCCGCGCCGCCGCGCGCAGCCAGGACGCGGTGAAGATCGCACTCTGGCCCTGGATCCCAGCCACGGCGTCCGACCAGTCCTCAGTCGGGCTTCGTCGCAATGGGGCTCAGTTTCCGACGCCCCTGTCCGACAGCTCGGCCGCCCCCGGAGCCTTCGCGCGGGGCGAGCTGAGTGGGCGTTGAGCTAGCGAATCGCGCTGACGATGAGCGCTCGGCATTCTCCCAGTGTGGCCAAGCGCTCACGGCTTGGGAGTGACTGGCGCTCGCAGTCGGCGAGGACCATCACCCACGTGTGACCACAGGCAGCGCAGCTGATGAGGACGAAGGAGGATGATCCAATGGCCTCATAGTACCGAGTCGGAATCAGGCACCGGGCGGCGGGCGCGAAGGCGTCTTCCACCGTGACGTCCTTGGTTCCGTAGTAGGCGGACGTGAACAGGTCTCCCTTGGTTCCGCGTGGCCGCAGCGGAAAGCTGACCTCAGTGCGCA
>CAYRKE010000114.1:0-24178 GCA_964424695.1 uncultured Polyangiaceae bacterium
GGAGCGTACGCGGGTACGTGAGCACCGAACCACAGGCGCAACGCGGTGTGCGAGGTGGATCGCGCAGCGTGCTAGCAGGTTGGAAGGCGTGAACGGGTGCCATGAGAGAGCGGGAAGTCTACCAGCAGGGTTTACGGTTCAGCTGCCAGCGTTGTGGTGACTGCTGCAGGCGGAGATCCGGTTACCTCTTCCTGACGGCCCCGGACCTCCGTGGACTCGCCAAGGCCTTGGAGATGTCCGACGAAGACTTCTTCGCCGAATACTGCGAGGTCATCGACCTCGTTCTCGAGAAGCGCGTGAACCTAGTCGAATCAGATGACGGAGGGTGCGTCTTCTATCGAGACGGGGGCTGCGTGGTCTATGGTTCTCGGCCCCTTCAATGCCGTACGTTCCCGTTCTGGGTCACGAATCTCGAGAGCCGTGAAGCTTGGGACGAGGTAGCCGCGGCGTGCTCCGGGGTGGGCGAAGGAGCGCTCTGGTCTGCGGAAGAGATCGAACAACAGCTGGAACGTCGGCAAGAGGAGCCGCTGCTCGGCCTCGACGACTAGTCCTACTGCCGAAAGCTGATCAGGCAGCCCGCCCGTCAAGCGCGGTTGCTGGCGAAGGCTCGCGAGACCCGGAGCGGAGCGTACGTAGGGTACGTGAGCACTAGAAGCGCAGCGAAACGAGGCCGGAAGCCGTGATCGGCGGGCATCCCCTCAGACAGTCTCCGGCAGTAGTGCTAGAGACTCAGTCGGTACCCGAAGCTGGCTCGGAGCAGGGACCGGCTCTCACCGTCGAGATCGTTGCCGAAGAGCTCCAGGGCGCTCAGGTGCTGGAGGTGCGGTGATTCGGCGAGTGCACGAGCGCCACGTCCGCGAATCCCGTTGGCGCTGAGGTCGAGAGTCTCGAGCGTCCGCCAACGGGGCGCCCTCGCCAGTATTTCAGCTCCGCCGTCCCCAATGGCGTTGCCCGCCAGCGCTAGGACCCGGAGTTCGCGTGGAGATGCGGTGCCGGAGAGCACTGCGATGCCCGGCTCGCCGATGCCGCAGCCCATGAGGAAGAGCATGCGTAGCATCGGGAAAGCATCGGCTGCCGCCAGGGCCTCGGCACCCGCGCTTCCTATGGGGTTCATGGTGAGGTCGAGCACGGTCAGCTTGGCGAAGCGCGGCTGCTTCGCCAAGGCGCGGACACCGGCAGCACTCAAAGAATTGCCGCTGAGATTGAGGATTTCGAGGTTCGCCAGGCTCGGGGAGCGCGCGAGGAGCTTCGCCACGTGGTCGTCCAGGTCGTTTCCCCCCAGATCGAGGGCACGCAGGGACACCAAATACTCGGACTGCAGAAGCGCAGCGGCTCCATCGGTGCCCAGGACGTTGTTGCTCACGTCCAGCGCGACAATCTCCGAGAGCGCAGAGGATTCGCCGAGGACCTCACCAAGGCCGCTACCCCAGCCCCGCCCGCTCAGGTCGAGATGGGTGACCCCTTCGAGCTCCGAGCTGGAGAGTCTTTGGAGCAATGCTGCCGGTGATCGACAGGACTCGAAACGTTCGACGCGTGCGTCCGGCGCTGCCCAGCTTGCCTCGACGCTGGCCCTTTCGAGGCCCCTCGGACCGGACCCCCCTGGCGGAGCAGTGCTCGCCGCGCAGCCCGCGGAACAGAGTCCGAGGAGAGATGCGGCGAGGAGCGTATCGAGCAGGTGGTGCTGGCGGGTGGTCATCGCTACGGGGATTCGGCCGAGCATACAGCGACTGCAGTCAGGAAAGCAGGGGGTGTCGCTAGTGGCCCCGCGGTTGTGGCGCAAAAGCAGCGGTGGCGCCCCGGAGCCGATGCCCGGAGGGGTTAGCGGTAGCCCGCGAGTTGCCGTCGCGCCGAGCGTCGTGCGCCCGAAACCGACTGCAGCGCCAACGATGAACCAGGTAGAGGAGGCCCATGCCGAAGACCGCGGCGGTCAGGGAAGCAATCACCCACGGCGTGGTCGGAAAGATGCCACGGGCCAGCCCGGACGGGGGGCGCTCCACCTCGATTCTGGGCAGCATGGGTGCCGGCGGAGTGGACGATGGGGTCGATGCCAATAGCGATCCTGAAATCCGGGGTCCACAGAGGCCCCAAGTGCGTGGGGCTGACTCTCAGCCCATCCGTATTGGATACCAGCGATGCTGGGTCGTGGACATCCACGATGGCGCGCGCCTACCATGGGATTAGTTAGGCTGGCCGGCAGGGCAAAGCCATGGAGGTTTGGGACTCCCCACCGGGTCAATCGGGGATGCTATATGGTGCGCGGCCGTTGGCCAGGTCATGAATCCAGGTCCAGTAAGCGCTCCATCCGACGTGGTTCTCCTCAAACGCTGTGGAGAATCAATGCTTGCCTTGCGGCGGGAGGTGGGCCGCTGCGTAATCGGCCAGGAAGCGGTCGTCGAACATCTCCTCATCACCCTGCTCGCTCGGGGCCACGCACTGCTGGTTGGCGTTCCTGGATTGGCCAAGACGATGCTGGTGTCCAGCCTCGCGCAGGCTCTTCACCTCAGTTTTGGCCGGGTTCAGTTCACTCCGGACCTCCTTCCGGCGGACATTACTGGGACGGACGTCCTGGACGACGGCGAGGGGCGCCGAACACCGAGCGCGCGCCCGGTCCGTTTCGTGGAGGGACCCATCTTCCACAATCTGATTCTCGCTGACGAAGTGAACCGCACGCCGCCGAAGACCCAGGCAGCGCTTCTACAAGCCATGCAGGAGCGACAGGTCACGGTGGGAGGAAGGACTTACCCGCTGCCGGATCCGTTCCAGGTCTTCGCTACGCGCAACCCCATCGAGCAGGAAGGGACCTACCCCCTGCCAGAGGCCCAGCTCGATCGATTCCTGCTCGAAGTGCACGTCGACTACCCGACTGAGCAGGAGGAACAGGACATTGCCAGACGGACCACCGCCGGGCCGTCGCCGACGATAGAGCCGGTTCTCGCCGAGGCGGAGCTCGGTGAGCTCGGTAGACTGGTCACCCGGATCCCCATCACTGACGAGGCGGTGGCTACTGCGGTGCGAATCGCCCGCGCGTCGAGACCCGAGGAGCCAGGGGCTCCGCAGGAGGTCAAGGACTACGTTCGCTTCGGGGCCGGTCCGCGCGGAAGCCAAGCGCTGGTGCTAGCGGCCAAGGCTCGGGCAGCGCTCCACGGCGCACCAGTCGCCGATATCGACGACGTTCGGGCCTTGGTGGTCGCGGCTATGCGCCATCGGCTTGTCTTGAGCTATCGGGCCGAGGCGGACGGAGTCACCGAAGTGAATGTGGTGGAGGCGATCCTTCGTCGCCTTCGCGTGTAACGTTTGACACCGACTGGTGGCGCAGTCGGAGGATGCTGGACGCTGCCTCGAGATTGGATGCCGACCTCTGGCAGCCCGTATGAAGAGAGCATGATATCGATGGATCGCGCGCAACTCGTTGAACAGATTAAGGAGCTCATTGTCCGGGAGCTCGATCTTCGGAACAAGTCCCCGAACGACATCGGCGACGACCAACAGCTGTTCGGTGGCGGTCTCGCGTTGGACTCGCTTGATGCGTTGCAGTTGGCGGTGGCGCTCGAGGAGCGTTTCAAGGTGAAGCTTCCCGAGGGTGACGCCGCGCGGGAGGTGTTTGCATCGGTGGCGACTATCGCGACGTTCATTCTCAAGTCCGACTCGGCGCGATGACTGCCGGCGGCCATCGAATCGCCATCGTTGGCCTCGGGGTCGTCTCTGCCCTCGGGCGTGATCCCGGTGGGGTTCACGCCCGGCTCTGCCAAGGCGAAAGCGGGGTGGGTGCGCTCGGGCTATTCGATGGAACCGGGCAGCGCACGACTCTGGTCGCCGAGGTCGAGGGGGGCACGGTCGCGCTTGGGGGATCCTCTCCGAGCGACGGGTCATGGTCGCGGTGCGATCTCATGGGGGTTGCCGCCGCTCGCGACGCTTTCGCTCCTATTGCGCGATTTCGCAGGGGCTTTCGCGTCGGCGTGGCCGTCGGTGCGACGACGGGGGGCATGTTCGAGGCCGAGTCCGTGCTCGCGTCGATTCGGGGCGGGGCGGTGTCGCAGGAGTCCATTGCGCGCCTCGTCGGGTACCCCCTGTCGGCAACTGCAGCGCGCATTGCGGAGGATATCGGTGGTGTCGAGCGTGCTGCTACGCTCTCTAGCGCCTGTTCCAGCGGCGCGGTCGCGATCGCTTTCGGTGGCATGTGGCTCGACGAGAACGCCGTCGATTGCGTCCTGGTGGGGGGAGTCGATGGCCTCTGCCTGCTCACTCTCACAGGGTTCAATTCCCTGGGCGCCACCACCACGGAGGCCTGTAGGCCGTTCGACAAAGCACGTTCGGGACTCGTCTTGGGCGAAGCCGCGGCGTTTCTCGCCATGCTGAGGGAGGACACGGCCAACGCCTTGGGGGCTGAGGTGTTGGCTTGGCTCTCGGGGTGGGCTGCAGGGGCTGAGGCATTCCATCTCGCGCACCCCAATCCGAGCGGTTCGATACCGAGCCGCCTGATGCGGCGAGCCCTTGAGACCGCCGGGCTCGGCGTAACGGATGTCGACTACGTGAACGCCCACGGCACCGCGACGCCCGCCAACGACGCCATGGAAGCCGCGGCGATCCTCTCGGTGTTCGGTGCCGAGGCCGGGCGGGTATCGGTCTCGTCGTCCAAGCCGCAGCTGGGCCACACCCTGGCTGCAGCAGGAGCGCTCGAAGCGCTCATCACCGTCGAGGCTCTGCGGCGGCAAATCGTGCCTCCCACCATCGGCTTGAGGGAACCTGATCCAGCATGCACGCTCCGTCACGTCATCGGTGGTGCGGAGTGCCGTGAGCTCAGGGCCGCGCTGAGCAACTCCTTTGGGTTCGGCGGAACGGGCTGCGTTCTGGCGTTGGAGAGTCGAGAGACGCCGGGCAAGCGGACGCCGACCAGCGGCGTGGAGCTAGCTGTGACCGGAACCGTCGCTGTACTTGGCGACGGTGTCCTTCTCGACGAGGCGCTGCTCGCGAAACTCGACCCCGGCCCCGAACCCGCCCTGGATCAAGCGCACATCGCGTTCGACCCTCTGGCGCGGCTCGATCCCGAGCGTTCGCGCCGCTTCGACCGGGTCACCGCGGTGACGACTCTCGCGGTGGCCGCGCTGCTGGAGCACACTGCGGTCGACCCCCAACGCGTTGGTCTCGCTTCGGGAAGCGCCTTCGGCAACGTCGAACGGACCGCTGACTATCTCAAAAGGCTCCAGTCTCGCGGCCCGCGCCTCGCCAATCCTGCCGAGTTCCCCCACCTCGTCCCATCGGCCCCGACTGGGAATGCGTCCATCTATGCGGGGCTGACCGGTCCGGTGATGGCGCTCGCCGATCTCGACGCAAGCTCCGAGGCTGCCTGGGCTTTGGCCGCAACCTGCGTGCGAGGAGGGCAGGCAACCGCCATGATCGCCGGCGGCGCGGAGGTTCACGATCCGTTCGTGGGCGATCTCCTCGCCTCGGTTCACGGCACGGCCCACGGGAGTCGCGGGGAGGGGGGAGCTTGGGTCATGCTGGAGCCCCGGGCTGCGGCTCAGGCAGAGGGACGGCGCTGTCTCGCTCTGCTGCTCGGGGGAGGTCAGGCGTTCGGTGGTGTGCCAGGAGCTTTGAGCCTCCCTCCGCCACGAGTCCCGGAGCGGCTGGGCGTCTTCGGGAGCGGTGCAGCCGAGGCACTGTTCGGCGAGGCCGCCCATCGTGGTTGGGGGAGCGCTCAGCATTTCACCCTGCCCTCTTCGCTCGGACACCACGAAGCTCTGGGCGCCATTCTTCTGGCATACGCGGTGGCAACCATCGCAGCAGGGCGGGTCGATGAAGCCCTGGTGCTGTCTTGGGGCAGGCAGCAGTCATACTGGTTCCAGTTCGGGCGAGCCGAGGAGAGTCAACATTGAGCCCCATTGCAGTTGTGGCTGTTGGTGCGGTGACCGGCTTGGGGCGGGGGCCGGGGGCCTGTTCTGTCGGTGACGTCGGACGGCGTCCCGCCACCGTTGTGCGTGAGGTTCCCTGGCTCGGCACGGCCGGTCTGCGTCGACCCTTCGCGGCTCTGGCGGCCCCAGAGCTGCTCCCGGATCGATCCGCCTCGGTCGTGGATCCGGCGCGGGTGCTGCTCGACGCGGCGTTGACCGACCTGTCTCGGGAGCTCGATGTTCGCCGGAGTGGTTGGCGCCAGGAGCGGGTCGCGGTGTGTCTGGGCAGCTCATCGGGGGGCATGGCTTCGCAGATCGAGCTCTTCGAGCGCGCGTCTCGGGGTGAGTCCGTTCCGGCTGAGCTCGCTGAGCGAGCGACCTACTTCGGTCCGATCCGTCAGGTGCGGCGTTCTCTCGGGCTCGACGCGGGGCTCGACGTGCACGTGTTGGCGGCTTGTGCGTCTTCCACCTTCTCCATCGGGCTCGGGTGTCGGTGGCTCGAGCTCGGTTTCTGCGACATCGTCATTGCCGGGGGTTACGATGTCGTCACTCTGCTGGTCGCTGCTGGGTTCGAGTCTCTGGCCGCTACGAGCGCCAGGGGGCCGCGGCCCTTTTGCACCGATCGGGACGGATTGAGTCTCGGTGACGGTGCGGCGGTCATGGCTCTCGCGCGAGCTTCCGAGGATCCGGAAGAGGCCCCGTTCTCCGTGCTCGGTTTTGGGGCATCGGCGGACGCCCATCATCCCACGGCGCCCGATCCGTCGGGTCGGTTCCTGTGCTTGGCTGCCGAACGCGCGCTGTCCGATGCGGGCATCGCCCCGCGCGAGCTTGCCCTCATCAGCGCTCACGGCACCGCCACGGCGTACAACGACGCTGCCGAGCTCAGAATGCTCCAAAACCTGGGCGCCGACCATCCGATCATCCATCCCTTCAAGTCTGTGGTCGGCCATACCCTGGGTGCGGCGGGCGCGATCGAGCTGCTTTCCCTGCGTGACGCGTGGGAGTCGGGGGTGCAGCCGGCGTCAGCAGCGGTCGGTTCCCTCGAGCCCGCGGTGGGGAGCCAGATCTTGGAGGCCAACCGGCGAGGGCCCGTCCTTCCCGCCCTCAAGGTGTCTGCCGCGTTCGGCGGGGCCAACGCCGCTCTGGTGGTGGGGCCGTCGCGGCCGCGGCCGCAGCGGACGCCGCGCCGTGTGGGCGTTGTCGCGGTCGGGGAGCCCTGCCGTGTGCCCGATGTCGCGCAGATACGAAACGCTGGCGCCAAGATCGAAGAGGAGCGGCTTTGGAGGCTCGATGACCTCTCGGCCCTGGCTCTCACCGCCGTCGCTCAGGTAGAGCGTCGCGGCCCAGTGCCCATGGATCACGATCGTTGTGGCGTCATCGTGGGGACGGCCGCCGCGACGCTGGAGGCGAACGCTCGCTTCGACGGCCGGAGGCAAAGCCGGGGTGTGGCATTTGTCGAACCGCGACGGTTTCCTGCGACTTCCCCCAATCTCGCCGCGGGGTGCGTCGCCATGGCGTTTGGTTGGCACGGGCCCACCGTGGCGGTGGGCGCTGGACTTGCGGCTGCGCTCGAAGCCCTGCTCGTGGCTCACGACTTGGTGGCCTCGGGCGACGCGGACTACTGTTGGTGCGTCGCCGCTGAGGAAGTGGGGGACACGGTGAGGCGGGTTTGGGATGCCGCCGGGTGGCCACTCCCAGCTGCGGGTGCGGCGGCAGTGCTGCTCGCTTCCGAGGGCACCCCAGGGCAGGTGGTGGGCTGGTTGGTCAGGCAATCCCTGCAATCCCAGCTGGCTGATGCCGAGCAGCAATTGGGTGCACTGCCGGGCCTCGAGCCGGGGTGGCCATCCTTGCTCGCTGCCGGCAGGCTCCAGCCGGAGACGTCCTGAGGCGCTTGCCGCGGCACCCAGGGGATGGCACTGTCCGCCGCGTTGCCCCGGAAGAGCGGAATTGGTTCGCCTCCGCCGGGCGTTGCTCTAGGGACGCATGAAAGGCTCACTGTTCGGTTCCGCAGTCTGTTTGTTGCTCGTCTCCGTCGGATGCAGTCGGCAGCTGATTCCCAACACGGACGTCGATGACACGCCTTTCAACCGCGAGGTGGTGCAGTTCTGCGAGGACTACCGCCATGCGGTCGAGATGCGGAACGTTGGCCTCCTCATGCAGATGGCGCACCCGGACTACTATGAGGATGGTGGCAACATCGACACCTCGGACGATATCGATCGCGCCGGGCTTGAACGCTACCTTCGCGAGAGGTTCAGAGACACGAAGGCGATTCGGTACGAGATTCGCTACCGTCGCGTGGGCAAGGGTCGCAAGGACGTTGTGTTCGTCGACTACACGTACAGCTCCAGCTACAAGCTCGTGACGGAGAACGGCGAGTTCTGGCGTCGCGCTGTGGCCGACAATCGTCTGGAGCTGATTGACGACGGAAACGGCAGATTCCGCGTCCTGGCCGGGATGTAGCCGCGTCGGTCCGAGTGAGGCGCCAAGCAGCTGTCGCCACACCCTTCTTTACGTGGAGCGGAGCATGCTTGAGCGATGGCAGGCTTGCGCTGGTCCGAACGCAGTTGCGCGCGGAGACACCAACGCCTAGTGCAGGTCGTAGTCTTCGACGATTTCCGCGATGGCTAGCGAGTCTCCGCGTGGGTGCAGAACGAAGATGAGCTCACGCGCGAACAGTGACGCTGGAACGTCTGGTCTCACCCGGACGCGGATCAGGGTTTGGTCCCGACCGATGGTTTCGCGGAGCCCTCGGGAAGGGCCAATAGCCTGGAGCGTCTCGGAGTCAAAGCATTCGAGTTGATTGGGCAAGGTCGCGGGCTCATGCAACACCTGGTAGTCGTTGGCGGCGAAGCGCAGTCTCAGGAACTCCGCGGCAAGCCTGCGCTCACCGTCGAGTGATCGCGAGTGGGGAGCTCCCGGTTCCAGCATTCGAGCTACGCTCTGGTAGTCTTCTTGGGCCATGGCGACGAAGAAACGGCGAACGAGCCGAACAGCGGTGTCGTAACTGTCACTCGGGTAGAGTACGAGGACACGGTCGTTCGTGAAGCCAAGGGCGCGCGCGGGGGGGAGAGGGGTCTGTCGCGGGACACGGAGGGCGTGCGGCGGTTCATCCGCAGATGTGTCGCTGGTGCGCACCGGCTGGCGGCTCGAAGCGGCGCATGTGCAAACCATGCCAGCGAGGGCGCAGAGCCCCGTGACCCTGAAGACTCGGCGGGCAACTCTCGAGCGGGCCCTTGCTCTGCTGCGTGCGTGAGGCTTCGACATGACCATGACTTGTGCGTTGGTGCCCGCAACAGGTCTATCCTCAGTCGCTCGAGGGCGCCAGACGCTGGGCCCGTCGCGAGCGGGCTTCGAGGATAAAAGGGCTCATCGAGAACGAAGCCTCTTGGGAAGACGTGTTAGCGCCCGTTCGCGACCGGTGCGGCCTGGATCGGCCCATGGACCAGCCCTGGCGCGTGCCAACCCCGGGTGGCAGTCGGTTGGTTTGGGTCGCTTCTCGCTCCGATGAGCGCGGGTTGGCATGAACTCCCTGTCGACAAGGCCGCGGTCGCGAGAGCGGTTGCGCGCGCCCATCTTGGATGGCGGGGTCACACCGAGACTGTAGTTCGAAGCGGCGGAGTCTGGCGATTCGGTCGTCCGTGCGCGATGCGAGTCCCGATCCGATCAGGGGGCGGCTGACGCAATCCGCGGAAGACGTCGTTTGCTGTATTTGCTATCGGCCCAACCTGGGATAGGTAGGGACGTATGTTGGTGTTGGGTGGCATCTGCAGACGCGCTGGATTGCTTGGGAGCAGAGGATTGGGGGGACGCATCATGGCACGGCGCTGGGCTTTGGGATTCGCGCTCGCCCTTACCTGTGGCTGCAGCATCCTGTATCCGGAGGCGGCGACGCCGCTGCGGGATCCGCCAGCGGGGGCCGAAGCGAAGCCGGCTCCACCTCGAGATCTCCTCCACCTTCGCTTCAAGGAGGTCGTCATTCCGGATCGCACTCGGGACGGTCGATCTTGGGAGGAGGCCAACGGCTCCCTTCCGGATCCCATTGCCCGGCTCGTGTTGGACAAGGATACTGTTGTCCTCGAGACCCCGGTCGAGCGGGACACGCTGGTTGCCACCTGGCCGGACCAGATCGACGCAAACTACACGATTCCACCGAATCGGAAGATCCGCGTGGAAGTCTGGGATCGCAGGGTACTCGCCAACGAGCCGATTTGCGTCAAACCCGTCGAGTCGCTTCACGAGGAGGCCGAGTTCGGCGAGCTGCGACTGCGCTGTGATTCGGGGACGAGAATCACGATGGTGGTCGAGGAGGCCCGACCGCGTTGGGGCTTGGGCATGACCTATGAGGTCAACGACGAGGCGGCTCGGATCATTGACGTCTATCGGCATTCTCCAGTGGTTCGCGCCGGGCTTGCGATCGGGGATCAGATCACGTCGATTCAGGGCGTTCCTGTGAGCTCCATGGACCCACAGCAGGTGACCAGCTCCATCAACGCCAATTCACGCAAGGGGGTCAAGGTACGGGTTCTGAGGTCAGGGGGGCGCAGCTTGGAGTTGACACTGAAGGAAGGCCCCATCTACGTCACGTACGAGGAGCTACGCCTGAACAAGCGCAAGGCGGCGGAATAGCATGGCGTCTGGAACGGGGGCGGCGACGCAAAGCGGTCTCCGGATTGCGAATGACGTATTGGGCCTCATCGGCCGCACGCCGATGGTGAAGCTCGCCGGCCTCAACGAGAGCGGCGCGGAGCTTTGGGCCAAGGTGGAGTTCCTGAGTCCCGGCGGAAGCGTGAAGGATCGTACGGCGCTCTCGATGATTCTGGACGCTGAGCAGAGCGGCAAGCTCGGTGCCGGCTCCACCGTCATCGAGGCGACGAGCGGCAACACTGGGATCAGTCTGGCCATGATCGCCGCTGTGCGGCGCTATCGGTGCGTCATCGTCATGCCCGAAGACATGAGCATCGAGCGGCGGCGCGCGCTCAAGGCCTATGGTGCAGAGGTCGAGCTCACTCCGGCCGGACGCGGGATGGCCGGAGCCGTTGAGCGGGCCAAGGAGCTCTGTGCAGCGACTGCCGGTGGGTTCATGCCTGCGCAGTTCACGAATGAGGCGAATCCGAGGATTCACGAGGAAACGACGGCGCGCGAAATCATCGAGCAGACCGGGGGCAAGGTTGCGGCCTTCGTTGCCGGGGTGGGGACGGGGGGCACCCTGACCGGTGTTGGCCGCGTGCTCAAGCGCGAACTCGGCTCGCATGTGAAGGTAGTGGGAGTTGAGCCGGCTGGGAGCGCCGTGCTCAGCGGCGGGGTCCCCGGCCCTCACGCCCTGCAGGGGCTGGGGGCGGGCTTCGTCCCGGAGACCTTGGACATGGAGCTGCTCGACCAAATCGTGCGGGTTCAGGATGCCACCGCCCAGCGGATGGTGGAACGGCTGGCCCGGGAGTACGGGCTTCTGGTCGGTATTTCGGCCGGAGCGAACGTGGCGGCTGCTGCAGGGGTAGCGGCGAGGAGTAGCGGGGGGGGCACAGTCGTGACCATCCTCAGCGATTCTGGCGAACGGTACCTCTCCTGACCCTGCAGGGCGCGCTACACCCAGCGTCGATGTCCTCCTCCTCCCAGGTTGGTGTTCCTCTGCCGCGTCCGATCCCCGAACAACGAGGGGAAACCTTCCCAACGCTCGTCGCCATCATGAACCGGCTGTTGGCCGAGGACGGTTGTCCTTGGGACCGAGAGCAGACCCTCGAGTCGCTTCGCCCATTCGTGCTCGAGGAGGCTTGCGAGGTGATCGATGCCATCGACGCAGGAGAGCCCTCGTCAATCTGTGACGAGCTCGGGGACCTGACCCTTCAGGTTGTTTTCATTGCGGAGCTCGCCAGGCGCGCCGGGCATTTCGGGCCGGATGACGTGGTGCGCGCCATTGCGGACAAGCTCGTCCGGCGCCATCCACACGTATTTGGCGAGGTCCAGGTGTCGGGAAGTGAAGAGGTCATCGAGAACTGGGACGCCATCAAGCGGACCGAGAAGTCCGCTCGTCCACTACTCGACGGGATTCCTCGTTCCCTGCCCGCACTGCTGCGCGCCACGCGGGTGAGCGCCACGGTGGGTCGCGTCGGGTTCGATTGGCCGGATCCCGTAGGATCCCGGGCGAAGGTTTCCGAAGAACTGGCCGAGCTCGACGAAGCCCTGGAAGAGGGCGACACGGAGCGTATCGAACATGAGCTGGGGGACCTCCTGTTTGCGGCGGTGAACCTGGCGCGTCATGCCGGAGTCGATCCCGAGCGTGCGCTTCGCCGCACCGCGGATCGCTTCTGCGAACGTTTCGGCGTCGTCGAGCGTCGCGTCCGGGAGCGGTATGGGGACTGGCCGAGAGACGAAAAGGGGAAGCCGACCCGGGGGGTCGAGCTCGGCGAACTCGACGGGTACTGGGAAGAGGCGAAGCAGCTGGAGCGAGCGGGGCGAGGGAAGGAGCCATGAGCGCCACCGACGCTCCTGTTCGCGGCCCAGCGAGCGCGGTTCCGGCATACGCCCGCTTGCCGGAGGAGTGGAGCGACTGGCTTGGAACCGAAGGAATGCCGCGTTTTCGCGGCGACCAGATCTTTCGATGGATCCACCGTGCTGGCGTGTTCGACCCGGCCTCGATGTCCAACCTCGGGAAGGAGCTGAGGGAGCTTCTTGCCGGGGAGTCGCTCGGGCCTCCCGGACGCGTCGACATGGTACACTCTGCCGCGGACGGGACGCGCAAGCTGGTCTCCATCATGCAGGATGGCGCGCGCGTGGAATCCGTGCTGATCCCCATGACGCCGAGTGCCGAGGGCGAGGATGCCGACGTCGGGGCGCTCGACGACTCGGAACCTGACGAGCCTTTGCCTCAGACTCGAGTGACGCTCTGCATCTCGACCCAGTTCGGTTGTGCGATGGGGTGTGTGTTCTGCGCCAGCGGTCGCGCGGGGCTTGTGAGGGGGCTCGGGTCAGCGGAGATCGTGGCTCAGGTGCAGGCAGCGAAGCGCTACCTCCAGCCCGGCGAAGTGCTGCGCAATCTCGTGCTGATGGGAATGGGCGAGCCACTGCAACACTACGAGCAGACTGCTCGGGCGCTGCGCGTCCTGACCCACGCTTCGGGGCTCGACATGAGTCCGCGTCGCGTCACGGTGAGCACGGTGGGGCTCGTTCCTGGGATTCGGAGACTGGGGGAGGACTTCGAGGGCAAGGTCGGTCTGGCTTTGTCTTTGCATGCCCCCAACGACGAGCTAAGGACACGGATCGTTCCGATCAACAAGCGATATCCGCTCGCGGAGCTCATGTCGGCGTTGCGAGCGTATCCTCTGCCCAAGCGGCGCCGCATCACCATCGAGTACACGCTGATCGATGGGCTCAACGACTCGCGCGCCCACGCCATCGAGCTGTCGGAGCTGCTTCGGGGGCTCAGGGTCAAAGTGAACCTCATTCCAATGAATGCGGTGGACGGCCTGGAGTGGCGTGCAAGCCCTGCCGCCAGGGTCGAGGCTTTCCGGCAGGTCCTGACTGATCGCAGGTACGCCTGTTTCGTTCGATGCCGGCGAGGGGACGCGGTTTCCGCGGCGTGCGGCCAGTTGGCAATGCGCGGCCCCAGCTAGCCGAGGGAAGCCCCAGCGAGCCGACCGCTCCCCAGGAACAGGCGCGGACCGGGGCGACCTGAGGTATGATTCGCGGATGCCGCGCGAGAGTGACCTGATGTCTCGAGCCCGCGAGTGGGCGGAGCAGGACCCGGATCCAGCGACCCGAGCCGCGTTTCTTGAGTATGCCAGCTCGGCGAGCTCCGCCGAACTCGAGGAGCGGCTTCGGCCTCTCGGATTCGGTACGGCTGGGCTGCGGGCGCCAGTCGGCCCAGGGCCGAGCCGCATGAACGACGCCGTGATTCGGAGGGCAACGCGAGCCGTTGCCGAGGTGGCTTCGGGCAGGGCCGGAACCGGTCGACGGGCGACCGTGATCGTCGGGTACGATGCTCGGCTCAGTAGTCGTGGGTTTGCCGAGTGTGCTGCCGGGGTTCTCGCGGCGGCACAGGTCGACGTTCTGCTCTTCGCGGCCGCCGTACCAACTCCGCTGGTCGTTTACGCGGCTCGCCGCTACGGGGCCACGGCGTCCATCATCATCACCGCGAGCCACAATCCATCCGAGTATAACGGATTCAAGGTGTACGGACCGGACTCCGCGCCGATTACCGGTGAATGGGAGTCTGCGCTCTCTGCCTCTTTCGACTCCGTTGGGCCAGCCCGCGACATTCCCGTCGCGCGGAGTCGCGGCACGTGCGGGGAAGAAGCTCCCTGGCGCGTCCTCAGAGCCGACGAGTTCTTCGAATCCTATCTGGACGAGGTGGAAACGCTTCGAACGCGGAGGGATTCGGGCGTGTCGGTCGGCATCGTCTATACCGCACTCCACGGGGTTGGAGGCGAGTACACGGTGCGTGCGCTTCATCGTGCCGGCCACCACGGCCTCGAAGTCGTTGCCGAACAGCAGTCGCCGGACGGCCACTTTCCGACGCTTACCAACCCCAATCCCGAGGACCCGAGCGCGCTCGCCCGTGCCCTCGACCTTGCAGAACGTCGCGGGGCGTCCTTGATCCTCGCAAACGACCCCGACTCGGATCGGCTCGCCGTGGCGGCGCGGGGTGCCGACGGTGTGTGGCGCCATCTACACGGCAATGACATCGGGGTACTTCTCGCCGATGAGCTGCTGACGGCCGCGCCGCCCCAAGGGACTGCGCTGGTCACCTCGACGCTCGTGTCGACGCCGATGATTGACTCGGTCGCGCGGGTTCGCGGTGCTCGGGTGGAGCGGACGCTCACGGGGTTCAAGTGGTTGTGGCGGGCGGCGCTCGAGCTCTCGAACCAGGACGGGTGCGTACCGGTTCTGGCGTTCGAAGAAGCCATCGGCTTCTCGCCTGGTGGTGTCGTTCGTGACAAGGACGGCATCAGCTCAGCGGTGCTCATTGCCGATTTGGCTGCGTGCGAGGCCCGGCGCGGGCGTACGCTCCTCGACCGATTGCGGGATCTGCAGCGGCAGCACGGGCAGTGGGTGAGTTCCGCTGGTAGTTGGACGCTTCTCGGTGCGGCCGGCCAAGCGCGCATTGCAGGCCTTCTTGACGAGATCGTTGGTGCTCCGCCTCACTCGCTGGGCGGTCACGCTCTCCTCGGTCTTCAGGACTGGCGCGCAGCCCGGTGGGGCACCGCTCCATGGCGCTCCGCGACCGCACTCGTGAAGCTCGAGTTCGATCGCGGAGAGCTCTGGGTGCGCCCGAGTGGAACGGAGCCCAAGCTCAAGGCCTACTGCAACTGGCGTTCGACGGCGGCCTCGCCCAGTGACGCCACCGAGGCCGCGGCCCGCGAGGATGCTCGGGCGCTGCTGCAGGATTTCGGTCGATTCTGCAAACTCGGATAGTGTATCCGCTTGCTGCGCCTGGCTTGAGGGGAACGTGCTGGGTTGGGGGTTCAGGGGCCGTGCGTGCTCACCGGAGTGCGTCGAACGATGTCACTCATCGGCGTCGAACGGAACGACCTCCGTCGAGAGCAGTCTCGGGATCGCATCGGCCACCTGTGCCCCGATGTCTTGATGCGTGCCAACCAAGGCGAACAGCAGATTCTGTGGATCGATTCGACTGCGAATGGCGAGGTTCGCGTCATCGAGCGTCACCGCCTCGATGCGATCGATGTACTCTTCGTGATAGCCCACGGGCAGATCGACGAGCAAGGGTTCAACAGCGAGCCCGACGCGCTTGGTCGCTGTGTCGACGGCAAACGCATGGGAGCGCACGAGGTACCGCTTGGCTGAGGCTAGCTCTTTCTTGGTGATGCCTCGGTCGCACCACTGTTCGAGGAGCTGGATCTCCAGGGCTATGCAGGCCGCCGCGTCGGATGCCTTGGGGAAGGTCCACATGCTGAAGGACTGACGCGTCTTGCCGTACGGGAGACTGGAATAGGCGCCGTAGGACCAGCCGCGCTTGCCTCGCACCTCCTCCGTGAGTCGCGACGTGAAGGTGCCACCGAAGACGGTATTGGCCACGTACAGCGGCGCGTGATCACCGTCGAGCGGATGGGTGCCGAGGCCTCCGATGAAGATCTGGGTCTGTGTGCGCTCGGGCTTGTCGACGAAAACGAGTCGCCTCCCACCGGGCACGGTGGGCTCCTCGATGCGGGGTAGCTCCTCGGCGGGGGAGTCCGCGAGCGACTCGCCAATCCGTTGGGCGAAGGACTCGGCCTGGGCTGCCGAGACATCGCCAGAGAGGGCCACGAAGGCCAGGTTGCGGCGCAGCAGGCGTGCTGCAAGCCCTCGTACCTGTTGCTCATCGAATTCGGCGACCGATGCCAGGGTGCCGCTCACGCTTCGTCCGAGCTCGTGGTGCCCGAACACTCGACGCTTGAATGCCCGGCGGGCGAGATATCGGTCATCGTCTCGGGCCTGCACGAGCTCACTCAAGGTCTCGCGCCGAAGACGTTCCAGCTCCTCCGGGAGGTAGCCTGGCCGGGCGATCACATCCAGCAGCAGCGCGGCGAACTCCTCATAGGATCGGGAAATCACGCTTCCGTGCAGCAGCACCGAGGTCGTTCCGACATCGACACCGACGGAACCCCCCAGCCCCTCGATGACTTGGTCGACCGTTGCGCACGGAAGACCGCCGGCAGTGCGGCGCATGAGACGAGCCGTGAAGCGTGTGAGACCTTCACGACCCATCGGATCCAGGCTTGCGCCCGCCCGAAGTCCAATCATGAAGTGGACGAGAGGCAGATCGGGACTGGATTCGACAATGAGTGGAACCCCACCAGGGGCCGTCGACCGTCGAACGCGAGACAGGGGACTCGAGTGCTTCATGAGGGCGTGCCTCCGTTGGAGGTGGACGGTGTAACGAGGATCGTCGTCCGCTGCGCGGGATCGAAGTAGCGGCGTGCCGCCCGCAATAAGTCTCCGGGGCCAAGACTGCGAAGGACCTCGAGTCGCTCGAAGGCAGCGTTCGGTCGACCGAGGACACAGGCGTAGAATCCAATGGTTGAGGCCTTCCCGTCCGCCGTGGAGAGGCCAGAAAGCAGACCGAGCTCGGCGCGCGCCTGCGCCCGCTTCAGCTCATCGAGCGGTATGCTCTTCGTCCTCACGAGCTCAAGCTCCTCATCGATGACCGCCAGGAGCTCCGCGGCAGTGTGTCCCTCCCGCGCCACTGCGCTGACCTCGACGAGCCCCGGGTCCCTGAACGGTCCAACCGAAGCTCGGACATCGGCGGCGAGCTCTCCATCGTGAACGAGCCGCCGCTGCAGTCGGCTCGCTCGCCCGCCGGAGAGGACTTCGGTGAGCAGCGCCGCGGCAGCGTGGTCCGCGTCACCGAGAGCCGGGCCTCGATAGCCGAGGAACAACCTTTCGGTCGGAGTCACCTTGCTCACTTCGAGGCGCCGCTCCGCGGTTTGTGGCGGCTCGGGCCAGCTGTCCTCGATGGGTAGCTCCGCAGGTGGAAGCGCGCCGTACGCCTTGACGATGCGAGGCAGAAGCTGCGCCGCAGTCACGTCGCCCACCACGACGATGGTGGCGTTGTTTGGCATGTAGTATGTCTTATAGAAGGCCTCGCAGTCCTCCAACTCGAAACCCTCGATGTCCTTCATCCACCCGATGGTCGGCCACCGATACGGGTGCTTCGTGAACGCGGTCGCCCACAGGAGTTCGTTGACGCTCCCCTCGACGTCATCCTCGACGCGGTAGCGGCGTTCGTTGGCGACGACTTCCTTCTCGCTGGCGAGCTGGGGGGCGCGGACGAGCAGGTTACTCATCCGCTCGGCCTCGAGACGAACGACCAGGTCGAGCTGGCTCCTGGGGATGGCAATCGTGTACTGGGTGAAGTCCAGCCAGGTCGCCGCGTTGTTCTCTGCGCCTGCCTCCTCCAGCATACGGTCGAACGCCCCCGCAGGGAGCGACTGGGTCTCGTTGAACATCAGATGCTCGAAGAGGTGAGCGAGTCCCGTCTTCCCCTCTCGTTCGTGTCGAGAGCCAACGTGATACCAAGTGTGGTACGCCACGACCGGTGCCGAGTGGTCCTCGCACAACAGAATCGTCAGGGAGTTTTCGAGCTGGAAGTGCTCGATGACCAGGCTCGGTCCGAACGGTATGCTTTCCAGGTGGCGGACACGACCGTAGGCCGTCGCTGCGGCGTTCAAGCGATCGAGAGTCGCGGCCTTGATCCCGGGGTGTCGGATCGGGGCAGGCCTTTGGGTATTGGACATCAAGCCTCCGAATAGCGATTCACCAGCCAACCGCAACCTCTTTGTCGGCAGGGCTGGCGACCGAAGCGTCGCAGATGGGGAGGGGGGCTGTGGATTCGGCACCCTTGGAGCGCGGGCAAGGCCTCCCATTGCGTGTGTTCACGCCGCCAGAACACCCGATGGGCACGCCGTGTCGCCCGCGAGGCGCGTGGAGGATCCGAGCTCTGCGAAGGTTGGTGCATGGGCATCGGGCCAGTGGCGCGACTCCCCAGTACCTCATGCTCGGGAAATATCCGAGCGGGATCCCCCACTGTGGACCCGAAGGCGCGATGTGGATCGCGCGGCGTGCCGACAAGTCGGGGGAGGTAACCGGATGTCCTGCTTGTGGGAGCGTCCGCGCGGCGGGAATACGAAGTGGGGCCTTGGGCAAAGGATGCCGGCAGCTCGCCGGCGCCTTCGGCGAGCTCATTCGGGGTCGAGTCGCAGGATGGCGAGAAAAGCTTCCTGCGGTACCTCGACGTTGCCGACGGACTTCATCCGCTTCTTGCCCTCCTTCTGCTTCTCGAGGAGCTTGCGCTTGCGGGTGATGTCGCCGCCATAGCACTTCGCGGTCACGTCTTTGCGGAGTGCCCGCACTGTCTCACGGCTGATGACCTTGTTGCCGATCGCAGCCTGGATGGCGATCTCGTATTGCTGGCGCGGGATGAGCTCCTTGAGTTTCTTGGCGAGTGCGCGGCCGCGGAAGTAGGCAGTCTCGCGGTGGACGATGACGCTGAGTGCGTCGAGGGGCTCACCGTTCACGAGCATGTCGAGCTTGATCAGGTCATCGGCTCGGTAGCCGATGAGTTCATAGTCTAGGCTAGCGTATCCGCGCGAGACGCTCTTGAGTCGATCATGGAAGTCGAGGATCACCTCGGCCAGAGGCAGCTCGTAGGTGAGCACGACGCGCTCCGGCGTGGCGTAGTGTAGCGCCTGCTGAATCCCTCGACGTTCCTCACACAGGGCCACGACCGGACCCACGAACTCCACCGGCAGGTGGACGTTGACCTTCATGATGGGCTCTTCGATGACCTCGAGGTCACCGATTGGCGGCATCTTCGACGGATTGTGTACGACGACCTCCTGGCCGTCCCGGGTCTTGGCATGATAGACCACACTGGGCGCCGTCGTGATGAGATCGAGGTTGTACTCACGTTCAAGCCGCTCCTGGATGATCTCCATGTGGAGCATACCCAGGAAGCCGCAGCGGAAACCGAACCCCAAGGCCTCGGAAGTGTCTGGTTCGAACAGGAACGACGCATCGTTCAGGTGAAGCTTGCTCAAGGCATCCCGCAAGTCTTCGTAGGCCTTGGTGTCGGTCGGGTAGACGCCAGCGTACACCATCGGCTTTACTTCGCGGAACCCCGGGAGTGGCTCGGATGCGGGACGGGACGCCAGGGTGATGGTGTCTCCGATCCTGGTGTCTTCGGTCGACTTGATGCTGGCGGCCACGAAGCCTACCTCGCCCGGACCGAGCTCGGTCAGCTCGGTAGAGTGGGGATTGAAGCAGCCCAACGCAGTCACCTCGAACTTGCGACCGGTGGCCATGAAGACAATCTGATCGCCCTTCCTCAGGGTGCCATCGAACACCCGAACGTTCACGACGGCGCCACGATAACTGTCGTACCAACTATCGAAGACGAGGGCGCGAAGCGGGGTATTGGCATCTCCCGTCGGCGGCGGGATCCTTTCGACGATTGCGTCGAGGAGCTCGGGCACCCCCACCCCAGTCTTCCCGCTGGTCATGAGGGCCCCGCTGCAATCGAGTCCCACCACTTCTTCGACCATCTTTGCCGCAGCGTCGACGTCGGCGGACGGCAGGTCGACCTTGTTCAGCACTGGGATCAGCGCCAGGTCGTTTTCGATTGCCAGGTAGACGTTGGCGACGGTCTGAGCTTCGACCCCTTGAGTGGCATCGACGATGAGCAGCGCACCTTCGCTGGCACGCAGGCTGCTGCTCACCTCATAGCTGAAGTCGACGTGTCCTGGAGTGTCGATGAGTTGGAGCTGGTACTCTTCGCCATTGGGCTGCCTGTAACGGAGCCTTACCGACTGCGCCTTGATGGTGATGCCTCGCTCACGTTCAAGATCCAGTTTGTCGAGGAACTGGTCGACGCGCTCGCGCTCGGACAGAGCGCCGGTCGCCTCCAGAATTCGGTCGGCTAGTGTACTCTTGCCGTGATCGACGTGGGCAATGATCGAGAAGTTGCGGATTCGCGAGGGATCGATGGGCATGATGGGAGAGAGGACCCCGTGGGAGGGGTGAACGCGGCGGCGGATCTAGCGCGCAGCAATCGACCTGACCACTCACTCGTGGATAGGGCTCCTCCGAGTGGTACCAAGGACGGAACATCCCCCGAGCCGACTACCCTTCCCGCGGGACGCGCACAGTGCTTGTTCGGAGTGCCGCTAGTCGGCGTCGCCCGCCTTCTGGGAACATGCGGGGCGGGCCGTGCATGGCCGCTCCACTCACGATCAGGGTGTCGCCTTGCCGGAACCCGCGTCGACCTGCTTCGCGGGCTTCGCCTGCGTCTCCACCAGGCTCATCTGTCCAGGTAGCTCATGCTCGTAACGCTTGAGGACCAGGTCGATGCCCTCCCGAATGTAGACGGCAACGGGAACCTTGGTCCGGTCATGGAGAAGGTGAAGACGATCGTTTTGCTCGGAGGTGATGTACACAGTCGTCGAGATCTTCTTGCGGGACATCGAATCAGGCTCCGAGCGAGTTGCCAGCCGTTACATTAGATTCCCATACGTGTGTTGTCAATGCGGGCAGGGGGAGGGAGCTGTTTCAAAATTGAGTGATTACAGTTGCTTGTGGCGTCTTGGGAGGTTTCGGCGACACGGAAACCGGCCCAGATAGGGTTTCGGCGGCCCGGTGACCTGGGGCGTCGTCCGCGCACACGGGGATCCGCCAAGGGGTCGGTCTCGCGTCCAGGCGGGGGAGCGAGCGCCTGAGCGAGGCGCGTGATCGACATGCCCGCGGGAATTGGCCCGCCGGGTTGGGCGTGGCTTGTCACGGGTAGGTGCCTTGTCTACGATGGCGGGCGTGTCGAGTGGGGATTGCGAGCCGGTGCGTGGTGAGCGAAGGCTTGAGGTTCTGAACGGATGAAGATGCTTGGCCATGCGGCGCGACGCAGTCGTGCATGCGGACTGACGCGCTGGTGCAGGATGCTCCCCGGTCTCGTGGGAGTGTCGACGCTCTGGGGCTGTGGGGTGTCCACGCTATCCAATCAGAACGAAGGAGCCGCAGCACTGCCACGGCGCGATACCCAGGTCACGCACGCCGCCTGCGACATCGATGGGTCGGGCGCGAAGCTGCTCGACGCCAACGGTAACGGCAGAGCCGACGTGATCGTGGGGCAGGCCGATTCCGGCCAGTGCCAGGCCTACGATCTCAATCTGGACGGCGGGATCGACTCCTGGGTGTACCGGGACAACGCCGGCCGAGTGGTGAGGCGCGAGTTCGATTTCGATCGCGACGGCCTACCCGAGGAGATACAGCTCTATGCGTCGGGCAGTTCGAGCGAGCGGCATCAGTCCATCACGGTGCGAGGTCGTCTCGACACCTGGCATTTCTATCGCGCCGGAAAGCTTGTCCGAACCGAGCGCGACGCAAACGGTGACGGTATCATCGATCAATGGTGGAGCTATCCGAAGCCGGAGTGTCCGGTGATTCAGTCGGACACCAATGCCGACGGGAAGCCCAATCCAGACTCCACGATTGACCTCTGTAAGGCGGGCGACGCACTCGCCAGTGGGCGTGGCGCGGACCATTTGGGATCGAGGACTTTCGAACGGCCAGGGGCATCACCCAGCGAGGTTCAGCCGGGCGTCGAGCAGGAGTCAACCGAGGAGCCAGCCGAGGCGGAAGTCACTGACAGTAAGGCGGAGCCTACCCAGTCGATTCAGCCTTCCAGTTCGAAGGCGGGCGCGCCGTGAGGACCAATAGCATGCTGCCCCTCCGCTGGGCGGTCCCTTCGCGCGGGCTGCACGTTTGGGTCGTGTTGGCGCTGGGGGGATGCGGTTGGGGAAGCTCTGGGGAGGCCGCGAGCCCGCAGGATGCTGTGGCGCGCGACGAGTCCGGTCGCGAGTTTGGGGCGGACCAGTCCCGATGTGAGCACGAGGGGCGTGCCGATCGCGAGGCGCACGAGACCGCTGGACCAGGAGCAGTTCAGCCCAACATCCGCCGCGTGTACGCTGTCGCCAGTGAAGGCGAGGAGCAGCGCCGCGTTCTCATCTGTCGCGAGGTGGACACGAACTTCGACGGCATCAAGGACGTGGTGCGGATCTATGAGGACACTGGGGAGCCCGCCATGGAGGCGGCGGACACCGACTTCGATGGCCGCATGGACCTATGGATGACCTTCCAGGATGGCAGGCCTGGAAAGGCAGAAGAGGATACGAACGGCGATGGGCGGCCAGACGAGGTTCGGTTCTACCTGAGTGGTCGCCTGCGGAGAGCCCAGCGGGACACGAACTTCGATGGCAAAGCGGATGTGTGGGAGATCTACGACGATGGGCGTCTGCAGCGGGTGGGTGAGGACCTCGACCACGACGGGCTAGTGGATCGCTGGAGTCGCGACGAGATCTTGGCGCGGGAGGCCGAGGCCAAGGAGAACCACGAGGCCGCGGCTCCCGCGGTCCCGGCCGCACCAGGCGCGAACAGGGAGGGGCCGTCACGCGACGAGGGGGGGGCGCGGCCCGCGGCGACCACCACGACGTCCAAGCGCGAAAGCAAGGGTGCCCGGGCGAACGAAGGCACGGGAGTTGACCAGAAGACGAGCAGGTAGGCCGACAAGCGAAGCGGCTTGTGCACCAGGCATTCTGCAGACGCGAATGCACACCGACTGCGGGACGGAAGACCATTCCAGGATGTCTCAGGGGGCACAGTGGTTGGCCGGACGGTTTGCGCTGCAACGAGGTGGGCGTTCTCGCGGGTGCGTGCTAGCTCCGCGCCATGGCTGTCGAACGTCTCCAGAAACTACTCGCTCGAGCTGGGGTCGCGTCGCGCCGGGCAGCGGAGCAGCTCATCGTACGCGGTCGAGTCAAGGTTGACGGAAAAGTCGTCACCGAGCTCGGTGCCAAGGCCGATTTGCGGTCGCAGAGCGTCGAGCTCGACGGGCGGCGTTTGATGGCGGAGCCGCTGGCCTACGTCCTGCTGCACAAGCCTCGCGGTTACGTCACCACGCTGCATGATCCGGAGGGGCGCCCAACGGTTGCGCAGCTCGTCCAGGGGGCGGGGCGCCTCGTTCCGGTTGGGAGGTTGGATTTCGGCACGAGCGGCGTCCTCTTGATGACGAATGACGGCGACTTTGCGGCAGCGCTCATGCATCCGCGCCGCAAGGTGCCCAAGACCTACGTCGTCAAGGTGGCCGGGCGGGTCGAAGACGCGGCTCTCGACGGCTGGCGCCAGAGCATTGTCATCGACGGACGTGCAACACAGCCTGCGAGCGTGCGGCGGCTGCGGTGGGAAGGGGACAAGACGTGGCTCGAGATCACGATTCACGAGGGGCGCAATCGTCAAGTGCGACGGCTTGGTGAATCCACTGGCTCCCAGGTGCTTCGACTGGCCCGCGTCGCGTACGCCGAGATCACCCACGAGGGGCTTCGACCAGGCGAGTGGCGCTACCTTACGGTGGACGAGCTGAAGTCCCTGCAACGGAGCTACGGGGTACCGCGTCGAGTCAGACCCCAGGAGCGCGGAACCGAGGGCAGGCTTGTGGAGCGGAGCCCCAACCGGCGAAGTCCGGGGCGCACCGTGGCCACGCAGGACGAGGACCGCAGCCGTCCAGGGTCTCGGGCGAGCGCTCGGAGTCCTGAACGCGAGCGACCCGCTCGGCGGCGTGGCTTGGAGGATTCGGGTGCGCGGGGGGACGCTTTTGGGAGGCGTTCGCCTCGAGGGGACGCGGACAGTCCACGCGAGCCACATCGCGTGGAGCGAAGGGAGGGTGGCGCCGAGCGCGTGCGCCGTCGCGTGGAGCGAGGGGAGGGTGGCGCCGAGCGCGTGCGCCGTCGCGTGGAGCGAGGGGAGGGTGGCGC
>CAYRKE010000114.1:24278-24748 GCA_964424695.1 uncultured Polyangiaceae bacterium
CGAGCGCGAACCCCGCATTGCCGAGCGAGCCACGCGGTCGAGGTCTAACGCCCGAAGTGCGGATTCTGCCGTGAAGGGCTCTAAGACGCGTGACGGGGGGGCCAGCAGGCAAACCCGCGCCACGTCGCGGCGCGCGGTATCTCCCGGGCCGCGGAGCATCTCGGCGGAGGGCACGCGTTCCGCCCCGTCTCGCTTCGGCGGCAGTACTTCCACTCCGCGCCGGGAACGGAGCCCAAGGCCCGGAGTATCCCGCAAGACCGATCGTCGACGCTGACAGCGGCGGTCACGGCGAACACGGGGAGGGGACGTTCCAAGGCCGTCGTCCGCTCGGCGGGCCTCTGCGCTCTGCTGCTTCGGGGGTCAGGACCCCACGTTCTGTGCCGAGCGCGTAGCACGGCGACACTCCATTGGTTTTAGTCGTAGCAGAAGTTTCCAGTAGACATTGACTCACAGTGGTGCCAATGTGAGCA
>CAYRKE010000115.1:0-4818 GCA_964424695.1 uncultured Polyangiaceae bacterium
CTCTAGCTAGCTACCCGAGTTGTCATGTTGGGGAATCTTCTTGCCAGGTCTTCGCGGCATCCCGCAGTGGCGCTCTTGGCGCCTGCCATGTTGACGGCTGGCTGTCTGAGAACGCCGGATCGCCACGCGCAATCGACTCCGGATGTCGCAGTCAACCTACCCGCGGGATTCGAGCTCGAGGGAAAGCCCTTCTGTTTTCACGGGAGCAACAACTACTATCCCGTCTACAAGCCGAGGAACGTGGTTGACGACCTTTTTGCCAACGCGGAGAGGATCGATTTCAGGGTCATGCGGATCTGGTCGATGCTCGACGTCGGTTCATTCGACGGGTCGGTTCCGCACGTGGACGGTCCCGGGCCAAAACAGGGCGTCTACTTGCAGTATTGGGACAGTGCGAAGCAGCAGGTTGCCTACAACGAGACCGAGACGGGCCTTCCCAATCTCGACTACGCGCTCGACAGTGCCGCCCGGCACAACGTCAAGCTGATCTTGGTCTTGGTCAACAACTGGTCTGCATTCGGTGGAATCGACCAGTACGTGGAGTGGCACAAGCGCAAGTACCACCATGAGTTCTTCACCGACCCGGAAATCAGAGAGACCTACAAGAACTGGGTCAGTCATCTGATCCACCGTAAAAACACCGTCAATGGGCGCGTGTATCGCGATGATCCCACGATCTTCGCTTGGGAGCTGGCCAACGAGCCTCGGTGCATCGGGGCAGCTGGCAGAGACATGAAGCAGGGATGGGACAAGACGACAATCACCGACTGGGCAGACGAGATGAGCACGTTCATCAAGTCGCTCGACACCAACCACATGGTGTCCGTTGGCGATGAGGGTTTCCTCGATGGCGGCGGCAGCCATTGGGCGTACCAGGCCAACGACGGTGTGGACCACAAGTCCCTCACCGCACTGTCCACCATCGATTTTGGCACCTTCCATCTGTATCCAGAGGACTGGGGCGCCAAGCTCGACTGGGGGGACCAATGGATCGTCGATCACCTCAAGGTTGCCCGGGAGCTCGGCAAGCCCACGATTCTCGAGGAGTACGGTGTCAAGGTCATGCGCAGTAAGGGCACCTTGGGGCGCATGGTCCAGGGTTGGGCCGAGCGGAAGGCGGCCTACGAGCGTTGGAACGACATCATGCTTCAGCAGGGTGGCAACGGCTCGCTCGTCTGGATGCTGGGCGGCAAGGACGACGGCCAGCCGCGCTATCCCGACTACGATCACTACGGCTTCTGGAGTGACGACCCGACCGGGGTGCTGCTCAGTGGCTACGCCAAGCAGTTTGCCACTGCATCCGCTTGCCAGGAAGCGGCGGACGCGCGCGCCGATTCTTCGCCGTACGTGCGTGTACGCAGGGGAGCTGGCCGGGGGCAGGTTGCTGGCATGGGCCCGAGTCTGTGGCGGCTATGATGACCCTCTCACGCGCACTGCTGCTCTGTTCGTTCCGATAGGGGGCTGGATCACCACTCCCGCTGCTGAAACGAGCTGGTCAGCTCGGGTCAGAGCCGCGAGGCCGGTTCTCTGTGGTGGTCAGGGGTGAATGGGCTCTGCGAGCCGGACCAGGTGGTCGAGCTGGGGGTCCAATTCCATACGGCTGGCACCAGCCAGTCCGCCACTCCGGGGGTCATCCTGATCGACAACACTCGCTCCTGAGGTGGAGGTGTCAGGACGTCTTGGGTCTTACCACCCGTCGCGTCGGCTGCTGGATGCGGCGCTTCAGGACGATGAGGTGTTCCTGCCGTGGTTGCTGCGCGAAGGCCGTTGCGGTGTGTCGATGAAAGTACGGGCGCGGCTGCGACGCCATTGCTTCCACCTCGAACCCATGGCTTTCGGCGATCTCCCGCGTAAGCTCGTCCGCCCGAAGGGCACGCCGTCCCACGACACTGTCGGCGATCACCCAGACGACGTGGCCTTGGGGATGCAGTACACGGGCAAGCTCAGTGTGTACCTGGCTGAAATCGCGACGCCAAATCGCCAGAGCCGCGTCTGCGTCCAGACGCGAGAGCTGGCGTCGGGAACCCATCTCTTGATCCATCAAGCCCTGCTCGGGTAGTCCGAGCCAGCGCAGGCGCATCTCGTGGTGGTCAAAGTAGTCATACACGCCCGGATAGGGGGGCGAAGAGACGACCAGATCGATGCTCTTGGGGGCGATGCCGTGCAGCCTCCTGGCGTCGCCAACGTGGAGTTTGACCGGGGGGGTTTGGGGTGGGACGCGGGAGTCGAAGGCCGCGAGCCGCTCCACGAGCTCGCGGGTCTTCTCGGCGAAAAAACGGCTGGCGAACCCAGCTGCGATCCGTTTGGTGTGGGTATGATGGAGCGAATCACTGGTGCGCCGACTGACCTTGGTGAGGGTTGCGGACAGAACTAGGCGGAGCGCTCGCTGAAGGTACTTGTTCTCCACGGATTCGATCCCGACGCGAATACTGTCCAGTTCGAGTAGGACGTGGGGATCGAAGAGCTCGACGTCCGCCTCGGGGTAGCGCCGCGACGCGCCGGAGCGCTTCCTGCGTCGCTCGCTTGCGTCCTCGACGACCACCCCGACGACGCCCAGCAGCGCCTGACGTTCTCGCGGTGAGCTGCCACGAGCCTTGAGCCAGGCAAGCTCCACGGCCAGCGGATTGGCATCGTTTCCAATGGCCTGGCGCCCAAGGAGGCGCGCCTCGACCAACACGGTGCCACTTCCACAGAACGGATCGAGAACGCTCTGTCCGGGTGCTGACCAGCCCTCGATGGCACCTCGTGCCGTGCCGGGGTGCAGGCGCGCGGGGTAGCTGTGGAACCCGTGGACGTGCACCATCGTGGCGCGTTCGTCGCTCGAGACGTTGAGTGCCCGCCTCAGCGCTGCCTCGAGCTCGGGGGAGGGCGCGTGCACCACGGCCTTTCCCCCCACATGCGACAGGGCACGCCGTACGTTGGGTCGCCTTTCCGTCGCGACTTCGTGTCCGGTGGCGTTGGCTTCGCGGACCCTGGGAGTGCCCACCGATCGGGCTGGTCCACGTCGCCTTGGCCCTTCTTCAGGTCGGGCCGGCCTTCCGCTGCCGGGGCCAGCGGCCCCCGTCATCTTGCCAGGACGAGGTTTCTGCAAGGGTTTCGAGCGCCGGACAGCTGCCACGCGCCAAGCTTCGTCTGCCTGCGGCGCCCCGTCCAGGTCTCCCGAGAGATTCCCGGACAACCCGGCGGTGGACTCTAGGTGAGCGACGCCTGCTGGCGCGCGAGCCGGTGGAGCTCTTCGTCGCTGAGGACCCCTCGGGTCGCCTTGGCCGCGATCAGGATACGGTCCACGAGGGGACGCTCGGCGCGGTACCCGTTGTGCTCGAGCCACCACACCACATTCGAGGTGCCCGAGACGTGGCCGATGCACACCTCCTGGGACCTGCCGAACTCGCTCGGTACGATGGTGCTGTACACGCATTCGACGAGCCTCGGATCTCGGTGAGCCTCTGCCTTCTTGATGGCAGCGGCATGCACGCCCGTCGCGGTGCGAAAAGCATCCTTTCCAAGGAGTGGGTAGTTGTGCGGCACGGGCCAGCCCAGCGCAGTCGCAGCGCGCTGGGCATAATCGACGAGCGTCGACGGCTCGGGCAGCCTGGCAACCCCGCCGAGATGCAGATTCAGCAGCAAGAGCTCCATCGGGGTGTTGCCGACCCGCTCACCGATACCGAGAACGGTGCCATGGAGTCGATCTGCGCCGGCTCGCCAGGCTTCCAGGGTGTTCGCGAGGGCAAGCCCCCGATCGTTGTGTCCATGCCAGTCGAGGCCGACCTCCGCACCAGTGCTCGATATCACGCCTCGTGCATGTTCGACGATGCGGCGAGCGCCAGCCGGTGTCGCCGCGCCCACCGTGTCGCAGAGGCAGAGCCGTTCTGCCCCTTCCCCAATGGCCGCACGGAAGAGTTCCTGGAGGGTTCTGGGGTCGGCGCGGGTTGCATCCTCCGCGACGAACGCGACGCCAACACCCGCGCGAACCGCATTGCGAACCGCGTTAACGGTGCGCTCCAGCAGCAGCTCCAGGGGCCACGACTCCACGATGCTGCGGATCCTGCTCACCCCGAGAAACACGTGCAGCTCGATGCGGCAACCCGCCTCCTCACAAAGCCGCAGCGCCAGAGCGACATCTTTGTCTAGGGTTCGGGCGGCGCAGACCGGGACGAGCGGCATTCCCGCCCGCTGGAGGTACCGACAAAGCTCAAGGCACTCCTCGAAGTGGCGCGGCGACGCACTTGGCATACCGATCCCGGCAAACCCAACCCCGGCTCTCGCCATCAGTGACAGCAACTCGCACTTGGCCGGTACCCCAGGATCGACCACAGACGGGTTCTGAAGCCCGTCCCGCAGCGTATCGTCGAAAACCAGCGGAACCCGACCCAGCGGGCTCTGTAGCGAGCCCGCATTCCAATCGTAGGTTGCGCTGTCATTGGCCACGTGGTCAATCTTCGGCATCGGGCGCAGTATAGGTCGCCGCGCCCCAGCAGGCACTACAGGCGTACTGGGGCACCGACCCAGGGCTTTGCTCACCCGAATTGGCCCACGAAAACAGGCACCTGACCGAGACGCCGGACCCAGAAGCGCTGCACGAGCGATTCTGCAATCACCCCTCTCCGCATTTCAACGGGTATCTTGTTGCGGATCGGCACCGCCTTCCCAGCGGCGCTCACCTTGCTTCACCTCGGTCGCTTGCGTTTGGCGGAATTTGCCTGGTTCTGCTGATTCCCCGCAGGATGGCTGTCAGGGTTTGACTGCTTGGGTTCGGCCACAGCCTCGTACTTGGGTTGCGGAGCAGCCTCGTGCTTGGGTTGCGGAGCAGCCTCGTGC
>CAYRKE010000115.1:4918-17037 GCA_964424695.1 uncultured Polyangiaceae bacterium
CTCGTACTTGGGTTGCGGAGCAGCCTCGTGCTTGGGTTGCGGAGCAGCCTCGTGCTTGGGTTGCGGAGCAGCCTCGTACTTGGGTTGCGGAGCAGCCTCGTACTTGGGTTGCGGAGCAGCCTCGTGCCTGGGTTGCGGAGCAGCCTCGTGCCTGGGTTGCGGAGCAGCCTCGTGCCTGGGTTGCGGAGCAGCCTCGTGCTTGGGTTGCGGAGCAGCCTCGTGCCTGGGTTGCGGAGCAGCCTCGTGCTCGCGCTGCGACCCAGTGGTCTGCCTGCTCGAAACATTGAACCAGTAATTCTGGCCGAACTGGCTGTCCCACGCCTCCGGGGCCGCGCCGACATCGTCGAAGGTGCGAAACCACAGCTCCACCTGAGTTGCATCCTTCGGCACCGTGACCTCGAGCGGCCTCAGGGAATGGGCGGTGCTACGTCCCACAGCGCTGGACTTGGCCTCCTCGACCAGTGACTCCTTGTACAGCTCATCCGATGGGTGAAAACGAATGTAGGCTTCGACATTGCACGTATCAGATCCGCGCTGCGGTGGGCGAATCCTTGGAAGCCGTCCGGAATCGTACTCAACGACGAGCTTCCCACCCGGAGTGATCTCTCCGTGCTGTTCGGTGCGCCAGTCAGGTAGAAACTGAAGGCGTGTGGGTGTGTGGTGAGCGGCTTCTCTCATTGTTCGTTCTCCTTCGCGGTATAACGCGTCAGCCCCGACCGTCCAGTGTGGCTGGCATGCCCCAGTTCGGAGTTAGGCGAGGATCCTCCTCGCCTCGGGCCTGCGGCTCGATCCGGACCCGAAGTGCGGAAGTCTTTCCCGTTTGACGACGAGTTCCGGAAGACTCGAGCGCCAAGCACAGATGAGTTACCAGAACCAGTCTGCGCTGTCTACGTTGCTGCCTTGCCAAGGTCTGTCTGTGACAACCGCAGACTCGAGAAACGGGCGGTCTTCACGCGGATGTGGTCTGAGCGAACACGAAGTGTCGATAACATGACGCACTCGATCCGAGTGGAGCCACAGCCTGGCCAGTCAGTTCCTGCGATTTCAGTCAGTCGGGAAAACCAGGCCAAGCCGCTCGAAAATGGTCGCGTCCTCTCCGCGGTCTCCGCTAGCGAAAACACCCCGCTCAGTTAAGCGTCACTCTCGCCAGGCGATCCAAACACGTCCAGCTAGAGGCTGCAGCATGTGCGGGTGCATTGTTGGCCGTTGCGGTGCGTGCTCGCGTTCTCGCGTTCTCTGGTACGATTCGGGCGCTCCTCGAGGCCGTCCTCGCCTCGTCTCGCGGCGCGGCAACCTCGATCGGGAGCTATTGGGTTCGAGTTGGCCCACGTTGCCGGGCCATGAGAAGCGCATTCAGTCAACCGCCACTCCCACCAGAAGAGCGCGTTGGCGATGCGAGACAGTGTGGAAAACGCCCACGGACGCCACGTTTGCGGGGAGTCGCGTCTGCGCTCTGGTGCTTACCTGCCCGCGTACGCTCCGCTCCGTGCTCGCTGCGCGTTGCGCGCAAGGCGGCCTATGGCCGGGGCTTTCTGGGGCCGTGAACGCATACTGGGTAGATTCGAGCGTCCGTGTTGGGTATCTCTCGGTTGGTTTGCGGTTCTCCGGGCGGGCCGACCCGCGGGTTTGCTCCGCGCAGGGGCGCACCGAGCGCGGAGCGGCGTGAGCACAAGCAGCCCGCGGCGCGATCGGTATACTGCGCGGTTCGTGGTCACAGAAGCATTTCGGCAGCAGGTGCAAGCGCGGCTCGCAGCGGAGTGGGGCCGTTCGCCCAAGGAGGCGCCGTATACTGTCTGCCTCGCCTATCCGTCGCCTTACCGGGTTGGCATGAGCTCGCTCGGACTACAGGCCATTTACGGTGCGATCCATGCGCTTCCTGGAGTCGCGTGCGAGCGCGCGTTTCTGCAAGACGATGCCGAGGAGTCAGGCAACGTGCAGAAGCCGGTGAGCTACGAATCGCTGCGCGAGCTCGGCGATTTTCCGGTCGTGGCGTTTAGCGTCGCGTATGAGCTCGAGCTTGCGGGTCTGGTTCGGATGCTGCAGAGTGCCGGGCTTGGCGCGCTGCGGGAGCATCGTTCGGAGCGCGCTCCTCTGATCCTTGCAGGTGGTCCCCTCACGTTTTCCAACCCGGCGCCCCTTGGACCCTTCGTCGACGCTGTCATCATGGGAGAGGGAGAACAAGTGATCGGTCCGGTGCTCGATCAGGCCCATCAATCGTCGTCGAAAGATGCGGCGCTCTCTGCCATTGCGCGCATCCCCGGGGTCTGGGTACCGGCGCTGCACGGCGAGGTGCTGCCTTCTCTTGCCACCGCTGATGATTCGCTGCTCCCCGCTCGGAGCCGCATCGTAACACCCAATACCGAGCTCTCCGGGATGTTTCTGGTGGAAGCCGAACGGGGGTGTTCGCGCGGTTGTGGTTATTGCGTGATGCGGCGGACGACCAATGGCGGGATGCGCATCGTACCGAAGGAGAGAGTGCTCGACGCCATCCCTCCGGAGATGCGTCGCGTCGGCCTCGTTGGAGCTGCCGTCAGCGATCATCCGCAGATCGTGGAAATCGTGCGCAGCTTGGCGGAAAGCGGGCGCGAAGTAGGGCTATCCAGCCTTCGTCCCGACAGGCTCAACGAACCATTCGTCGAGGCACTCAGGTTCGGTGGTTACCGTACGCTGACCACGGCACTGGATGGAGCTAGCCAGCGGCTTCGAGACGGGATCGACCGTCGCGGGCGAGTCGAGCACTATGAGCGAGCGGCGAGCCTGGCGCGGCGCCACCGAATGACGCGCCTCAAGCTCTATCTCATGATCGGTTTGCCTGGGGAAACCGACGAAGACATCGACGAATGCGTTCGGCTCGTCGTGGAGTTGTCTCGCATCGTTCCCGTCGCAGTGGGCATCTCCCCCTTCTGCGCCAAGCGGAGGACCCCGCTTGACGGAATGCCTTTTGCCGGGGTCGCTCGGGTTCAGTCCAGAATCAAGCGACTGCGCCGAGGCGTGCGGGGCCGGGTCGACATCCGAGCCACAAGTGCGCGATGGGCTTGGATAGAACACGTTCTTGCCCAGGGTGGGGGCGCTGAAGGAAGGGCTGTCTACGACGCAGTCCTTGCCGGAGGCACGTTCCAAGACTACGAGCGCAGTCTGGCGGGGCTTGGGCATTCGCCCAGCGGGGCGGGATACGAGGCTGTCTCGTTGCCGCGCAGCTCGATTTAGCACCACCATGCGAAGCGACGGCGCGCCGTCCCTGTTTAGCACCACCATGCGAAGCGACGGCGCGCCGTCCCTGTGCCAGCCGCCCCGCACAACAGCAACGGCAGGAGCCGCCGCAACACCGGCGCAGCGCCAGCGGACGAACGTGGGTCTGCCGCTCCCACGAGGAGCATCCTTCGGGTCTCTGTCTCGCGCCTGGCTCGCCCCACACCGGACCGCCGGGCGTTGGTGAGGCGGCCTTTGGGTCAGGGCTTATCCACAGGTTGTTCATGAGCTGTGGACATCTGAACTCGTGAACAGTGAACGTCTGCGCCAGAGGATACCCCGGCTCACGGGCATGGGCCAAGCGCTGGGGCGAGAAACGGTTGTGCGACAGGCGAACCGACCTCCACGAGTCCACGAAGTGGACGAGTCCAGTGCGGCAGAGACCGATAAGCCACTGGAGCACCGACCAGCGAGCGGCATACGGCCCTCGTCGAGCGAAGTGGTCCCCGCACGCGAGGTCGAGGCGGCTCCCCGAGCTCTCGACAGCAGGCGAACTGATCGGTGCTCGAGAGGGAATCTTGTTCGAGCAGACTTCGGGACTCGACAGGTTTGGGCTGCCCTCACCTCGATGGGGGCAGCCCAAACCGTTCGAGAATCGCGCTCGCTGATTTAGTTGGCTCTGTCTTCGGTTCGGAGCGCCTTGGCGACCTCTGCGGACAGTTCGGAAAGCATGAAGGGTTTGGGGATCAGCTTCAGTGCCCCGGCCTGGAGCAGGCTCCATGTGTCGTCGTCTTCGCTGTACCCCGACATCAAGATGATCTTGGCTTCGGGCGCGACGGCGCGGAGCGCGTGGAATACTGCCTTTCCATTCATTCCTGGCATCACCATGTCGAGGAGCACAAGATCATAGGTCGGGTTCGCCGTGAACTGCCCAACCGCCTCAGCGCCATCGCGCGAGACGTCCACAGAGTACCCGAGATCGCCGAGCGACAGCTGAAGCACGCTGCGCATGTTGGGTTCGTCATCGACGACGAGGATGCGACCCGAGCCACTCGTCCACTTCGAGTGGTTCTCTATCGCAGGCCGCTCGGGCTCGGTGGTCAGCGGTAGATAGAGGCCGAAAGTCGAGCCTTCGCCGAATTGGCTCCGAACATGGATCGCACCCTGGTGGGCTAGCGCAGTTCCTTGTACTGCAGGCAGTCCGATGCCCGTGCCTTGGCCGGGCTCCTTCGTGGTGAAAAAGGGCTCGAAGATGTGTGGGAGGTCTTCGGCAGATATGCCAACGCCGGTGTCTCTCACCTCGATCAGAAGGTAGTCCTTGTCTTCATCGAGTTGCGCGGCCTCGGCGTGTTGAGCATCGGTTCCACGGACGATGCTCGAGCAGAAGGTGAGGGTACCCCCGTCGGGCATTGCGTCGCGAGCGTTGACGGCGAGATTCAGGAGTGCATTCTGCAGCTGGCTTGGGTCCCCCATCACTCGCGCACGAGGCGCTTCGAGTCTGAGCCCGATTGCGACTCGGTTGCCGACACTACGCCCGACAATGGCTTCCACCTCCCGTATGATATCGTGCATGTCGACGACCAACGTCCGCTCTGGGTCCCTGCGCGCCAAAGCCAACAGCTTGGTCGTGAGTTCTCGAGAGCGCTGCCCACAGCGGAGGATCACTTGGATCGCCTCGCACACGGGTTCGTTGTCCGCGCACTGCACCTTGATCAACTCGGCACATCCGAGGATGCCAGCGAGCTGGTTGTTGAAGTCGTGGGCAACCCCGCCGGCGAGTCGACCGAGGGTCTGAAGCTTCTCTGCCTTGCGGATCCGCTCCGTCATTCGCTCCTGCTCACGTTGAGCGCGGCGTCGCTCGGTGATATCGCGGATTACCACCACTGCACCGATGGGCTTCCCCGTTTCGTCCGAGAGACGGTCCGCCGCACATTCACCCCAGAAGGTCGTTCCGTCCTTTCGCACGTGCTCGAGCTCCAGGAAAGGCGGGTTTCCATGCGGGTCCCGCTCCCCTTGGAGCAGGAGCCGCAGCTGGTCCATGGCTTTCTGGTAGGACTCGGGAGTGAGAACCTCCTTGGCGGTAAGCTGGGTCGCTTCGGCGAGGGAGTAGCCCATCACCTGTTCCACGGATGGGCTCACGTATACGACCCGACCGTCCAGATCGAGTTGCAGGAGTACCTCCCTCAAGCGATCGGTAAGCATCCGGTACCGGGCTTCCCGTTGACGTAGCTCATCCTCGACTCTGCCACGGGCGGCGACTTCCTCCTGCAAGGAGCGGTTGGTGGCCGCAAGCTCACCGGTCCGCTGCTCCAGGCGCACGATGGAAGCCTTCAAGGCTTCCTGAATGGCACTCACCAGCGCCGATAGGAGTGACGCCAGAAACACGAAATGCACGATCTGGACGGTCCATCCAATGGGTGAGACTGCGTACTCATTGAGTTCGACGTCGATGTGCCAGATTTGGGTCGTGACCAGCACCGCGACGAAGGTCAGCGCAAGGGTGACGAACCCGCAGGTCAGAAGAGCCGCGCGGGTTCCGACGAAAACCCCGATTAGGACGACGGACACCAGCAGCAGGATGATCGAGGCGCTCGCGAGCCCGAAGTGGAGCGCCGATATGATGCCGTCGATGATACCGATTCCAGACAGAAGGCCGATGACCAGCCCGACAGGCATACGCCTCTGCCATTGGACTACGGCGATAATCCCAAGGAAGAACGCCGCGTACAGGATGATGAGGGGCTGCCAGCCGAACTCGAAAGCTCGACGGATGGTCACCGCAACCGTGAGTCCACCGAACAGAAGCAGGATCGGTGAGAGACGGCGAAACACGTGTCTGGTCGCGGCCTCGACTTCTCGAGGTGCATCGTCGGTTCTGTCGGAGCCGCCGAGGTGGGCGTCTTCTGCAGTCACAGGACGGGGAAGTGGGCTCTCCAATGGAATCCCTGCGAGGTGTTCACGAAAGGGCAGTGTTTAACATAACGGCTCGCTGGAGTACCGGCTCGCAGTCCCGAATAACCCGCGACCCGACCCTCAGTGAGAGCTCTTAGTAGACAGGACTTCAGCCTTAGTGGATTCGTGTGTCGAAGGTGCAAGCGGGTCAGTGCCTGCCGTAGAGCGGTTGGCTCACGGGGTATGCTCAGCTCAATCGTTGCTTGGTCCTGCGCCGAAGACGCTCGGCGCGCCGCGGGCAACACACGACACCGACCCCGGCGCGGTGGACTCGACTCTCGCATGCATGGGGCGGGTCCGAACCGCAGGATGTGACGGCTCAAACAATCTCGAGTGACACCCAGACGAAGCGTGCTGGAGTCCTGAGTGTCCAGGTGGGGCGCCCACAGAATCAACGCCCACGGCGCCCCACGGTTTCTTGCGTTCGCGAGTCGCGACCCGTGGCTCCGACTCAGGCCTTGACGACCTTCTCGTGGGGTTCGCGATACACCCCCCGCGTGTCGATGACGAGTGGGGCGTGCGCGAGCACGAGATCGTAGTCGACTGCGCTGTGGTCGGTGGCGATGAGCACGGCATCCACCGAGTCCAGGACCTGCTCCGTGAGCGGCACCGATTCGAGGCTTGGCAGATTGGGCCACGAGCGCATGCGAGGCGCAGTGGGGACGTGCGGATCATGGTATGAGACCTCCGCGCCGGCTTCGCGAAGCAGCTCGATGAGCTCGAAGGAGGGGCTTTCGCGGGGATCGTCGATGTCCTTCTTGTATGCCAAACCCATGAGGAGGATTCTGCTGCCCTTGAGCGGCTTGCGTCGCTCGTTCAGGGCCTCCTGGAGCCGTTCTACGACGTACCGAGGCATGGCGACGTTGACCTCACCCGCAAGTTCGATGAACCGCGTACTGAGGCCGAACTCCCTGGCCTTCCAAGTCAAGTAGAACGGGTCTAGCGGAATGCAGTGGCCCCCGAGCCCAGGCCCTGGGGTGAACTTCATGAACCCGAAGGGTTTGGTGGCGGCGGCGTCGAGCACGTCCCAGACGTCGATGTTCATCTTTGTGTAGATGACCTTCAGCTCGTTCACCAGGGCGATGTTCACTGCTCGGAAAATGTTCTCTGTGAGCTTGGTCGCTTCGGCGGCGCGTGCCGAGCTGACTTTCACGACCCGAGCCACTGCCTTGGCATACAGGGCGCACGCGATGTCACCCGCAGCCGCGTCGACGCCACCAACGACCTTGGGGATCGTCGAGGTGGAGTAGTCCTTGTTGCCTGGATCCTCCCGCTCCGGTGAGAACGCCAGGAGGAAGTCCTTGCCGCAGCGGAGGCCCGTTTTCTCCAGTATTCCGCGGACCAGCTCGTCGGTGGTGCCGGGATAGGTCGTGGACTCGAGCACAACCAGCTGGCCTGGCCTGAGGGCTGAAGCCACCAGGCGCGTGGTGTTTTCCACATAGCTCATGTCCGGCGTCCGCTGGGGCGTGAGCGGCGTCGGCACGGCGATGAGCAGAGCATCGGGTTTACTCAGGTCAGCCATGTTGGTCGTCGCCGAGAAGTGTCCCGTCGCCGATGCCTTCCGGATCCGTTCAGCCCCAAGATATAGAATGTAGCTTTCACCTCGGCACAGGCTCTGCACCTTCCGTTCATCGACGTCGAATCCTGTGACGGTGAGTCCCCCACGCTCCACGAATGTGAGTGCCAAGGGCAGCCCCACATAGCCGAGCCCGACGACGCCCACGTGGAAGGTTCCGTTGTTGAGCTTCTCCCGCAACTGCTCTGCAATCATATGGCTACTCATCACCCTTTCCATTGCTCTCGGGGACTCGCCACATCGAGCAAGCCCGTGCTCGAATGCGCCTGACGAGTTGCCCGTTGCGCATGCGGCTCATTCGGGTCTCCCCAGTCGCTCACCCTCACCGCCAGTGGCCGGTGCGATTCAGTTCGAGTACTCCGTGACGTTGGCTGCTGGCAAGGGCTATCTCGCGCCGAAACCGATCGATCGGCAAGCGTTCCGCGAGGAGGCTACTCGTGGAGGTTGTGAGGGGCGACTCTGGCTGGCGGCCTTAATGCGGGCGAGGGGTGTCTGCGACCAGGCCTTGCGGTGGGGGCTCGCGTTAATGCAGTGACCGAGGCCAGCGGGGCATGGCCGCTACGGAAGTCGGGGTTGCTTCGGAAAGTGGATGCCGCCCGGCGACCAGGCAACGGGTCGGTTGTACGGTTGGACTTTTGGCGCGCGGTCTTGGGGGCGTGATTGGCGTTGTGAGCTGCGGAGACTTGTGTGCCCCCTCGGTTCCTGCGAGATAAGTCTAGGGTTCGTTTGCGGGCACAACGCTCGCCCGCGGATTGTCTGGAAGCCGGAGGAGCAGTTGCATGCCGCCCCGCAGTGTCCGATTCGTCAAGCGTTCAATCGATATCGTGGTGAGCAGCGTTGGATTGGTGCTGGTCATGCCACTGGCTCCGTTCATCGCGGCCGCGATTGCATTCGAGTCACCAGGCGGGGTGTTCTTCAGGCAGAAGCGAGCCAAAGGCATCGCTCCCAGTGATCCTGGTATCCACGGTAGGCCTGTGTGTGTCGAGTTCACGCTGTACAAGTTCCGCACCATGCGTCAGGACGCGGAGAAGGGTACGGGTGCTGTGCTCGCGGCGGCCAACGACCCCCGCGTGACTCGTGTGGGGCGTTTCCTCCGAAAGACCCGCCTGGATGAGCTCCCGCAGCTCTGGAACGTCCTGATTGGGGACATGAGTCTGGTGGGGCCGCGCCCAGAAAGACCGGAACTCATCGCGAACCTCGCTCTAGCGATCCCGTTCTTCGAGGAGCGGATGCGCGACGTGAAGCCTGGTCTGACAGGTCTTGCCCAGATCAGCCTCGGATATACGGGGAGTATTGGAGAAACCAGCCCGCTGGCTCCGCTCAAGGAGAGTCTCCAGAACCCATATGGCCTCGACGAGGCCGAAGGGGCGTTGGCTGATGACCTCAGGGCGAAGCTGCTCTACGACCTGGCGTACGCGGCAGCACTTGAGCGGTTTCCCCTATTCCTCAGAACCGAGCTTTCCATCATGTTCCGAACACCGCTGATCATGATCAGCGCGTCGGGCCACTGAGAACGATAGCGCTGGCGGTGTCGGCGCGTTGACTCGCCCGCGCATTGGTTGCGCGATCTGCTCCGGCGACACGTTGGGCGCGGACCGGGGCGGAAGACCGGCTACCTCGCTCCTTGCCGAGGAGCCTTCTCCTTCCCGCTTCAAAAAAACCGGGGCGGCGGACAGCATTGGGGCGAGCTCGTTGCGGTCGGCGTCCGAGAAACCAGCGTGAATCGACAAAACGGTGTACGCTGGGCAGAAGTGCTAAGCGACTGGGAATCCCTGCACAACATCCTCCGCGCCCGTCGCAGTATCCGGGTCTTCCGGGACGAACCCGTGTCCGACGATGCCGTGCTGCGGCTCCTCGAGGCCGCCCAAGTCGCACCGAGCGCCGGCAATCGGCAACCCTTCCGTTGGATGGTGGTGCGCCGTGCGGATACCAAGCGCCGCATGGTGGAAGCGGTCAAGGAGGAGATCGCCGACCGAATTAGGATCACCCGGCCGGATCTACTGTCCGATGCGGATGGCTATGCGTCGCAGGTGGTTGGATTTGTTCACGCCCCCGTGGTGATTGTCCCTGTGTACCTGTCCTGGCGCGGTACTGGCGTGTCATCGTCCTCGCCGCCGATCGGGTCGAGCGTGCTGGATGCCGATCTTCGGGACAACCTGTTCTCGGTGGCGGCGGCCATCACGCAGATGCTGCTTGCTGCCACAGCGGTGGGGCTTGGCGCCTGCTGGATGACGGGCCCTCTGGTTGCAGAGAGCCGGTTGGTCAGCCTGCTGGGGATTTCCCCAGGCTGGCGGATGGCCGGCGTCATCCCGCTCGGAATTCCAGACGAGCAGCCGGTGGCGCCACGAAGGCGGGCCCTGGCCCAACTCGTACTGCCCGAACCTGATGCGCCCGAGGATGACGCCGAACAGGATGACCAATTCGCGCTGCTTCACGCCGAACGCTGAAGCCACTCCTGCCGCAGTCTCCGGCCGGCGCGGTCGGTTCATCACAAACGTTGCTGCGCGCCACCTCGCTCATCGACGGCATAGTGGCCCGATGGGCGCCTGACAGGCCCGCGGCGCGTTCAGAACTCGCATTGCCCTGTCACGTTGCTGCAGGCGGAACCCGGGACCTCGATCGGGCAGACATCGCCGACGTATGAGTCGCAGGTCGAGCCACAGGCGTGGAGCGTATGAGCGTAGCACGCCTGCCCTGATGGACAGTCATCGTCACTCACGCAACGGCAATTGAAGTCATCGGGGATGCCGTTGCCATTCTCATCGGCGCCATCGCAGCACTCGCCGTCATATCCCGCGTTGGCCTTGCAGTCATCGTCCGCGCAATCAATGAGGCCGTCACAGTCGTTGTCTGTACCATCTGTGCACGCCCAGGCTCCCAATTCCGGCGTCGCATCGAGCCCCCCGCGACATCCGGCGCAGTCAGCTGTCATCGTGCAATCGGGGTCGGCGCAGTCCGCGAGCCAGTCGCCGTCGTCATCCGCCCTATTGGTGCAGAGCTCTGGCGGGTTTGGGGTGAGCTCGACATTCAGGACATAGCTTCCTTCGTTAGGTCCCCAGACAGGGTCTACCATGAGGCCGTCGAGGAAGATGAAGTAGGTGCCCGGCTCAAGGAGCGGGAACTCGAGCAGGCCGTCCCAATCCACCTCGTCGTCGTCACAACCGCGCTCGGCTCCGGAATCGCAGCTTCCCTGACGCACGTAGATCACGGAGTCGAAAGACGTTCCGAAGGCGTCGACTCGAACTCGAGAGGGTACACTGAGGACCAGCTTGAACACCGCCTCGCCGCCCTCTCCGCCACAGCGGGGACTCGAGTGCTGGCCCACCAGGCCATAGGTGCTTCCTGTCCACGTCCCGCTCGAGGTGATGACTCGGGCTGTCAGGCAACTACTCTGTTGCTCCAAACAGGACGGGTTGTTGGAGCAGTCGGGATCGAAGCAGTCGATACGACCGTCGAAGTCATCGTCCCGCCCGTTGTTGCATTCTTCGGCGCGGATCGGACATGCTGGGTCGAGGAAGCAGCTACTGTCGGCGCAATCGAGCATGCCGTCACAGTCATTGTCCGCCGAGTCGTTGCATACCTCCGCCGAGCAATGGGTACACGTCGGGGAGAGGATGCAGTCTGGATCCGCGCAGTCGCTCAGCCCATCGCAGTCATCGTCTGCCCCGTTGGTACACGACTCCGGTTGCCCGGGTGGGGCACACACACAGGGGTAGATCCACCCGCAACGCGGGTCGGCACAATCGATGATTCCGTTGCAGTCGTCGTCCACGCCGTTGCTGCAATCTTCGATCGACCCGCAGTTACATGGAGCAAACGCGGCACAGTCCGAGTCGTCGCAGTCCAGGGCACCGTCGCAATCGTCGTCCGAACCGTTGCCACACGCCCCGACCTCGTTTGCTCGACAACCACACGTCGGCGTTCCATCGCAGTCCCCGTCAAGGCAATCCACGGTACCGTCGCAGTCATCGTCTCGGCCGTTGTCGCAGACCTCTGGGCTCGCGATGCATCCGCAAGTTGGATTCGATTCGCAGACCGGATCGAAGCAGTCTGCGACGCCGTTGCAGTCGTTGTCCGAGCCATCGCCGCAGTACTCGGTAGCGCCGAGGTTTACGCTGGCGTTTCTGTCGTTGCAGTCGTACCCGCCGCACGATTGCGGAGCGTAGCCGTCGCCATCCTCGTCGAGCATCGAGTGGAGGCACACTCCCGCCTGGCAGATGTCCGCCGTGCATGGGTCGCCATCGCTGCAATTCGCCGGCTCACAACTGCCGCCCGAAGCCGCGAAACCGCCAGACCCTGACACACCTCCAAGACCGGAAAGACCACCGACGCCCGGGAAGCCACCGACACCCGGGAAGCCACCGACACCCGGGAAGCCACCGACACCCGGGAAGCCACCGAC
>CAYRKE010000115.1:17137-24741 GCA_964424695.1 uncultured Polyangiaceae bacterium
CACCCGGGAAGCCACCGACACCCGGGAAGCCACCGACACCCGGGAAGCCACCGACACCCGGGAAGCCACCGACGCCCGGGAAGCCACCGACGCCCGGGAAGCCACCGACGCCCGGGAAGCCACCCATACCCGAGAGCCCGCCCGACCCAGAGGCACCGCCCGAGTGTGGGTAACCCGGGCTGCTGTCCCACTCAGTGAGGCCACCCACGCCCGGAGAGCCGCCCGAGCCCCCGAGGCTGCCTTCTCCACCGATGGGGTTTCCAGGTACCCCCGCCGCGGCTGTCGAGCCGACCGCGCCGCCATCGGACCGCGCATCGAGCATCAAATCGTCCAGCCCGCTGCGGCTGCAGCCAAAGGCGACAAGAATGAGCGGATACGGAGTCCAGGAGTGAGTGCGCACGCCGCCTCCTCCAACGCGGGAGCCAATCAAAACGAGCTTCGAAGACTTTACCAGAGCGTGAGAGTACCGCGGTACAGAATCCGTACTGGCGCACCGATCAGGCCGCCCGCGATCACTTTTCCGGCTTTCCGCGGCTGCGCCGGGTGTGGCCATCCTCGCGGGCTCGCGAAGCCTTGCGCGAGCCGAGGACAACGCACGCGTGCCCTGGGCGCGGACCGGCGCTATCATCGCTCCCAGTTTCCGGGACACGGGTCAAGATGCTTCCAGAAATGCGGCCCGGCGATTCCGACGCAGCAGTCACGCGGCAGTATCCGCAGAAACATACAGAGGGACGGCTCACCATGCATGCTTCGACCGTGATCTTGATTTCGTTCGTGACTTCCGTCGCTACCGCCGTGGGTACGGCCTACCTCGTCGAGCGCTACGAGATTGTGAAAGACAGGGACGCTGCCGTAGGGGAGGCTACCGTGCCCGAGCTCAAGGGGCTCGCGGAAGCGGATGCGCGGAGCAGTGCTGCGGCTGCTGGCCTAACGTTCGTCGTATCGAGCCGCGAGGAGACGGCCCAAGCAGCGCCCGGCACGGTGCTCAGTCAGTCGCTTGCAGTTGGACAGAAGGTTCGGCCCCAGCAGACGCTGAGTGTTGTTCTAGCTCAGGCGTTGCCGAAGGTACCGACGGTCACGGGTCTGGCAGTGGAGGATGCAACCAAGCGGCTCAAGGACGGGGGCTACACGGTTCAGTTGGCAGGCTCAGTACCAGACGCCAAGGTTCCGGTTGGCTCGGTAGCTCGGCAGCTTCCTGAAGCGGAATCGGACTACGTCAGGGGGGCGGCCGTGACACTACAGCTCTCGAGCGGGCCGGCGGACGTCGAAATGCCGGCTTTCGTTGGTCAGCCCTACAACAAGGCAATGAAGGAGGCGGAATCGCTCGGCCTCAAGGTGGCCGTCGCCTGGATGAGCCGTGGGGAGACGCCGACCTACGTTGTCTTGAATCAATCACCGACGGCCAAGACGAAACTCGATCCGGGCGCTCAGATCACCTTCACCGTCAATCGGTGAGAGCGGTCTGTCCCGCACGCTCCAGTCTCCACGAATGCAGCCGGGCGCCATGTTCCTCCGGCAACGCATTGACGATCCTGTTCTGCTGCGCCAGATTCGCCGTAACAGCGACGACTGAACGACCGATATCCACCCGTCACGTCGATATCGGCAGATGCAGCTGTTTCCGGCCTACCCATGGATACTGGTCTACTCCTCGAGCGGGTGATGCTCCTCATCCCCCTGGTTCTCTCGCTCACCGTGCACGAATGGGCGCACGCTTGGTCTGCAAGCCGTTTGGGCGACGACACGGCAGCGAGGCAGGGTAGGCTCACCCTTGATCCGATCGCGCACATCGACCCCATCGGAACCCTCTTGCTGCCATTGCTCGGTGTTCCCTTCGGCTGGGCCAAGCCCGTTCCCATCAACCCAGCCCGGTTCAGCCGGCGCATGTCGATGTCCAAGGGTATCATGCTGACGGCCGCTGCTGGGCCGGCTTCGAACCTTTTCCTCGCGGTGGTCTGCGGAGGAGTCTACGTGGCGCTGATGCGTACCGTGCCGGAATTCGTTCTGGGAACCCCGGCGGTGGATCTGCTGCTGCGGTACGGCATGCTCATCAACGTCGCGCTCGCGGTCTTCAATATGCTCCCCGTGCCACCTCTCGACGGCAGCCGTGTGGCGGAAGGCCTCATGCCGGACCGATGGCGCAAGGCCTGGGATGCCTACTCGCGATATGGAGCCTTCTTGCTTCTCGGGATCATCCTGCTCCCGATGTTCGTCCCTGGTTTGAGTCCTGTGGGATGGGTTCTGTCTTTCGCTGATGGCGCCATCCGCGCCGTCATCCAGTAGCGCCTCAGGTGGGGGCTGCCCCTGTCGGCCCAGGTGGGACTCGCGACCACCTGGGCGGACTTGGGGAGATTGAGCCGTTACCGCACCTCTGCGCTGTGGGGTATGCGCCTAGGTAAGGCGCCAGTCGTCACAGGGTCCACCCACCCACGCTCGGAACGGCCAGACTCAGATTAACCTATCGGGGAATCGCGCAAGGCGGCCGTCCATATATTCGTTCGCAGCTCGACGGCTCCTCTGGTCTGCTGGCTTGTCTCCACCCGAGCGTCAACGAGTTGCCTTCGCATCGTTACCGAGTGACGGGCACACAAGAGGATTCGGCGTGATTCCCGAGGGCATTCCAAGCGACAACCCAGAACCCGCAGAGCGTGGGCGACCCGTGGTCGGGTTCTTGGTCGATTGCATCGACGACAGCTATCAGAACGAGCTCCTTTCGACTCTGATCGATGCGGCCCATCAGCTTGGCGCCAGTCTGTTGTGCTTTGCTGGAGGAAACCCGAGCGTGGACGGGTCGCATTCCTCGCCCAGAAGTCGTGTGTACGATCTGGTTGGCCCCGAGACCGTCGACGCCCTCATTCTGTCCGCGGGCACGCTCGAGAGCGGGCTCGGTGCTGCTCGCGTGGAGCGGTTCATTAGGAAGTTCGGCGACATCCCCTTGGTCAGTATCGGGGTGCCCATCCATGGCGTACCCAGCGTTGTGCTCGACAACGTCGATGGAATGCAGCGACTCGTCTCGCACCTCATACGGGTACATGGTTGCCAAAACATCGCCTTCATCCGCGGGCCGTCCATCAACGACGAAGCCGAGGCCCGCCATCGCGGCTATCTCAACACGCTGCGCAGCGAGAACCTCAAACCCAATCCCGCCCTCGTCGTGGAAGGGGACTTCCTCGCCGAGTCGGGTCGGCGTGCCATCGAAGTCCTTCTCGACGAACGAGGGGCACAGTTCGACGCGCTGATCGGTGCCAATGACGACATGGCCTTGGCGGCCATGCGGGAGCTGGCGAGGCGGGGCATTCGCACGCCACGTCAAGTGGCGGTCGCTGGATTCGACGACGACCGGCCGTCGAGGTATGCGCAACCCGCGCTGACGACGGCACGACAACCACTGGCGACGATAGCGCTCCATGCGGTCAAGCTCGCGCTCGGCCAGCTCACGGGGAAGGTGTTGCCTGGGCGTGTCGTACTCGACACGGAGCTGGTGGTGAGGCGTTCTTGTGGCTGTCCGCTTCGCGAGGAAGAGATCGCGGCGGAGGCCCCGAAGAACCCGCGCCGAGGGGAGGAAGAGGGCCCTCTCGTTCAAAAGGGCCCCGATCTCGTTCGGGAGATGGTCGCCGCAGCGCCCGATGTCATGGACCAAGCCCGTGCCGAGCGAGTCGTGGAAGCCTTCATTGGGCAGCTTCGGGGGCGCCACAATGTCTCGTTCGCTGCGGTCTGGGACGACCTGCTCGCTGAAGCCGTTGGAATGGGCACGGACCTTCGGTGCCTCCAGTCAGTCGTGAGTGAACTGCGGCGTGGAGCCATTCCAGCACTCGTTGAGTTGCAGGGGATGCTCATTCGTGCTGAGACGATGTTGCACGAAGCACGTGTGCTGCTCGCGAATCAGATTCACTGTCAGGAAGCACAGAAACGTTTCGTTCTCCAACGAGCGACGCAGGCCTTGAGTGGTGTTGCTCAGTCGTTGATTGTTTCGTCCGACGTCGCGTCGCTGGTCCGTTCCGTGGCAAGGTCGTTGGCACAGCTCGACATACCGAGTGGCTTCATTGCCCTCTGCGACCTCGCGCAGAGGGGTTGCCGTTCCGAGGGCGTGGGACAGTCTCGTCTCGTCCTGGCCCATCGTGCCGGTATGGCGATTCCCGATGGACTAATCGGCTCACTCTTTCCAGCGCGTGAGTTGGCGCCCGCTGGTCTTCTGCAGATGCAGGAGCCCCGAGCCTACGTGGTGCAGCCGTTGTTTTTCGGAGAGCTCGCGCTGGGCTTTGCCGTCTTCGAGCTTGGGCCGCGTGACGGGACCTTCTACGAGGCCATGCGTGCGCAGATCAGCGCAGCGCTCGGGGCCATGACGCTGGACAACGAGAAGCGAGCCATCGACGAGAGGAAGACACGACTTCTCCGGCGAGGAGCGGTTCAGATCAGCCGGCTCCAGCGCGCACTGCGCGGCGTTGAAGAGGCGCGCAGTGCAACGGCTCTCGGTGGCACGGCAGCCGCCACGGCGGTTCACGATGGAATCAGGGAGGCCGAGGAACGACTCAGGAGCACCGTCGAGGAGCTGGGCTTGCTGGCGGGCGAGTGGGTACAGGCCGAGGACGTGGACAGCGGCCTGGTGACTATGCGTCCAGACATTCGCGAGGACTGACGGGGATGCCGCGTCATGGGTCATCGCCGGTATCGCGCAGCGTATCCGAGTCACCTGTTGTGAACGCGTCAGTCGAGCGAGTTCAGCGAACCGAATTGGTTGGTACTGCAACGACGACACAAGGGGGACGCTTGGCTACAGAGTGGGTTTCGTGCGGCGCATCGGCTTCCGCGCCCCATTCCTGAGGACACCGTGAGTTGCGTCCGTGTGAGGCGAAACGGGCAGCAGGTTGGTTCAACCCTCTGGTGTGCTTCGTCATCCACTGCTTCTTAGCGATTATCTCTGGGGGCACTCCTTCCGTTTGTCAGGTGCACCTCGGTGCCGACGGTGCAAGCTGGCGCCAGCGCTCACCCGCCGACGCCAGTCTCACACACCCAACGTAGACGGCAAGGAGTGCCACCTCGGTGACAAAGACGAAGGCAGACGCAATTGGGCGGCTCGCCACACTGCCACTCTGTGAGGTTCTGACCTCACTTCTGGAGCTCAGGACGTCGGGCACTCTCGTGCTACAGGAGCGAAGCGGACGAAAGTCCGCCCTCTACTTCTACCAGGGCGCGGTCGTCAAGGCGCAGACCCCTGCGCATGTCTCCGCCATCACCGACCCAGAGGAAAGGTTGGCTCGTCATCTGGAGTGGGTAGCTGCGCTTCCGGGAAGTACGGTTTACGGTTTCTACTCCGACGTCGACTACCTCATCGGTACTCGTCCGTGCCCCAGCCGGCCTTTGGCATTGCTCTGGCGCTGTGCACGGCACTCGGTCGAAGTCGAACGCGTGGAACGAGTCATCGCGTTCCTCGAGGATCAGCATCTTGTTCTCCACCCGCTCGCCAGGCTCGATCGCTTCGCCCTGTCGGCGGACGAGGCCGCGGTCGTCGGTCCATTGCGGCGCAAGCCTCGGCATCTGTGCGAACTCATCGAACGCTACTCCGGTGACCCAGCCGTCGCCTGCAAGCTGATATACACGCTCGCCGTGTCTCACCACCTCGATGTCGGAGATGGTGCCCAACCCATTGGGATCCAGGGCTCGGAGATTGTGGATCTCCCAGCATCAGCCGACTCTGCGCCGAGCGGGCGGCGAAAGACCCCCGTCGGAGCACCGAGGGCAGAGACTCTCCCTCCTGGCGCCAAGCGGAGCATGAGTGGACTCTCCAATCCCAGCCGAGCATCCGGGTCGTCACGCGCGCAGCGCGAGGGCTCGAGCGGTGCGCGAGGCCGCGCCGCGCAGTAGCCGGGATGATGTCATTCGTGGAATGATACCTCCAGACGACGAGGCGTCGGCTACGGCGCCCTTGCAGGGTCCGGCTGAGACCGAGCAGCTAGCTGCTTGCTCTCTCGGTCGTGGGCTCACGCTGGGGCAGCGCTCGAACGAAGAGTCTCGACTGCTACCAAGCGTTCGTTTGCGTCCCGCAATGGGTTTGCGTCAAGCGTTCCCCACACATCGAGCAAGTCTTACCGCCCGCCCGTTAACGCGGGCTCGATGGGCGCTCTGCATTTTCTCAAGAGTATTCCGTATCGCAACGGGGTGACGAAATCTGATTGGCGTCTGATGGCGTGCTGTGCAACATGCCTTTGGTGAGTGGCTCGATGGGCAGCATGGAGGCCGAGTCCGCCGCGCGGAGGAGCAGCTCGTGGCGCGCAGCACAGCGCTTGCCGCAAAATCGACCGAGCGGGGGGCGATTGAGGTGCACAGAATGTGTGAGACCGGGAACCAAGGGAAATGACCGAGGAGCATGTTCAGGGCACGGCCACGCCACGAATCCGCCACGAAGACGGGTCAGCGTTGGGATCGTGTTGCGATAGCCTTACTAGGCTTGGTTCCTCCAGCAGGAACGGCTCGCCGGGGTCACGTATAACCAAGGAGGTTGGAGCGACGTAGGCAGGTTCGGACGTGTTCCGCAGGGCTTCTGTCCACCTTCGCGTCGCAAGGGAGTGTTGCGTAGCGTTTCGAGGGAGCGGAGCAGCTTTGTTGCTGAAGCCTCGGGATACCGCGAGGTGGATGCCGGAGCCATATCAAGACCGGGGGGGATCACGAGCGGGAGAGCGCCGTTTCGACCTGCACCAGCGTCAGGCTCGCCAGCTGGCGGCAGATCGGGACCCAGGGCGTCCTCTGCCCTTGCCTGAGGTCGCGCCTCGCGTGCGGCCCGGTACTCAGCCTGTGGGAGCTCAATGGATCAGGGATCGCTACATTCATTCAATTCGGAGTTCGGGGCAGGGCAAGCGTTTCTTGCGCCGTCAAGCGAACGCTCCAGAACCGTGGTCGTGTCGAGCAGTCTCCCCGAGCGAGAGCTGCTGAGCGACTGGGCGCAGGCTCATGGATTGGCGCTTCGTCTCTCCTCTTCCAGGGATTGTCCGACCAACGACTGGCAGGACGAGAGTGTCGCGTTGTGGGTAGTGGCTTGGGCCGATTTGAACAGCCCCTCGGGCGGAGTGGGTGTCGTCTCCCCCACCTTGAGTTCCGTGCTGGTGATCGTTACTGACGTCGACTATCTCGATCTCCGGAGCATACCGACCGACGGTTGCATGGACATCCTGCGCCGTCCGTATCAACCCGACGAGCTCTTCTGGCGCGTGAGACGGGCCATGGCCGGCACCAAATCGCGAGACGGGATGTGGGTGACGGGAATGCGGCGACAGCTCGACTGCGGACCCATCGTCTTCGATGAAGAGCGGGATGAGGTTCTCGTATTCGGGCAGCCGCTGACGCTGAGGCGCGCTGAGCGCGCCGTGCTGGTTCATCTCATTCAGAATGCAGACCGCTTCGTCACGACCCACGAGCTCCAAAGTGAGGTGCTGGGTTCGCACGGTAGCGGCTCGGCCGCTCGCAATCAGGTCTACGAGGTACGCTCGAAGCTGCGGGCGCTTGGGCTGCCCAATGCGATCCTTCACGAGTCGCAGAAGGGGTATCGGCTCAACCGTGACGGTTGACTCTCGCGGACCCACGCCGGCTTGGGGGGGGGGCGTCCGATTTAG
>CAYRKE010000116.1:0-24587 GCA_964424695.1 uncultured Polyangiaceae bacterium
CCACTTGATGCCACTCCTTCCACTGTCCGAGATTTGTGACCGCTGATTTAGAGCACCGATGAGTCTTCCTGACGGTGGAAACGCCTGCCTCCCCGCGCCCGGGCTGGGCGAGGCGCACTCCGACCGGTTCACCACCATCGCGGAACTGGCCGAGCCGCCCCGAAACGCCGTCAAGCAAGCCTCATTTCTCGGGCATGCGCGAGTAAGCACGAGTCGTCCGCCACAGCTCCTGGCACCAGCACACCAGCTCGGGCTCCGGCGCAGACGCGCCGATCTCGACCAACTTGTCCGCAGCGCACCGGATCCGCCGGGCGAGCGGCTGGAGATCTCCGCCGGGCTCGCGTCGCGCGGCACCAGGAGCCCCGTTCTGGGCCTCCATCTCCCACTTCGAGAACATGACGGCCACGGAGCGCACATGAGCCCCGAGCGGTTGGTCCTCCTCGCCGCCCGCCAACGTGGTCGCGTGGAGCGAATGGCTGTCCGCCAGCAGCGCGTCCGACAACGCCTTGAGTGCATTGAGGCGCTCCGCATCGGAGCGCTGGGCGTCAACCTGGCACGCCCCTGGTGGCTCCACGGGACACTGGTGCCCCTTGGGCGTCAGAGGACCGCTGCTGCTCTGGCCGCCGCACGAAGCCGTTGCTGCTCCGATCAGGACCACGTAAACGAATTCTGGGAAACGGTTCATGAGGGCTCCTCGAACCCGAAGAGACACCCGGCGCGGTCGGACTGTCAAGGGTAGCCGTATCCGTCCAGCGTGCCTGAGGCCCGGTCACAAGACGCCCATCGGTGCCGGAGAGCGTCCCCTCAATCAAGGGCGGCTTGTTCCCCTGTTCGGATTGCCTCGAGAACCTCCTCTCGACTTGTTGCCGTCATCAGGCGCTCCTTGACGTACTCGCTCTCGTGCAGGAGCGCCGCAATGATCGACTGTAGCCGCTGATGAACCCGAGGCTGCCCAGCAGGAGTCAGGAGCACGAAGAGCAGGTATCCCTGTTCAGTGGTACCGTCGCACCTCACCCCGCGGGTCGAGCGCAGGATCATCACAAAGGGCTTGCTCAGGCCCGAGATGCGCGCGTGGGGCATCCCAATGCCGTATCCGAGGTAAGTGCCCACCAAACGCTCGCGCTCCTCGATGGCCAGAAGGAGCTCCCCGGGCGGGAGTGGGAGCGATCCCACGGGCATCCGACTCAGCGCAACGTGCACGGCAGCCAGGGGGGAGTCCGCCTCGACGTCAAAGTGAACGTGATCGACAGTGAGCAAGTCTGCCAGGCGGACCGGTTCTTCGTCCTCGAACTCGTCCCGTATCGTACCAACCAGCTCCTCAATCACGTCCTCGAGCGTGACGAGCCCCATCCACTGCCCGTGTTCGTCGGTCACGAGCGCCACGTGGATGCGTCGTCGCTGCATCTCGGCGAAGAGTGCCTCGAGCGGCACATTTCTCGTCGTGGCGAGAAGTGGCCGTGCCAATGCCTCGAGATCGGGCTCGTCGCGGTTGTTGCGGATGACCAGATCCTTGACGTGCACGAAACCGACCGGCACCTCCGGATCCGCACTGATCAACGGGTAGCGCGTAAAATGGGTGGTCTGGATCACTCGCAAGTTCTCGGCCCAGGGCAGGCGCGAGTCCAGCGTTCGAACCTGTGAGCGCTGGCGCATCGCGTCTCGAACCGTCAGGGTTCCGAGATCGAAGATGTTCTCGATGAAAATCAGACGGCGGAAAGACATCACGCCGCGTTCCTGGGACCGCTCAAGGATGATTCGAAGCTCCTTCTCGCCCGGGTACTCAGCATCCTTCGCGGCGCGAACGCCGAGGAGCCTTACCACGCCGTTCGAGACCGTTGTGAGGAGCCAAAGTGCGGGAAAGAAGAGCCAATGAAACACGCGCAGCGGTTGGGCAGCCCACACTGCAGCGCGGTCCGCAATCCGGATCGCAATGGACTTGGGAACCAGTTCCCCCAGCAAGATGTGGGAGCCCGAGATCAGCACGTACGACGCCCCGATGGCGATGACATATCGCCACGGACTGCGGGCGCCCTCGCCTGTCATCACCGCCGCCAGCTTCTCGCCCACCATTCCGAGGGCGACGCTTGCAAGAGTGATCCCGACCTGGCAGACACTGAGATACTCGTCGAGATGGGCCTGAATGTCGGTCAGCAACTCCGCCCGCTTTTCGCCAGCGCTCACCAGCTGTGCCACGCGCGAGGGGCGCACTTTGACGATGGCGAACTCGCCAAGTACGAAGAACGCGTTCAACGCCAGAAGGGCGATGAGGGCGAGGGACAGAAGCAGGACCGCCAAACCGTGATCTCCTGAGGCCACGAGGTCAGCCCCGGGAGAGTCCCGTGCTGCCCACAGCTTCTACACATGACATGAAACCCCAGACGGCCCCAGCCTGCAGCTGAGACGGGCGGCAGTTTCCGTGGTCTTCCGCAGCCTCGTTCCCCGCCCGAACCGTCCTCGTCCGCGTCAGGCGAACGGAGAGCGACGACTCCTTGACGCGGACGCGGGGGATCCCCAGACCAGCGAGCCCCGGCGGTCTGTCCGGTTGCGGCGACACAGCACCTCCCCGGTCAACGCGATTCTTCAGACGTTCCGGTGACGCCGCCCCCTCCCAGCGTCAACCGGCGGCAGCCCCCCCCTCTCCCTGTCAGTCAATCCAAGCGGAAATGCCAAGTCCGAGCGTCACGTCCAGCATCGTCGCGTCGATGTCAGCCTCGACCTCTCCGAGTTCATAGTCGCCCGAGCCGGTGAGCCACGTCAGGGACAGCGTGGGGTCGATGCTAACCCCGGGAGCCGCGAAGATCCGCAGGCCGCCGCGACCGAACAGGCCAAGCGCGTGGATCGACGTGTCCGCGCCACCCCGTTCACCGTTCACCATGAGGAACGCAAGGCCGCCCCCCACGAAGGGCCTCACGGTCCCGTTCGGCAGGAACATGTACTCGATCTTCGGGTAGAGCCCGAACTCGAACTGGCTGACGTCGGACTCGGCATTGAAGCCCTCCCGCTCGGTTTCGCGATTGCCAAACTGCAGCATTCCTCCGAGAATCAGCTCGTCCGAAAGCGCGTAGCCCATCTCGAACCAGATTGGGGCTTGGCTGTGAAACCCCCAGGAGTTCACCGTCGTGTCTCCGTCCCTGTCGACATTGCCCACCAGAGCGGGCCGCTCGTACTCGAACTCCCATTTCGTGTGGGAAAAGAAGCCAGCTCCGATCCCCACTTGGAGCGCACCCGCCCGGCTCTGGGCGGCGCTGGGCAACGCGAGAAGCGAGACGAAGGCGGTGGTGAGAGTGACTGCTAGGGTGCGATGCTTCATGGCTTGCTCCAAATGGCGAGTTAGAATGGCCACGCTCGGCCTGCCGCGGCCAGCATTACCTCAGCTTCAACCGCGCAACCACCGAAAACGGCGAGCTGCCCGCACCGCCGCAACCGCAGCTGGGTACGACAACAGCGCGCCACTGAACACTCGAAGCAGCGGGTTTGGGGACCGTAGTGCCAGTAGCTCAGTTCCGATATCGAGGGCCATGAGACCCAACGCGCTCGTCATCCAGAAACGGACGATGCGCGCGCTGAGGCGGGGGCGTGCCGCGAGTCCCCCAAGACCGAGTCCGAGATAGATGCCTAGACAGCGTGCGCAGACGGCCCCTTCGAGGCCGTCGATCCCCAGCATTCGCCCCGGAGCGCGATGACATTGCGAGCCGAACCACGCATCCAGGCCAGCGGCCAACCAGCCCAATCCCGGACTCGACCGCGCCGGAATCACCCACAAAGGAGAGAGGCCGATGACCACCAACACCACGCGCGCAACGGTATCGAGTCGAGGGGGCGACCCACCTGCCGTCATTTTCGCGAGGGAACCGAGCGTCCCATATGACGGAGCACCGCCTGCAGGTCGTCCCACACCTCCTTCTTCGCCCCTGGGCTACGCAGAAGATACGCCGGATGAAAGGTTGGCATAACAGCCACACGACCCTTATATAGCTTCCAGGTTCCGCGAAGCCGGGTTATTCCCACGGTAATCCCGAGAAGCCCCTCGACCGCGGTTCCTCCGAGCGCCACGACAACCAACGGACTTAGCGCCTCGAGCTGACGGTGAAGGAAGGGAACGCATGTCGCCATCTCTTCGGTCGTGGGCTTGCGGTTTCCGGGAGGCCTGCATTTGACGATGTTGCAGACATAGACTTCGTCCCGAGAAAGCCCCATGGCGGCGACCATGCGATCCAACAGCTGCCCAGCCGCTCCAACGAACGGCTTGCCCTGGGCGTCCTCGTCAGCTCCAGGCCCCTCCCCAACGAAACACAAGCCCGAGCTGCCGGTCCCACGAGAGAACACGGTCTGCGTTCGCGCTTGGCACAGACAGCACGCCCTGCACGCCTTCACCTCGGCGTCGATCTGCTCGAGGATCTGGCCACGCGTCAAATCCGTCTGAGCGCCCTCTGCTCCTTGGGTCTGCGGCACTGCCAGTGGTCGTGGTGCCACCGGCCCTTCCCCTAGATTCTCGTGCGCCGAGCTTGCTCCGCGAGGATGCCGGACGGGTGCTTGAGCTGCCCGATGCTCCGGCGCAGGCGGACGCCCACGGGTGGCCGGCGGGTGCCCCGACGACGGAGCTGCTCTGGAAGGTTCCGCGTGCGAGGAATGCTCTTCGGGACGCGCAGCTGCTCTGGAAGGTTCCGCGCGCGAGGAACGTTCTTCGGAACGCGCCGGCTCCAAGGTTCGAGGGCGTTCGATAGAGAGCGCTCCGGCGCTCGGTTCGGGCCATACCGGACCGGGAGCCCACGGTGCGGGTAAGTCGGTGGGGATCCCATCCGCACCAGTCATGCTGTACCAGTCGAGCGTCGCCCGCAGTGCCGCAGCCAGATCGGCAACCTCCATATGGAGAGACTGCTCTTCCGACCGCCAGGTACCCATCGCCGCGCTCAGACTTCGTTCGCTGCCAACCAGCGCTCAGCATCGAGAGCCGCCATGCAGCCGGTCCCAGCCGCCGTGATTGCCTGCCGGTACACCCAATCCGCACAATCGCCAGCCGCGAAGACCCCTGAAACGCTGGTGCGAGTCGACCCCGGAATGACCTTCACGTACCCGTTGGGATGAAGCTCGACATGTCTGGCGAAGAGCTCGGTCATCGGCGTGTGCCCGATGGCAACGAAGAGCGCCGCAGCCTGGACCTCGCTGATCTCTCCGGTCACGACATGCTTGAGCCGAACCCCGGTCACCTGGTCTTCCTGCACGCCGAGGACGTCCTCGACGACTTGACTCAAGCGAGTCCGGATCTTGGGATTCTCCAAGATCCGCTTCTGCATGGCCTTGCTCGCCCGGAACTCGTCGCGTCGATGCACGAGGGTCACGGAGCTGCACAACCCCGCGAGGTATGAGGCCTCTTCGAGAGCGGTGTCTCCGCCGCCAACGACGACGACATCCTGATTGCGGAAGAGCGCGCCGTCGCACACCGCGCAGGCGCTCACCCCCTTGTTCTTGAGTCGCTCTTCGCTTTCGAGTCCGAGGTAGTTGGCTCGAGCGCCCGTGGCGATGATCACGGTCTTGGCAAGATGCAGCTCGTTCTCGTCCTCGCCCACCCAGACCTTGAAGGGCCTGGATTCGAAGTCCACCTTCTGCACGTCTGCGGTAACGAATTCGGTTCCCGAGCGCTCCGCCTGTTCACGGAATTGCGCCATGAGTTCCTGCCCGGTAATCCCCTTGGGGAATCCCGGGAAGTTCTCGACCTCGGTGGTGAACATCAGCTGCCCACCGGGGATGAGGCCGCCAGCACTGAAGCCTTCGACGCAAAGCGGATTCAGATTGGCCCGCGCCGCGTATATGGCTGCCGTCAGGCCCGCGGGACCCGAGCCGATGATGAGAACGTTGTGGAGTTTGGGTTCCGACATGTCTGCTGGTGCCTCTATTAAACGAAGAGGGCCGCGCGACAATCCCTGGCGCGGCCCATTCACGCACATTGCCTCAGTCGCGGATGGGGCTGGCCTTCAGAGCCGCCTTGCCCCCCTTCTCGTACACACTGAACTTGACCCGGGTAGCCCCGTGTCTCGACACGAGCGCTTGCTTGTTCTTGACCAGGGTCTGCTGGAACTTCTCATAGGTGAAGCCTTCCAGACTCTCCCCACACTGCTGCTTCATGGCGACAAAGTCGTGATAGACCTGACTCCACTCGGCGGCCTCGTCCCCCATACCGCCGGCCGCCGCAGCATCCGCCATCTGGTGACTGCTCGGTTCTCCCGGATGGGCCGCAGAGGGGGGCGCCGGCCGCCCCGGCGGTGCAGGTCGGCGGGGCCCGCCGGGCTGCGGCATGGGGCGGGACTTGGCTGGACTGGGGAGAGCTCTCGAGTTCGGCTGGGCCGTTGAGGCCGGCCCCTGCGCCGCGCCCGCCGCATCCCCGGGAAACGCGAAAGCGCTCATCTGCGGTTGGTCGGGAAGGTCACCAAGGACCTGCTTGAGGTCCGCGGCCTTTCGAGGCACGCCGCCCTTGGCAGCAATCTTGTCGATGCCATCGTTGATGTCGGCGGCGATCTTTCGGAACACGCCCCCGAACTTGCTCGGTGCCAGCTGGTCCTCCTTGCCTGCCGCAAGCGCAGCCGCCTCGCGCCGGAAGGCGCGAATGGGAAGGGTGTGCTCCAGAACGGTGAAGACCAGGCCAAGCAGAGCAACGAGTAGCGCCGCACCGATGGCGATCCAGATATTGGCTGCCGCCTTGTCCTTGTCGTCGCTGCCTATGAAAAAGCCGAGTGGGCTCGTCACGTGGACCGGCAGCCTCGCTACAGCGTATCCGGCTCCAAGTTGCCAAGCCTCGCCTGGAAGGCGCGTGTACTGAACACCCAGCTGGCCGCGCCCCAGAAGCCGCACACTGCTGCGGCCCTTCTCTTGGTACTCCTTGTCCTGAGCGAGAGCTTCCAGGTCCGAAACCGCCTGATCGAGCTGCCCCACGACGAACCCCTCCGGAGCGCCGGAGGCAACCCGTTGCCCCTCGTTGAAGAAGGCAATGGCAGCGCCGGTGCGCCGAGAAAGCGCCTGCGCAAACCGGTCATCGACGATGCGGGCCCCCACGATCGCCCCCGCGGGGAGCTGACCGAGCTCAAACTCGACAGGACGCGCCACGACCCGGTAGATGCGATCCAGAATCAGCGTATCGTCGCGGATGTAGCCGTGCAGAGCATCGGCGACCACAGGATAGCCGCCCAGCTCGAAATCGGACATGCTGCTGGCCTGCTCATATCCGAGGTGGGCGACCACACGGCCGTGCTGATCGACCGCGAACACGGCATCAAACGAGAATTCCTCGGGTATTCCCGAGTTTACCTTGTGAAGGGCCTTGGACACCGCGGCTCGGCTCGAGTCCGGAACCTTCGATTCGGACTTGCTCGATTCGTTGAGCGCCTTGGCCAGCTTCTCATCCACGGCGAAGTTGATGAGCTGGGCCGCCCGCTCCCGCGAGTCACCGCGGAGGTACCACGCCACGACCTGGCTGTCGGAGTTCAGCGCTGACCCCATCGCCTGACCGCCGGCACGGTTGTACATGCTCATCGCCAGGTACAGCACGAACACGGCTGCTCCGACCACGAGCGCCAGAAGAACGTTCCAGAACCTCGAGAGTAGCATCAGCCCTTGTCCTTCTGCTTGTCAGCGAGCTTGATGGGCGTGTTGCGCAGATCCATGTCGTTTCCCTTGAATTCGACGTCGACGGGAGCCCCGACCGGCTTCCCCGAAAAATAGGTCTGAACCTTGTACTTGCCGGGTTCGTCGACCGTCAGGGCAAACTCACCCTTCATGGATGGATAGGCGATTGCCGCCACGTTGGGCTCGCCTACAACCCAGAAACGGAGGCTCGGAGCCAGCTTGTCTCGGATCTCAAAGACCCCAGCAGACGGAACCGTCCACTCCCGCTGGTCTCCGGATCGGGTGCGACTGGGCGTGAAGGTGCTGATGCCAACCCCGTAGAGGCTGTGTGGAAAGGGGTCGGTATTCTGGAACGATATCCGGGTTCCTGGCGCAAGAACGATGGTGACCGGCGTGGTGCGCCCCCCTCCTACGCGCACCAAGACAGGCTTCTGCGGCCTGCGCGCGGAGTCCGCAAGTAAAGCAACGCAGACCTCTTTGGGGATGTGGGGAAAGAGCTGGCGTAAATCGGCGCGCACCGTCGGCACCGGCTCGCGAAACGAGTAGCCGTGCTCATTCGGGTTCTTGGCATCCTGCCAGACCGGGTTGAGTAGGTACTCGAAACCACTCACTCTACCGAGCACGCGGGAGGCGTGCGCAGCCAGGGTCACAGACAACAACGCCGAAGCGGCCGCAAGTGGTACCGCCCACCGCAGTAGCCTTGAAGGCACCCGCCTCGTCGTCACCGTGTTGGCCCCCTCTTTGTCGCTGAATCCTTCGCTCATGGCATCCAGACCGTAGCCGAGTCTCGGCCGCGACGGAAGGGCTCTCTGCGCCCCCCTAGATTCGCTCAACCGCTCGAAACCAAAGAAGTTTACCCGAACTACCGCAACAGCCCGGCCCATCATACCGATGGGTACTCCGACTCCGGCTCGACGCGAGACGATGGCTCTTCGCGTCCTGACCGCCTCTCAGCATCGCCGAGATGTCACAACGTCACCCTCACCCCCCAAATGGGCGAATGGGCCGACCCCGAAGCGTCGACCCATTCGCTAGTTCCGTACCGTTTGAGCCGTGGGATTCTTGCTTAGCTCCGAACCCCTAGCCAATGCTAGGTGGGTAACCTCTACTCAGCTTCTGGCTTCCCGGTGAGAATGTTCCGGGCCTAGCGCTCCACTGGTACTCTGGCTCCCGGGTTCATTGCTTGTAAGGGATTCGTTAACTAGCTCCCACGAACTCAACAGAGGGAACATCACTAAAATAAGGCCCGCAGCGGGCTCCGTCAACGAGGGACCCCGCCGGCCTGAATTCGCGGGGGAGACGCGCGCCCCATGTGGGGTCTCAGGCGGGTGGGGCTGCATTTCGTGCAGCTCGTCGCATGCGTCGCGATATGTGCCGCTCGGGCTCCCCGTTCGCCCGTCCCCGTTCGCCCGTCCCCGCTCCCTCGTGACCGGTCCGCAATCGTGCATTCGAGCCGCCGAGCCTCGCCCGCCGTGGGGCAAGGTCGCGCGCTCTTGGCCTCCCTGCGCTCCGAGATTGGGACTCCTGCTTCTTCACTGGCAGCGCTCGGCTCAGACCCGATGCCCTTGCCCACCGGGTGCCCAACCGAGCACGCGACCTTGTCGCGAAAACACCTTGCAGAAAACTAGCGCTGTCCGCCCAAATGGGCGATTTCTGGCCCATGAACCAGATCGCCGACAGTGCCGCGCTCGAGGAGCCGCTCCTACGGGGCGTCAGCTTGATGTCCTCGTCGGACGTGGCGCTGCGGTATCCGGAGATCCACCACGCGGGATGGCTTGCAGTGGACCTTCCGATCCCGGGACCGGCCGAGCGGGGCCGCCTCGCGTCCATCCTGGACGACGCGGTGGAGTCTGCCCTCACCAAGCGGGGTTGCGTACCGTCCGGTCTCGCTGGTGGCCAGGATCTGGACTCTACTCTCAGCGACCAATTGTATCGGGCGCGGCTATCCGGCCTTGAAGGACTCTGCGTCATCGTGCCTCCCCTGCATGGAATGACCAACGGGGCCGGCGTGCTGGACGCCGAGGACAGCGCGGCCCTCAGGTGGTGGTGTGGAGCCACTTCCACGCGCCCGCTCATGATCTGGCTTGATGACGCCAATCGATACCTGGGCATCTACGGCCCTCCAGTCCCGCTCCACAGGCTGTTGAGCTTCAATTCCGACCACACACCGGACGAGCACCCGCATCCGCTCGACAGAGGTGGTAGAGCAATCGCGCGATCCCGCGACTCGGGGATATCGTGCGACGCCACTACTGGAACTGTGATCCGCCCTGAGAAGGCAGTGGCCGGGACCGAGCCCGGTGTCGGTGCCACGGACGCCGACCAAACGAACCCCGGCCCCCCCTCCGCCGAGGGGAGCGAAGAGTCGTTCAGCCCCCCGAACGCTAGCGGTCTTGGTGTGAATCCCCAGGGTGAGCCCGGCGAGCTCGGCGGGACCTCTGGTTGCGCCGAAGCCGACCCCGTGGTGGTGCCGGCTCCGAACCCCGACGGGGATTCGCCCCAACGCGCCGGCGACCTCGCCCAACGACCGGTACTCGCCATGGCCCCCGCAGCGGCCGGACTCGACCGCGAAGTCGACCCATCCGCTGCCGAGTCCGATCGTCGAGTATCTCCCAATGACGAACTCACCCTGCCACTGCGGGCTGTGGGTCGGAGCGACCGACGCGGCGAGCCCCTGGCAATGTTTCCCCGGGCGGCCCAAGAGTGGCCCGCCTGGGCGCGAGAGCTCGAGGCTGCCCGCGGTCCTAAGCCCCTCAGTGTCGTGGAGCGACTCTTCACGAACGCCTACTGCCCGCTGGAGGAAGCGGCGGCCCGCGGCATTGCGCCGGAGTCGGCGTCCGAAGTCGCCCACCGCTGGGCCACCAGTTTCGAGCAGAGCTACGCCGAGGCCTTTGACGCCCTCAGGCTCCGCGGCAAGCGCCCCGCCATGGTCTTGGACGTGCCAGATTTTGCGCTTCGGGCCGCTCGGCTCCACGGTGCCCGAGCCGTCCAGTTGATCCTGGTAGACGCCATGCGCTTCGATCTGGGGCTCCGAGTGCATCACTACCTCGAACGTGCGCTCGGCGACAGTGCCATGCTGACGGAGCGGTTCCTGACGTGGTCCGCCCTGCCGTCCACGACGTCGGTGCAGCTGGAACTCCTCGCACGGGGTCCAGACGGGCTGCGGGATCGCACGGCTGGACTCGACTCAGACGTGTCGGTGGCGCGTGGACGCGCAGCCCAGACCCTCCGGCGCATCAAGGCGGGCACCCGAGAGCTGCTCAAGCTGGACGTCGTCGAGTCGAGTCTGTGCGAACGCGGCCCGGCCCTACTCGAACGCCTCGATTCGATCGCGGCTGCAGTCGCCGAGCCCCTCAGCAACTACTTGCTGCAGCTGCCCCCCAGGACCCTGGCCATGGTGTTCGGAGATCACGGGTTCGTCGTCGATACCGACAGGCACGGCACCAATGCCGGACGTCACGGCGGCGCGAGCCCCAACGAGGTGCTCGTCCCTGCGTTTGCATGGCTGACTGGCGCGACGCATTGAGGTCCTCCAGCCCATCCCGGCGTGCACCAAGGTTGGCTCGGAGGACTCACTCGTCCGGGTTGCGTTCTTGATTCCGCTCCGAGCCCGGAGCCGGAACCGCACCATGTTCTCGCTCCAGGTATCGGAAGACGGTGCGGGGGTCGACACCGAGATCGCGAGCAGTCTGGGTCCGGTTGCCGTTGTTGCGCTCGAGCACCTCGAGCACATAGCGACGCTGAAAGTCCTCTTTCGCCTTCTCGAGCGGGACGATGGGGCAGGAGTCGTCAGCACCAAGGTCCAGGTCTTCAGGCGCAAGCAACGACCGGTCACAGAGGACCAGGGCTTTCTTGATGCGGTTTTCGAGCTGTCGTATGTTGCCCGGCCACGAGTACTTGCGGATAACGCCGAGTGCGGCGGGCGAGTATCCTCTGACGGGACTGTTGAGTTCGTCAGCGTATTTGCTGAGCAGCGCCTTGGCGATAATCACGAGGTCTTCCCCGCGGTCGCGGAGCGGAGGCAGCCAGATGTTGACGACGTTGAGCCGATAGTAGAGGTCCTCACGGAACTCTCCGGTCCGGATCATTTCTTCCAGGTTGCGATTGGTGGCGCAGACAATCCTGATGTCGCACTTCTCCGGCTTGCTGTCCCCGACCCTGAACACGACCCGCTCTTGGATGGCCCGAAGAAGCTTCACTTGCAGTTGAGGGGTTAGCTCTCCAATCTCGTCCAAGAACAGCGTGCCCCCGTCAGCCTGCTGGAACTTGCCTGGACGGCTTGCCACTGCACCGGTGAAGGCCCCGCGCACGTGCCCGAACATCTCGCTTTCGATCAGATTCTCAGGAATTGCGCCACAATTGACGACGGTGAACGGACCGGCGGCGCGATTGCTCCGACGATGAAGCTCACGGGCGATTAGCTCCTTGCCAGTACCCGTCTCGCCAGTAATCAGGACGTTGATGTCGGTGCAAGCAACCTTCTGGAGTTTCCGAAACACCTCGATCATCGATGGGCACGCTCCGATGATCTCGCCAAAGCGTTTGTCGCGGAGTTCCGCGCTGAGTTTCTCCTTGTCCGCCCGTAGCGCCGACACCAGCATCGCGTTCTGAAGAATGAGCGAGGCCTGCGCGGCGAAGATCGTCAGCAGGTCGAGCTGCGAACGATTGAAGAGGTGCTTGACCTCGTCATTGCCCACGTAGAGAGCCCCGATGACGTCGCCTTGGCTCAAGAGGGGTACGCACATCACGCTCGAGAGCTTGAGCGCGATCACGCTCTCGCTCGTTCCGAAGGTCGTATCACTCAGTGCATCGCTCACGATAACAGGGCGTTTCGTCTGCACGACACGCTGAACGATGCTGTCACTGATATGTCCGGACGCGTCCTGAATCGCACCACTCTCCACGTTTCGCGACGCGCGCACGCGGAAGTGGGCCTGCTCCAGGTCTTGGGAGTCGACCAGGAGCACGACGCCCCGCACCGCCCCCGTCAAATCAATGACGTCTCCGAGCAGTTGCTCCAGCAACTCATCGACGGAGCTCGTCGTCATGAGGCGCCCGCTGAAGTTGTGAAGCTTGCGCAAACCGCTGATCTCGCTCTCGAGCCCTGCTTCGGCCGACGCAGTAACTGGAACAGCAGGCTCCGTGAACATGCTGAACCCGAGCATGGCTTCGCCCAGTTGCACGCGGTCACCATTCACTAGACGTGCGCGACGTTTCTTCTTCCCGTTGATCGCGATGGGAGCCCCGCTGTCAACCTCCTCGAGCTGAAAGTCCCTGCCGTTGAAGACGATCTGTGCGTGGTGCTGACTGACCGTCGGTTCCGGCACGTGAACGTCGTTGCCCAGCGCCCGTCCGATCGTGGTGAGCGGCTTGTGCAGCGCCACCAATACGGGCTCGCCCTGCGAGGGATAGTAGCGAATCGTCGCCATGCGCCGCGGAGCGTAGCATCGATCGGAGCAGATTCAGACCATGAAGACGCCGGCCGCCTTGTCGGAGGGCCGCGGCGCCCCCACGGCGTCGTACGACGCGAGCTGCCACCGCCAAGGCGCGGACTGCAGCCGGACTGGGTGCGGCTGTGTCTCCCCGTCAGCGGTCATGAGGCACTCCCAGGGCGGGGTAGCTCAATCGGGAGCGGCGGGGATTCCACCCACGGCGGTCCCACACCGCGGGCGCTACGCGGATCTGGGCGGAGCAGGGGATCGCGAGAACGCCCCAGAATTGACGACGCCATGGTGTGAGGGTCACCCTCCAGTCTCGAGGGTTGTACCGTGCCCTCACCCCGAAAGGTAGATCCCACTGTCCGAGCTGGGCGCTCACTGACCCCGGCCGACGATCACGCTAGAAGAGTCTGCCGTACAGCTGCAAACCGAAGGTGTCGTTTCCTGAGAGCGGCGCGATGCCGTCCACGGCGACCCAGTCTCCGAGTACTGAAGAGTCCTCGTCGGATGCCTCGGCGACTCGGGACTCCGGTTCACCGGTGGCGCTCTCGAGGATCCCAGAGAAGAGCGCGCCAGCGGCAACGCCGATAGTGATCGCAGTTCCCGTGAACACGAAACCACGACGCATCGGTGGCCCCCCGTCCTTCAGATAGAAAAGGAAGATGGGGGTCGACGCTGCCGCACCGACTGCGGCTCCCCCCCACATCCACCCGAGGTGGTACCACTTGGGAACGAAAACCATGCCAAGGGCGGCCATGCCGCCCATGCCCACGTTGTAGCCGATGAGACCGCCGAGCGCGGCATAGTCGTCCCTGCCCGTCTTCGACCCACCGTAGCTCACCATGGACCCAACCAGCAAGCCCCAGGCCGCACCACTCGTCGTGAGCGCCAGCGTCGCGGGAGGTGGTTCAAGATAGTAACCGATCGCGTACCCCGCTGCGCCGCCTGCCGTCGCTCCCAGTGCCGTCGAACGCGTCAGTCCCTTGAACCCCCATTCCTTGCGCTCTTTCGCCCAGGCATGCTGGATCCCGGCAACGCCAACGCCTTCGCCAGCGCCGAGCACGAGGCCCGCAGCAATGGCCGCGGGGTGCCCTTCGTCCATCCGACGCTGATCGAGAAAGTACACGCCGGTCGGGGCCGCAGCGCCGAGAATCACCGGCGGGATCAACATGATGCCCGGATCGTCATGCCAAGGCAGCTCGCTGCTCACCCATACGCCCATGCCAACGCCGTATGCGGTGCCGACGACGTACAAGGTGCTTAGCTCGGCCCAGCTGCGCTTCCTGTGCCGAGACGTCGGGTACTGGTATGGCTGCGCTGGCGGCGCCGTGGTCTGCCAGGTGTTCTGACCCGACGGTGACCAGCTTCCACCGGCAGCAAAGCTTGATTCGGCTGCCGATGCTCCTCCAGCCGCCAGAACCGCTGCTACTCCCACTCCTAGCGCGACTCGTATGTTATCCATGCGAGCACCAGATTCGCTCGGCCGACGCAACGACGCAAGTCTTTCTCTGTGGCCGGGACTTCGTCTCCACCCCCCTAGTCACGTTCGCGACGGAGGGGCCGCGCGAGGACGTCCCGAACGGCATCCTGCGGCAGCTTGCCTTCGCAGAGAACCGCATACACTTCGGTAGAGATGGGAAGATCGACGCCAAGCCGAGCCGCGAGTTTGACCGCACTTCGCGCCGTCGGTACCCCCTCCGCAACGTGCCCAAGCTCCCCCAGAATCGTGGTGAGGGGTCTGCCCCTTCCGAGTTCGTAACCGACGAGTCGGTTCCGTGACAGTGCCCCTGTACATGTAAGGACAAGGTCACCCATTCCCGCCAGCCCAGCCAGCGTCAGAGGGTTTCCGCCCTTGGCAACGGCGAGCCGCGTGATCTCCGCCAGCCCCCGAGTGATCAGGGCCGCCCGACTGTTGTGCCCAAATCCGAGCCCCTCGCATGCGCCCGCGGCGATGGCGATCACGTTCTTGAGGCCCCCACCCATCTCAACGCCGATGGGATCGTCACTCGAGTACACCCGAAAGCGCTCCGAGCCCAGACGCTGCTGCAATTCTCGACAGTTGCCCTCCACCCAGCTCGCAGCCACGATATTAGTCGGCTGACCCACCGCCACTTCCTGTGCGAAGCTTGGACCCGACAGCGCCACGATGCGACGCGCGTGAGGGGCTCCGAGCTCGGCTCGAAGGATCTCGGTCATGGACATCAGCGAGTCGTCCTCGATCCCCTTAGTGGCGCTAACCAACAGTGCGTCACTCGTCAAGAACTCGCGGGCCCGCACCGCCGTTGCACGGAACGCATGCGACGGGACGACGAATAACACGAGACTGGCGTCATGGAGCGCCTCACCGAGCTCGGAGGTCGGAGCGACGTTGGTCGGGAACGGGAACCCCGGAAAGAACTCCCGGTTCTCCGCATGACGGCTCATCGAATCCGCGTGCGCGTGCTCCCACGTCCACAGAGACACGAGGGACTCGGACCGGGCGAGGTGGATCGCCAGCGCCGTACCCCAGGCGCCCGCCCCGATAACCGCTGCTTTAGACATTGGGACGGACATTCCGTCCGGCGTCGATGAGTGTCAACTCCCTACTTGCGGCGGTCGGGCATGCAAGAAGTCACGCTCGGCCCTTCGCGCGGGTCCGCCACCCGAACGAAACGTCCGTCAACGCTCCGCCGTCTCACCTCCAGCGTGGTGTCCGGCACCAAGGAATCACCCAGCGGCGAGCGGTGCCGCAGCCAAGATGGACAGTCGGGTCCGCAGACACACCGCCCAGGTATCGGGCGTAGCCCCTGCTTGCCCGGGGAGCTGCCGCTGCTCCGGTTCCGGTATCGGGAGTGGGAAGCGCGCGCGGCCGCACTTGCTCGACAGCGTTCGACCCTCGACGGGTGCTCCGCTCCGGCGTCGCGGCACCGTGCTCAAGACAGTCAGCTCCCGGCGCTCTCCGAAAACGCGAGCGCATACCAGACGACCGGATGGGGAAAACGAGCCGCTGGGGCAATCACGGAGACTCCGACTCGCTGTATGCTCGCACCCATGCACCGACGGAAGTGGATTCGAGCGCTAGTCTTGGCCCTGCCGGTAGCGAGCTGCGGGGGCGCCGAGCTTGCCGGGACGAGCGCGCTGTCGCTCGTTGGGCCCGGCATCGCGAACAATCCAGCCAACAAGTCACTCCGCTTCGACATCCTCACGTTCGGCCTCGATCGCTTCTGCTTCGAGATGCTGAGCCGCGGTGTCGCCCTCAAAACCGGCGATGACGAGCCGGTAATTGGGCGTTTCTTCGCAACCCAATGCCAGTCCCGTTCACTCGACGAACTCGACCGCAAAGCTCTGGTCATCCAGTTCTCGGGGCGCGGCTACACCTGGTCCAACGCCACAGGTCGGATTGGTTTCGAAGCAACGGGGTTGGTGGAGTACGCGCCGGACTTCCTGATGCATGATGACTCGCTATATATCTACTTCCGTCCCCAGCGCGTGGACGCCGTTTCCTTCAAGTCGACCCTCGTCGAGTCTCCCGTCGCACAGGTTGGCATCAGCCTGTCGAACACCGACCCCAACGAAATCGGCAAGGGAGTCGTCACGAACCAGCTGCACCGCGGGTTCACAGTGATCCGTCTGGGAGAGAGCGGCGAGATGGAGTTTGGGCTCGGCTACGTGCCGCGGGGCCAGCACCCGTTCCAGCCATTCCGTATCGTGTCGGAGGAGCGCATCACGCTCGCCAACGATCGGACCGTGGTCCAGACGGGTCAGCAGGACTATGTGGGCGGATTCCGAGTCGAGGAAGAAGGGCAGGCTTTCTACATGACGCTCAAGCTCGATGGCACGGACGCCGTCGATGTACTGCTCGTCCCGAAATCCTACGGGGACGTCATGATCCAGACTTACGTCACAGGGCCCGGCCCCGCAGTTCCGACGGCCCCCCCGCTGCTGCTCGAGCCCTTGAAGCCCGGACAACTCTGGCAGCGTTACGTTCCCGTTCCACCGGGCAACTACTTCGTGGTGCTCGATCACACCGCGGCCATCATGCCATCAGCGCCGCTCACGGACGCCGGTCAGGACTTGCCCGCCAAGATCGACTACGCGATCCAGATCGGACGCGCGCCGTGACAGAGTACAGCCCGCCTCGGAGGCGTTCGCGCCAGGCGAAGGCACCGACCCCGGCCCCTCCCACGGGCCGAGCCGGCGCCTGGCGGACCAGACCCCGGGCTTTTCGGCTTCGGCAGAGGGCATTCCGCCCCACAGTTGCCCCCTCGTCGCGCTGCGAGTAAAGGTTTCCGGCCTCTTGGTGCCGAGCCATTAACGTGGAAGCAAGCAAGCTACGATACATCTTCTGGCCCCTTTGGTTCATTGTCGTTCCACTGGTGGCCGCCCGACTTGCCCTGTGGCTAATCGTCCCTACCGATCCGGACGTTGCCTACACCGGCATTCGTGCCTGGATGGATGAGCAGCGCATACCAGCGCTGATCATCCTGTTCACAGTCTTCGAGGTGTTGCTCTACCGTTGGCGTCACGACCTGCCCCTCGCAGCGCAGGTGGGGCTGGTAGGTCGAGTCGACGTGCCCAAGGCGCTGCGCGCCGACTACGAGCACGCAGCCCACTTGGTCGATGAGGCGACGCGGATCTTGCGCAAGCACCGCAAGAATGTTGAACGCGCCTTGCCGGTTCGAACCCGGGAGGACCTCGTCACCGGCATTGATCAGCTGAGGGGCACGCTGGAATCGAGCCACTTCGATGCAGACGCGTTCGCAGATCACTACGCCGCCGCGACGAAGTTGGTCACCCAACACCTCGCGCGGTGGCGGAAGAGCGAGCTTCGGGAATACGGAGAGTCCATTCTCATCGCGTTTGCCGTCGCTCTGCTGCTCCGCGCTTTCGTGCTAGAGGCCTTCAAGATCCCCAGTGGGTCGATGCTGCCCACCCTGCAGATCCAGGACCACATATTCGTCAACAAGTTCGCGTACGGGCCCTCCATTCCCTTCACCAAGTCCCGGGTCTGGACCGATATGCCCCCCGAACGCGGTGACGTCATCGTGTTCGAGTACCCCGATCCCATCCTCGAGCATCCACGACAGGATTTCATCAAACGCGTCATTGCCGTGCCGGGCGACACTCTGGAGGTCGTGGGTGGGCATCCGGTGCTCAACGGCTGGCAAGTGCCGCATTGCAGCGTGGGCAGGCTCAAGTACCGCGAAGGGGAGCGCTACGAGAAGGAAGGTGACCTGTTCATTGAGTATCTCGGCGATTCCGCCTATCTGACGCTGTTCGAAGACATCGGTTTCGGCGACCGCGTTCAGGGGCCCTACAAGGTCGCTCCCGGCGAAGTCTGGGTTCTAGGCGACAATCGGAACAACAGTAGCGATTCCCGTGCGTGGAACCACGAAAAGGGCGCCGGCGCACCGCTCGAGAACATCAAGGGGCGAGCCCTCTTCGTGTGGATGAGTTTTGCAGCGGATGGCTCGGTGACCTGGAAGCGACTCTTCACGAGCGTCATGGGGAGGCCCACTCCGCCCCCGAAGGCAACGCCGGAAATTCTGGAGGGCATCGAACGCTGCTTGGCCCAGAAGCCGGCGATCACCCTTCCCCCGCTCGCCAGGCCCTCGCCCGATCGGCAGTAACGCAGCTTCACCTCGAGTGCGGCGTCAGACCCAGCTTGCGCGGGGTAGCGAATGAACCGTTCCCAGCGCTGAGACGCTGATGTACCGTGATGCGCAGTGGCTTGCCTTGGTCGCCAGTATCAAGCGTAACGGCCACGTTCGCGCCGTGCCAATTCGCGTCCACCTGCGAGGTAGAGACTGATGTTCTGCTCGAGTGACCGTATAGTCGCGTTCACCATCCTAGGGGCCATCGCCCTGATTGGCGCCTGCGATAGGAATGAGGAAGCCGCCCCCCAAATCGTGGAGGTTCCGGTTGCCGTCGCCAGCTCCTCGGCATCGGCCGCAGCAAGCGCCGCGCCTACGGTGTTGACCGAACCCAAGCGCTACGGCGAAGAACGCGAACACAAGGCTATCGCGAAGGTCCTCAACCCTGATCTCCCGGTGACCCATGAAGCAACGGCCGACGCGGTAGTCGTGACCAAGCTCGCTCAGGGGGTCGAAGTGGCTCGTCTGGTCGATGTCAGCGAGTTCTCGCTCGTGGAGTATCCCGACGGTACCGCGAGAAAGCAGGGGTGGGTTCCATCCGCGGGACTCCAGGATGACTCAGATGCTGGTGCAGGCGCTCCCGCGGTCTCCGCCAGCGCGTCGGTCCCGGCAGCGGCCGCCACCACGGCGGCGCCGACGAATGCCGTCACGCCCCCCGCGGCCTCCACAGTAAAACCAGCTACGAGCGCCAAACCAGCCACAGGGACATCGGCTGCCCCGGCAGCGACCCCAGCCGCAGCCTCTGGCGCGGCGCCAGCAGCGTCGGGAAGGGTCCGGCGAGGCAGACTCGGACGTTGATCTAACGGGACAGAATCCGGCGAGTGCGGAGTTGCTCGGTCAATTCGCCGAGCGCAGCTCTGACTTCTGGGGGCACTTCGCTCTGGCCGGCATTGGAACAAACCCGCAGGATACGCTGGAGTGCATCACACTCAGCCTTGCACGCGGGACAGCTGTCCACATGTGATTGCATCGTTTGACAGTCCACCCCCTTGAGTTCGCCCTCAAGGGAGCGCGATAGCATCCCCACGACGTCTGGACAGCCAGGCGGGCGCTCGCGCTCGCTGTCGAGGGCAAGTGCCAGGAGCTCGCGGACTTTGGCGCGCGCTCGGTGCAGCCGGCTCTTGACAGCCTGAACGGTGATTCCAAGCGTTTGCGCCACTTCCGGGGCGGTCAGTCCTTCGATGTCACGGAGAACGAGAACCTCCTTGTACATTGGCTCGAGCTCCGCGATCGCTGCAGCGACTTGGCTGCGTTCCGTGGCGGCTACCAACTCGTCCGCGGCCAGCGGAGCCGAATCCGCAACCTCCCTCGTGCTGTGCTCCAGGTCGTCCCGGGCGAGGACCTCTCGATTGCCCTTGCGACGCTTCCGCGAGCAGTGGCTGCGAGCGATCGTGTACAGCCAAGTGCGGAAGGAGGCGTCGCCCCGGAACTCCCCAACCTTCTGAAGCGCCGTGATCAGGGTCTCCTGAAGTACGTCCTTCGCATCCTCGGAGCTCCCGCACATGGCCCGCCCGAACCGGTACACGGCGTTCTGGTACTCTTCAACGAGGTCTGCGAGCGCCCTCTTGTCGCCGGCCTTGGCTGCATCAATCAGCTCAAACTCGTGTCTGGTCATCAGCTCGAGGCACAGCTTGGTGCCCCCCACGCGCCATGGCAAGCACCAACCCTCCAGCGTCTCCCACGCAACGGGCACTTCCCAGACTGCGGAATTCGATCGGCAGCCGCACGACGCAGTCCCCGACGGTCAGAGCCGGACTGTGCTAGCCTGATGGTGGGGCGTGCAAGTGCGGGCGCCCCTTCCAGTTGCAGCGAAACGGTGTCAGTTGTGCCCAGTTCCCCACCCCGAGACAGTCCTCTCGTTCTGCTCACAGGCGCGTCCGGTTTTGTCGGGCGCCACGTGCTCCCTGCGCTCATCAGCCTCGGAATGCAGGTGCGCTGTGCGTCTCGCGATCCCGAAAGTGCGCGGTCGCTAGCCCCCGACGTCGACTGGGTGAAATTGGATCTGCGCGATTCGGGAGGCATCCGGGCAGCGCTGGCAGGCGTATCCCATGCAGTCTACCTGGTGCACTCCCTTCTCGACGGGCGAGGCTATCGCGATCGCGAGTATCGGTTCGCGCGGGCCTTCGCAGCTGCAGCATCAGCCTGTGGGCTCCATCGAGTCGTGTACTTGGGCGGCGTCCAGCCGCATGGGATAGCATCGGAGCACCTCCGAAGTCGCCTTGACACCGGGCGAATACTTCGAGAGTGCGCGCCACACGCCATCGAGCTCCGAGCCAGCATGATCATCGGTCGGGGAAGCGCGAGCTGGCAGATGGTGCGTGACTGCGCCGTTCGCTTGCCGGCACTCATCCTGCCGCGCTGGTTCGACAATCGGAGTAGTCCAGTTGCTGTCGACGATGTCGTATTCGCCGTCTGCGCAGCGCTGACCGCGCCGCTCGAAAGCGGATGGTACGATATCCCAGGACCAGAAACCGTATCCCATCGCATGTTGCTGGAACACGTGGGCCGGATTCTCGGACGGCGCACGCCAATGCTTCGACTGCCTCTGGTTACGCCCGGTGTCTCGGCATACTGGCTCGCAGCAACCAGCAAGGTTCCTTACGCTCTGGCGCGAGAACTGGTTCTCGGTCTGACAAGCGACCTAATGCCGGGCGACCGCCCATTCTGGAACCATGTTCCCGGTTACACGCCGCGACCGTTGCTGTCCGCGATCCAGACTGCCATTGAGGATGAGACCGCTCGTGAGGTTCCGTCACCCAGTACACGGGCACGGATCCTGAGAAATGTTGCTGGGCTCGGCGAATGGCTCGCGACTCGCCAGGACGAGCAACTCGATGCATCGCGGATTTCGCCCCTCGGCTTCGTACGAACCATCGTGTCTGGCTGAGCCCAAGACCGCACCTATCCGTCTGTCCGTGTCGCTGAGCCCCGCGCGGCCAGGGAATCCTGGCGGAGAACGCCGGCCCCCCACCTCCTGAGCTCAGGTTTCCTGGCGAACTTGGTGCGGCGGCCATCCCCTCTCATTGGTCGCCCCTCCATGCTGTGCGTTTTCTCGGTCTCGCGGCGCCGGTGGTTTGGCGGTGACAAGGCCCGGCCTACTCTGCCACCATCGCGCTCATGCGATGCGTCATTCCGCTCGCCGTTGCGGCAGGAGTCTTCATACAGCCAGCGTCGCTGGCGCACGCTTCGTCATCGGCGCCAAGTCTGCCCCTGGGTAGAGACTGGGCGCTGACCATTGAAGGGGACTTCCGACCGAGACTCGAGACGTGGCGCCATGGCGCCGGAGAACCCGAGAACGCGCGGTGGGACAGTGTCGTCACCCAACGAGCTCGGCTCGGGTCGATGCTGGCAAACCGCAACGGGATCGCGCTCGAGCTGACACTGCAAGACGTGCGGATGTGGGGAGCTGAGGATGACCTAGGTCCAACGACCCTCGGAGTCTACGCGGCGAATCTCGCTCTTCCAATGACGGAACAGCTCAAGCTCGTGATTGGACGACAGGAGTTTGAGATCGGTCACGATCGCGTACTTGGCACCAACGACTTCCAACAGAGCGGGCGTAGCTTCGATGGCCTGATGCTGACCCTGACCGCTCCGCCCGCCGAGGCCGGTCTCTTCTACGCGAAGCTTCGCGATGACTCTCCCCAGTGGGCTCCCGGGCGACAACAATACGGTGGCGCGGGCGATCGAGACGTTGGCGGTGTCGTAAACCGAACTGCCCTAGTCGCCAATCACTACGCGAGCCTGCTCTTCCTGGTGGACGGGAATCGCGCAACGGAAACCACGAGGTACACTTTCGGGGGTATCATTGGTGGCCACCAGTCCGTGGTGCACTACTGGGCGGAAGGGTACGGCCAGGGCGGTATCCAACAGCACGAGCCGATCAGGGCGTACTTCCTCGGCACTCGCGCCGAGATCACGAGTCAGCGGCGCTTCGCTCCGCACCTCGCGCTGCGGCTCGAGCACGCTTCAGGTGCCGGGTCGCTGCATCGCTCCTTCGACGTCGCCCTGGGTTCGTCCCATGAGTACTTCGGGGCGCTCGATCTGTTCGTCGATCTGCCGAAGGACACGGGGTTCGGTGGCCTCACCGACTTCGGGGCCTCGGCAGGGGCGCGGCCGCACCCCGCGCTGCGGCTCACAGCAGACTGGCACTATTTCTCTACTTCACGTACTACGGGGAGAGCCAGCTCCGGCATCCTAGGTCAGGAGGTCGACCTCTCGGCGGTCCTCGATCTGGCGGACTTTGCCGCGCTCGAAGGCCTTGCGGCCGTGTTCTTTCCGGGCGACGCCTTCGACGAGGTCCGTGGAGAAAACGGTTCGGGCGACGCCCCCCCGGAACTTCGCGGCTATCTGTCCCTGCGCGCTCGCTTCTGAACACCGAGAGAGCGCCCAAGAGCCCCAACCCGTTCGCCAGATTCCGACAGCAGAGGGCGTCACCCCAATCTCGGGCGCAGGGGGCGACTCCGCTCGAGGAATGCCGAATTCCGCTCGCTGGTCAGTGCTCTGGTAGCTTGGCGTTCGCGACAATTCGGTTCACCCGTCGGTGCCCCGTTGGTCGTGCTAGCCCATCGTCCACCGGACAGTAGGTCCGCTGGACCCTTGGCGACGACGGAGCTGGAGCTGGGAATACCGGACTGGACTGAGAGCGAGGTCTTTCTGCCGGAAGCGGTCTGCCCGCGAAAGACTGGGAAGTCCCGGAGCCTTTCGTTGTAGACTGCGGACGATGTCGTCGTTGGTATCGCTTCGGCGTTGGCAAAGGCCGTTTGCGCTGGCCGTCGCCACCACGCTGGTCATGACCCAATTCGCTCCGACCGTTGTTGCCCAGCCCGAGGATGAGGCCGCAACGCTGAACGAGGCGAGAGCCAAGTTCCAACAGGCGACGGAGATGGAACAAGCGGGGAACTGGGCAGCCGCTCTGCAGCTGTTTCGCGAAGTCGGATCCGTACGCATGACTCCGCAAGTGCGCTACCACATCGCCCTCTGCCAAGAGAAACTCGGAAGATTGGTACCTGCCCTCGGCGGCTACGAGTTCGCCCTTTCGGAAGCAGACACCGTTGGTCCAGGTTTCCGCACCGAAGTCGAGGAGAGCATTGCCCAGCTTCGTGCAAGAATTCCCAAGGTCGTCATCCAGCGCGGGTCTGGGGCGGAGGCTGCCACCATTGAGCTCGACGGTGTTGCTTTAGGCGCCAGCTCGATCGGCGTCGAAGTACCCATCGATCCTGGCCCCCATGCGATCCGAGCCACGGCTCCAGGTCACGAGCCATACTCTGAGACAATCGAAGTAGAGGAAAGCTCCACGGAAACCGTGGTCGTCGAGCTCGTTCCTCTCCCCGAGGAGCCGACGACAAGGCCGAGCGCCCCCAGCAAGGCCTCGTCCCCCGCCGCTCCCCCGAAGGGTTTCGTGCTCGACCGGGACTTCTGGATGTACGCCTCCTTCGCAGCTGGGGGGGTTTTCTTGATTGGAAGCGGGGTGTCCTTTCTGATGCAGTCACAGAAGGCCGACGACGTCAGAAGCCTCTGCGGCGGCGACTGGGACTGTGACGGCGAGGCACCGAGTGTGTTTGACAAAGCCCTCGATGCGGAGAGCGCCCACAACACCTACCGAGCCATGGGATTCGTCTCACTCGGGCTTGGCTTGGCGGGCGCTGGTGCAGGCACCTACCTGTACTTCACCCGTCCCAAACAGCAGGAGACCGCGGTAATGCGCCGAACTTGGCGCGTTGAAGGATTCGCGCCAGGAGCCGATGTGGGTGGGCTATCGATCCTTGCCTCGTACTGAACAGCTCCAGATTGAGGCTCTAGCGCCGCGCAGGCGAGGCCGGCCGCGAGGAGCGCGCGGAGCGTAGTGGAGTACGCGAGCCCCCACCGCAACAGCCCACGATGCATCCGCGACTGCTGC
>CAYRKE010000117.1:0-24506 GCA_964424695.1 uncultured Polyangiaceae bacterium
GGTCCCGCTTCGCCATCAACCAGGCTTGCCGGGCGGGCTTTCTGCCAACCTCTCGTAGTAGAACTAGGCCCGGCGCGGCGCTGTTGCCGCTCGACTTCGGGGCATGCTCCCGGCACTACTCGACGGGTTCGATGTCCAGATACTCGAGGAACGTGTAGGCGTAGTCTCCCGTCGAGGCGGAGCGACCGCCGACGATCATCGAGAGGTTCCCGTCGGTGATGTCGAGGGTCACGGTGCGTTCGAGGGTGGGCTCGGCGTCGGTCGTGGCCTCGTCGTCGATGATCCTCTCTCCCTCGATGCTGACGTTGTGGGGATCATTGGGGTAGCCGTGGGCGGGGCGACCGACCCCCACGGTGACGGTGTACTGCCCTGGGGCGAGGTCGAACTCGAAGAGGTTGTCGCGGCCATAGTCGTCGTAGACGTAGCTTCTCTGCCGCTCGTCGAAGCCGTCGACTTCGTCGTACCCATAGCGGGCTATGCTGGAGTCGGTGATGTACTCTCCAGACCATCCGTACCCAAGTTCAGCGTCGTAGGCCGCCCAGCCCACTTTGAGATAGGTGTTCCCGTCGACCACGAGCGGATCGGCGCTCGGTTCACCGGCTGGATCCTGGAAATTGATGTAGTACGCGCCCCGCGGGCGGCTGCTCTCGACCTGGAGCACGGGGAGCGTATCGCGACTTCCCTCGATGTACAGGCCGAGCTCGTGTCGAAGCGTCATGAGGGCGTCGGGGTCCTTGGTGAAGCTCGTCATGCTGGCCGCCACGCTGGCAACCGTTGCGTCGAGGTCGGACTCGACGTCGACGCTGGGGTGGGCTCCACTATTGGCGAGGTAGAGGTACTCGTAATCCTCGAAGCCCTCCCGGAGCAGCTCGGCACGCACCGATGGGTGGCCGTCGGGGAAGAAGCGCCCGCCATCGTAGTAGGCCCAACCGCGGATGCGATGTGACCAAGCCGTCCAGGGGATGATGCGGGAGTCGACCCCTGGGCGGTCCGCGCTGGTGGGGTTGAAATAGGGCTCCGCGTCGTGATCGAGGCTGTAGAACCAGATCTCCTCACCATGGTCGCGCTGCCGCTCCCAGGCGTAGTCCTCCTGGTAGGCGCGAATGTGCGCGATCCAAATGTCGTAGCCACAGGAGCCCCCGGCGTCCTCGGCGATCTCGGGCTTGGGCTCTTCGCTCACCGCGATCCGAAGATTCGGGGCCGCGGCACGCGTCAACCGACACAGGTGCGCCGCGAGGCGATAGTCCTCTTCATCCTGGGGCTCGTTCTGCACGTAGTAGTAGACCCGGTCCGCGAACCCCCCATCGACCAGGTAGGAGTCGAGCGCGGAGAGCCAGTCGGACCATTCGGCGTTGTAGGCGTCACTCCCGTAGTGGTCGCCTCGGCTGATCCCGCACAGGGTGTCGGGGCGCGGCGTCGAATTGTCGACGAACTGGAAGATCTCGCTGTCCGGAAACCCCGTCCCGTTCCAGCCTTCGCCGAGGAGGTAGCGCGGCCCAAGGTGCCCGATGGAGTAGGCCTCTTCTTCGTCTGGCTCGTCGTACAGCGCGCTGCACTGAGTCGGGGAGCTCTCGTTGTCCCAGGTGATGTACCACGCGAAGCCACTCGGCCAGGTTGCGCTTGCTGGGGTGAGGCGGTGCTCGAAGAGGAGGGCCTTTTGCTCATCTACGGAGTCCCCGGCGAGGGAGCGGACCGAGAGGTTGAGTTGGCTCTTGAAGTGGATCTCCTCAGGCAGAGCGAAGTCGAAGACGGTCAGGGTGATGGGGACGGTAATGGCCTCGCCTCCGGACGGGGTGAGGGTGAGCTCCGTCGTGTGCTCCCCGGCAGGCGCGCTGTCCGGCACGTAGACCGTGATCCAGAGCGGCGTCCCTTGATTCGAGTCGAGGCTGACGCTGTCGCCGCTGGCGATGGGTTCAAGCACCTCCTCTCGGCCGGACTCGTACCGTGCGACGGCGAGACCGAGGCGCTGACTCGAGCCGAGATCCGGGAATTCGTCGATCTCCACGCTCACCGTGCCAGTTGCGGGGCCCAGCACCAGCTCCACGGGCTCGAACTCGTTGCGCGCTGCGCTCAGCGCAAGCCCAGAGCGCGGCGTTCCCTCCGGTAGCCGATCCATGCTCGTGGTCTTGTGGGTTACCGGCGTGGTCCACAGTTCCAGGGTTTCGGTTCCCTCGCTGAGCGCATAGGTGAAGGCACCCTCGTCGAGGGACACGGGTTCTGTCGGCACCGTGGGGTGTCCGCCTGGACTGTCGCCGTCGTCGTCAGAGTCGGCGCTGCCCCCATCGCCGTCGTTACCGTTGCAGGCCGGCAAGCTCATCGCGAGCGCAGCAAGCCATCCGAATCGCCCCAAGCGTCCCGTCCGTCGCAGCATCTCGCGATGCTAGCACGGTACTCGACGAGCGACCCAGCGTGGCAGCCGGGCTGTTTGCGTGTTGCGGCAGGCCTAGACAGCGTCCTACCAGGTGCTGAAATCGACGACCCCACCCGCATGCCAGCCGCTGTAGTCGTCGAGCTCCGCCGGCACGATCCGGTAGCCGCCGCGCAGCTGAACGAAGATGTTCTGACTCGACCAGACATGGACTCCGACGTACGGCAGGACCTGGAACTTGTGCCCCATGTCCTCCTGAGCGATGCCGCCGAACTCCACGCCGTAGTGTGGAACGAGCCAGCCGCGATTCGGCTCACGTTCCAGAGAGAGATCGAACCCTAGCGAGTACGCAAGGCCGAGTGCGTCCGAGCTTCCGCTCGCCCGAAGCAGCTCAGCCTTCGTGTAGACACGCCCGTGGCTCGGGCCGCGGTTGTGATTCGAGTGGATCCAGGCGGCAATGAGGATTTCGATACTGGGCCCCATCAGGTAGCCCAAGGCGTCCTTGTCCCCGGTGCGCTGCACCGCGTACCCGGCGCCCGGCATTAGAAACGATTCCCACTCCTTCTCGTGGGAGTCCTGTTCATGGACACCCAATGGTACCTGGCGTTCGGAGACGAGCTCGCCGTCCGTTGCCCGGACCGTCAGCGTGTAGGTTCCCTCCTCGGGCTCCTCGTCGACGTCAGCTGACAGGGTGCGCGTTGTCGGATCGAAACGGATCCCCTCGGGGAGACCGTGGACCTCGACAGTTACAGCATCCCCCTCCTTGTCGACGACCCCGACAGTCGTGCCCGGGGTTGGGTAGTTGTCACTGACGGTCAACGAGAGCGGCTGGGTGGAGATCTCCGGCGGCGTGTTCTTTTCCACGAATACCAGCAGAGTCTGCCTGCTCTCGACGCCAGTGCCCCGGGCAGTCAGCTGCAGGGCGTGCGGCCCAATGTCATCGATTCTCGGCTCCCAGATCACCTTGCCTGTCGCTCCGTCGTAGACAGCATGGGCTGGTAACCCAGCCACCGAGAGCGTGAGCCTTTCCCCCTGCTCCCCAGACGCGAGGAGGACGAGCTCGGATTTCTTCCCGACGCGAACGCGGAGCTTACCATCTGCAGGCTCTGGGTAGATGAGCCATACCGCGTTGGCAGTGCTCGCATCCTGGCCAGGGGGGAAAGGCTGCCCTGTGCTCGGGGAAGGATCCCACCGGGTTGCGCCATCCTCGGCAGCCACTTCGCTCACCGCTGGGACGGAAGCAGAACGGGGGGCGGCGCTTTCGACCTGCCGCGGGGGCACCGGCGTGCCTGTCGGAGCGGGCGCCTGGCCCCAGGCGGCACCCGAGCCCATCACGAGCCAAGCGCCCACGCTGAGCGAGGCAATTCGCTGCCACCCCTCGAACGCAACTCCATTCATGAGTCTCCTCGCCATCCCGTTGTCCATGCCGCTCCTTCGCACTGCTCGCCGTCCGAGCTCGCTGTTCGGCGACCGGGTTCATCCATAGCATGGCTTCTGCTCAGAGGACCACCGCCAAACGCAGCTGCCCGCCGCCGTTTCGGTGGAGGGCAACGCCACGTTCCAACCGCTTCCCAAAAAAACGACACGGCGCAGCGACCCGCAAGCAACTGCCCCAGATCCAGACCGATGGATGGGGGTCAAGGAGAACTCCATGCAAAATCTACGGTCAATTCGGCTTCTGGTCGCCTCCCTGTCGAGCCTCGTTCCGGGCATGGTCACACCCCACGCTCGGGCATTCCCGGCGACGTGGATCGCGAACATGGCGGCGGGAGCGGGAGAGTCCCATCCTTCGATCACCGAGCGGGCGGTGACCCGAGTCTTGCGGGAGGACCTCCGGATCCCCGAGCTCAGTGACTCCATGGAGCTCGCGATGGAGCAGCTCGAGGAGGCGAACGGCAATGTCGATTCGATCTACAAGCAGTACACTCGGTGGCACTTCGACGCCGAGAACTTCGTTGCCAGTCACGAGAACCTGTTTGGTGGGCGTCTGCTGACGGCGCGCCTGCTCCGAGATGGGAATCCCGCCGTTGCCCGAGTGACTTTCGGCGAGATCCTGCATCCGCTTCAGGACTTCTACGCCCACAGCAACTGGGTGGAGCTCGGGAACCGCGCCCCGCTGCTCCTCCTGAACGCCCCTGTGCCCCAACCCGGCCCCTCGGGGAGCGACCCCGCAAGTTCGCAGAGCCCTGTGCAGCTTGTCTCGGCGTGGCAGGCCATGGCGGCCCCTCCCAATGAGCCGACCTGCGTTCCCTGTGAATCGGGTTGTCGCAATAACCTCATCACGCCCAGGCTTACCAGCGGGTATTGCGGAGGGGAGGACATTGATGCCACTGAGTCTTCTGGGAAGTGTCGGCATGGCGGGGTTGCGGAGCTGGCGTACCTCGATGAAGGGATCTCGAAAGATTCCCCAGCCGTGTATGTGGCGCCCCACTACTGGGCTCACCGGGACGCGGCCCAGCTTGCGGAGGCGGCCACGGTGGAGTTCCTCCGCAGCATGCGCGCAGAACTCACCCTGCCGGAATACCTCACCCTCCTCGGCTTCGGAGGTCCTTCTTTTGGCGTGGTCATGGACACCACGGAGAGTATGCAGCCCGTTATCGACGCCGTGAAGGAGCAGGTCCGCTCGCAAGGCGAGTCCCTCTCGGAATCCGCCGGTGCGCCCAGCATGTATGTTCTGGTTCCTTTCAACGACCCCGTCGTGGGCCCCCACCTGGTGACGCCGGACTATTCGGACTTCGAGGACGAACTCGACGAACTGCGGGCAACTGGCGGCGGTGACTGCCCGGAGCCCTCAATGACCGGGCTCATGCTTGCGGTCAACATGTCTCCCCCAGGCACGTCCCTCTTCCTGTTCACCAATTCGGCTGCCAAAGACCCGTGGCTTGCCGACGCCGTCGGTGCTGCTGCGGCATCCAAGAGCATCACCATCTTTGCGGGCCTGCTCGGGAGCTGCTCGCCATATAGTGAAGCCTTCTTCGATGTCGCGGAGCGGACCGGGGGGCAGGCCTTCGTGCTGGATGAGAGCGAGGTCTCGTTGGTTCAGTCCATTTCCGATACCACCGCACGCGCAGGCGCGACGCGCCTTGCTCAGCGCTCTTTCGAGCTTACCGGAGAGGAACAGAGCTTCGAGTTCGAGGTCGAGTCGTCGCTGGAGGAGATACTCGTGACCACCTCCGGAATCACGCCGGACGGGATGCCGCCGGATGCGACAGCCGGCAATGACACCCCGACCTACGCGGCCGTGCTGGAGAGCCCGAGTGGCGAGACTATCGTGTCGGGCGACGGGGTTGACATCGTCGACATGACCTTCGGAAGCTTGACGCGGATTGCATCTCCCGAGCCGGGATTGTGGCGGCTACGGCTTGGTGGGACCGGACATGCTCGGGTCGTCGTGGAAGCGGTTGGTGGGACCTCGCTCGTGTCGTTCCGTTTCCTCGAGCCGAGCGGCCCCGCCGGTCTGGACGAGTATCTGCCCATCCGGGGTGCCCCGCTCGCGGGTGAGACGTACCTCGCCCAGGCCCGCTTCCGGGGCGAGGTCGACGAGCTGGAGATCCAGCTCGTTTCAGCGAATGGCGACGTGATTGGCCGATCGACCTTCGAGAAGCAGGGCTCGGAGGCCGGACGCTCACGATTCGCCGGTGAGGTCGCGGTTCCCGAGGGGCTCTTCACCGTTCGTGCGATCGGGGTCGACAAGTCGGGTGATGCGTTCGAGCGTTCGCTTCGAGCGGTGGGGTCGGGACAGCATGTGACTGCGGTAGTCGAAGCTCGTCATGAGGCCACGCCGGGCAGCACCGTCAGCTTCGACGTCGATTTGCGCAACGCTGGTCCCGACGACGAGTTCCGGGTCTCGGTGGCGGATGATCGCGGATATCTGGTTTCCAGCCCTGAGGCGACGCTCGCGCTCGAGGAAGGAGAAGAGGGCAAGATTCCGCTCGAGTTCTGGGTCCCCGTGGATGCGGCGACTCCCAGCACGAGTTCCATTGAGGTTTCCGTCGCGAGTGTGACCGACCCGACGAAGCGCACGTTCGCGGCGGCGCGTCTCGTGGTCTCCAAGTCGCTCGCCTCCGACGAGGACTTGGTGCCCGCCGAGCTCGACAACTGCCCCGGCACGTCCAATCCCGAACAGACGGATCTGGACGGCGATACGGTGGGGGACGCATGTGACGATGACCGAGACGGGGACGGCGTTGCCAATGGGCGGGACAACTGCTCGAGTGACTCCAATCCCGGTCAGTCCGACAGTGACGGCGACGGGAGAGGCGACGAGTGTGATTCGCATCCAAACTGTGCTTGCTCCGTGCCCGGCGTCAACCCTCGACTCCATATCGGTTGGTGGCTCCTGGTGGGGTTGGTGCCCTTCGGTATGCGCCGGGCGTCTCGGTTTCGGCGTGGGGCACGGCGTCGTTTCTGGCGTGAGTCCGGCGTTCGCGACTCGACTTCCATCTCCCACGGCGGCGGGTGACGGTTCGGCTCGCGTTCTCAGTCGGTCGGAGCTATAAGAATCCGCCTTGGAAGCAAACCTACCGCTGATCGCGCACGTTCTGACCTCGGTGGCCGTTGGGGGCGCTGAGCGCATGGCGCAGCTTCTGGTCTTGCGCCTGCGCGAGCGCGGGTATCGGGTGATCGTGGTGTCGCTCGAGAATCCCCCGGCGGGTTCTCTGACCTCCGGCTTCGAAGAGGCCGGCATTCGCGTGTTGAGGGTGCCGAAGCTCCCTGGGGTCGACGTTACCCTCTACGCCCGGTTGCTCGCATGTTTTCGTCGTGAGGCGGTTTCGGTCGTTCACACCCACAACCCGCTGCCACTGATCTATGCGGCGGCCCCAGCCCGCCTCGCGGGGGCTCGGGTCGTCCACACCAAGCACGGTCCACACCCTGCGGCCCCGCTTCCGATGATGCTCAAACGGGTTGGCGCGGCTAGCACCCATGTCTTCGTGGCTGTCTCAGAGGCCACTGCAGCGTTCTCTCAGAAGGTGCACGAGGTCTCCTCGCGCAAGGTTCGGGTGATTTTGAACGCGACTGATCTGACCAAGTTCTCCCGGGACGAGGCGGCGCGCGCGCGGGTTCGCGAATCGTGGGGTGTGGCTCCCGACACCTTCGTCATGGGCACCGTCGGACGGATGGCGCCGGAGAAGAACCATGGTCTGCTGCTGCGTGCAGCTGCGCCTCTTCTAGCCGAGGGCGCGGTTCTGGTAATTGCTGGAGATGGCGCCGAGCGGGCGTCCAGCGAAGCCCTGGCGAAGGAGCTCGGGATCTTCGAGCAAGTCCGATTTCTGGGAGAGATACGCGACGTCGAGGCCGCAATGTCCGGGTTCGACGTGTTTGCGCTCTCGTCCCATTTCGAGGGCCTGCCCATGGTACTGGTGGAGGCCATGGGCGCCTCGCTGCCGGTCGTTGCCACCGCGGTGGGCGGCGTACCGAAGGTGGTTCGGGAAGGCGAGACCGGCTACCTCGTGCCCCCAGGGGACGAGGCCGCGTTCTCGCGTGCGCTTGGAGCCGTTCGAGAGGATCGCGCCCAGGCAGCGCGCATGGGCGCGCTCGGGCGCGATGTTGCGCAGCAGGACTATGCGATCGACCGCATGGTGGACGACTATCTCGCCGCATACGGCTTGCTGACGACGCCCTGAGCCGAGGGACGTCCAGCAAGGACGGGCCGTCTCAGGGCTTTCGGCGCCGCAGATCCGACGGATTCGTCGAACCGGCGACGGCGGCCCGCTCAAGAGATCGGCTCGACGACGGCGCGGGCGGTTGGCGTCGAACGCTGTGGCTGGAGCGTGGCGCCCGATTCTCCCCCGAATGCTCGCTCGGGTTCGGGTTCGGCCTCTGGCGTCGCTCGTCGGACGGTCGCCGAGGGTGCTCGGCAGACCGGGGGTCCTGTGGCCGGCGTTGATCCGAGCGCACTTCGCGCGGAGGTGGTGACGCCTGTGGTCGCTGCTGCGGAGCGCGAGCTCCGTGCTGGGGCGGAGAGCCCCCCGAACGTTGCTGGACAGCCGCGCCGCCTCGGTGCGGTTGGTGGGAGGATGGAGAGCGCCCTGACCCTCTGAAATCCGATGACGAGCCGCGCCCCGAGCCTTGGGCGGGGGGGCGATCGGCGTTGGCGGAACCGTGGGTGGGGAATTGGCCCGAGTGGCGCGCGGCGCTCCGTGTGTCTGGCGCTGGACCACGGCCTGCTCCGGGCCCAGGCCGACCGCGGCCGGCCTGCGTCTTGCTCCGTGGGAGCATGCCCCGGTCCACGATCACTTCGATTCTTCGCGGCCGATAGGTGGTCACTGCTGGCGCCCCAGCATCCCCGCGCCCGCGGTTCTGTGCTTCGCGATTGGCGTCGCCGATGAGTTCGAGAACGGCTTTGGTGTCGGCCTTTTTCTCCGAGGGGCGGTACAGGCCTCGCAGCACCGTGTCGGGGGTTAGCTGGCTACTCTCGTACAGCGCCCACATTTCCTCGGCATACGGCATGCGCCGCGCGCCGGGCACGAACCGCGACAGGAACCGGTGCAGGTTGTCGACGTCGCGCAAGAGGAGCCTTCGAGCGTTGGGATTCTTCGAAGGGTCGACCGACTGGGGGAAGTCGATGATCACCGGACCGTCGGCAGCGAGCAGGACATTGTAGTCGGAGAGATCGCCGTGAACGACTCCCGCGCAGAGCATGCGGACAGTCTCACGGATCAGCTGCTCGTAGACGGCGTGGGCGCGCTCTGGCGTCAGACTGACGTCTCCGAGTCTCGGGGCGGGCTGCCCGTTCGCGTCCGACACAAGCTCCATGATTAGAACGCCATCGATGAACTGATAGGGAGTTGGCACGCGGACGCCGGCTCCCCTCAGCCTGTGGATCATGTCCACCTCGGTCGAGCGCCACGCAGCTTCGTCCTGGGCGCGCCCGTGTTTGGTGCGTTTGTCGATGGCGCGCTGGTCTCGGCTATTCCGCACCTTGCGTCCCTCGGTGTACTCCGAGCGGTGTTTGAAGGTGCGGCTGTTGGCTTCCTTGTAGACCTTGGCAACGTACTGTTGGCCAGCCGCCTCAACGAGGTAAATCTGAGCTTCCTTTCCGCTCATGAGAGGGCGTAGGACCTCCTCGATGATCCCCTCGTCGACCAAGGAGGACAACACTTCCGGCATCCGCATCACCGCGTGCCCTAGCACGGCGCCACCCGGGTGACCAGACGGCGAACGGGGATTGGGGGGCGCTGGGGGGCCCGAGGCCACCGAAGGCTCGGTCTGTCCCCTGGGTATTCCGGCGGTCGCTATCGTTTCAAGTCCGGCAGGGGGCGACGCGCCTCTTCGGGGATGCCGCCGAGCACCTCGGCCGCGGGCAGGCTTCCCCGAGACCAGAGGGTCCGTTCCACCATCATGCGAAACACGCTTTCGAGCGCGTCCTGCACGGTCCGGCCTTCGAGCACTCCGAACGCACGAGCGATGGCCTCCATGGTGGCGAGACGACCTGCGCGCGCGTCACTCCTCAATCGATACTCCGATGCCGGGCCATCGGGCAGCGAGGCCAAGGGGAGGTCCGCCAGGGCGGGCACGCGGCGCCGTACCCGCGACGCCTGTCTCCACGTACCATCGGGGACGCACAGAGTAATGGGGACCGAGGAATCGACGAATTCACTCAGCGGCGTGGCTGCCCTGCTGGGGTACAGGAGGACTGGTCGTGTTCCCGGCGCGAGGGTGAGAGGTGCTTGTGAGGGGGCGTCGCGCCCGTGCTCCCAGAGCTCACTGTTCTCGAGGCATAGCGTTGCGAGCCCGCCGCTGTTGGTGGGTTTCCGGACCTCACTTCGGTGGATGACCACCACGAGCCGGGTGCGGGTCGAGAGCCGCGGGATGTGCGGGCAGATGCAGAGACACTCATGGAGGTGGCAGCGCGCGCAACGTTGTTTGATGGTGCCTCGATGGGGCATGGGCGTTGGCCAAGCGTGGCGCTGGGGAAACGAACTGCAAGACTCATGACACTCGCTTCCGTCCGCTCGGCAGCAGGGGCAGGGGAAACGGCGGGAGCTGGCGGCGCCCGCTGATGGCGGCGTTCCGGCGGTGCGGGACGACGCGATCGCCGATCGGGTTCGCGTCGTCTTGCCGTGGGCCATGGGGGCACTGGCTTCTCGGCGAGGGGACGGGTGCCGAGTTCCCTCGCGTCCGGCTGTTCAGGGGAACGATGCTCGGGGCGTCAGTTGGCTGGAGCCTCTCTGGATGGACGCCCCACGGGCTTCGCGCCCCGTCGTGGGTCGTTGGCTCCGATTCGAGGCTGATGTTCCGCAACCGAGAAGCTCCCAAGCGGCTTGTGGTCCGCGCGGCGCATTCCTTCGTGGGAGCCGCTACCCAGGCGCCGGGTTCAGGGCTCGATACGAGGGGCCGAGCGGGTCGGACGGGAGGGCGTGTGCAGCGGCGGAAGGTGCCGCTAGAGTGGCGGTGGGCACTTAATCGCGCGAGGCTTGGCGGCGTAGGAAGGTCGAGATGACGGCGATGCGACTCAAGGGTTCGATCTTGGTAGTGTGGCTTGCGGTCACGTCGGCCGTAGCACCCTCCTGGGCACAGGAGTCCAGTTCGACCATTGCGGCCGGAGACGCTCTGCGCGACAGTGGGGACCTGGCAGCCGCCCTCGAGGTGTACAAGGCCGTCCGGGCCGCTGCCCCGTCGGCCGCGATCTGCCTGAGGGTGGCCGAGACCGAGGACAAGCTGGGTCAGGTGGCGGCGGCTCACACCGACTACACGGACCTGCTGGTCGACTATGGTAGTGAGCTTGACGCACCAACCCGCGATCGCATCGGGAGGCGTTTGGGCCAGCTCGATCGCCAGATCGGGATCGTGCGTCTCGAGGACATTCCAGGGCGCGCGACGGTGTGGGTGGACGGAGTGCAGGTTGCCACGACACCGATCATTCGCCCGATTCGGGTGGCGCGGGGTAACCACGAGGTCGTCATCGATTGCGAAGGGTACGAGCGGTTCGTTCGAACCGTCTCGGTTGGTGCGGATCCGGTCACCGTTACGGGGCCCATGGTTCAGGCCAATACTGGCAGCGTGGAGATCGGTGTCTCAATTGCGCCGGAGCCGCTGACCCTCTTCGTAGACGGTCGTGAAGCGGGGGTCCTGCCGTACAGAGGGATTCTGCCGCCCGGTGAGCACCAGATCTGGGCACGAGGGCTCACCCACGGCTCCCAGCCGGTGCGTATCGTCGTTGTGCAAGGACAGCCCCTCCGAATATCGTTGGTGATCCTGCCTCTTCTCGCACCGCTCACCCTCGACGGTCAGGGCGATGGCACCGAGCTACTCCTCGACGGCGTGAGGGTTGGCTACGGCCGCTACGAGGGGCTGCTCACTCCCGGGCGGCATACGGCGGTTTTCTGGCGCCCGGGATACCAGGAAATCTCGGTGCCGTTCAGTGCCGAGCCCGGCAAGGCTCTCACTATCGTGCCCCCGGGACCCTTTGTGGCTGCGGCTCCCCCTGCGCCACCCCCACCGCCCACCGAGGCTGCCCGGAAGCCGCAGCCAGCCAGCTCCGAGCCGCCTCCGCCGCCCGAGGAAGACGAAGACGACAGCCGCGACGATAGCGGTTTCTTCGGCTCTGTCATTCTTCCCGTGCAGTTCGGCGCCTCCACCAACGCCTGGAACGACGCGTGCCCCACGCCGGCGACACTGACCTATACGGATCCCACTACAGGGTTTTCTGTTGCGCACACGGTGGACGGCAGCTGCTCCAGCACGGGTCCCATCGGAGGCGGGCTCCAGTTGCGCATGGGCTATAACTTCGGGTGGTTTGGGATCGAGGGCGCAGGTTTGGCGCTTGTCGACGTCGCTACCGCCAGCATCGATATGGCGAATGCGCTGCCCGGAATTCCTGAGGCATACGGAGACATAGCTGGCTCGACCGTCTACGTTCGGCCAGGCGTTGGCCTCGGGCTCGGTGGTCGCCTCTCGACTCCGACCAGCGGTATTCGTGCCACCCTCGGTGTGGATTTCGGGTTCGTGCAGCGCTGGGTCTATGTTGTTCCCAGTGACTATGTGGGGAGCAGCGTGTCCTACACCGCGCCGCTTCTGATGCTGGATGGCGGCATTCAGCTTGGCGGCGTTCCCGGCGGGCGTTTCTACTTGGGGGTACTGCTCTGGTGGGAGTTCGCCCCTGACGTTGCCTTCGAGCGCGACATGTCATTCCTGGGCGAGAACATCCAGTACCCGGACTCGCTCCGGCGTGTGACCCCCTACCAAGGGACGCAGTTCTTCGTCGGGCCTTTCATCGGAATCGCGTTCGGGCACTGACGGGACTCTCCACGATGCCCTCCGACAGGAGCTGCCCGATCGGCTCCGCTTCGGTGCAGCCCGGCATTGCCTACCGGGTTTTCCGTCTGGCAGGAGGGCCCGTGGTTCGAGCGATGGCCCCTCGGGATGCTGAGGCGAGCGCGGTCAACGAAGAACCATGGGGGGGATCGGCCCGGGCGTTCCGTGCCGTTCTGCTGCTGGTGCGCGAGGAGGCTTGCCACCGGCAAGGTCTCGGCGCATACCCGCCCGATCCATGGATTACCCTCCTCGAGATCGCAATGCTGAGCAATCGGCTGAAGCCAGGGGGGGTGTGTCCGGCGAGCAAGACGACTTCGGCCCGAATCCCCTCGAGAGTCGGTCTCAAGCCGTACCAGTCACGACGCACAAGCGGCGGACGGCCGTGGGCGTGCTGCTGAACTACACCAGTTTCTTCAGTGAGGGGATCGAAGGTCGCCTTAGGCGGGCACTCGATGCCGAATGTGCCCGGCGGGATTGGGACCTCTACCTCATTTACGGCCGTTCGCTCGAGGAGCCGGATCCGAGCTGCAGCGCGTACAACGCCGTCTTCGATCTGGTCCACCCCGCCCGTATTGATGCCGTTGTGGTGATCTCGAACCTTCTTGCCGGAGCCTGTGGGAGCCAGCGCCTCAACGAATACGTCCGCCGATTCAGGGCGTTTCCCCGTTGCAGCCTCGGAATGGTTCTGACCAGCCTTCCCAGCGTCGAGGTGGACAACCGACCCGGGATGGAAGCTCTGGTGGAGCATCTGGTGACGGTCCACGGTTACCGGCGCTTCGTGTTCATGGCGGGCCTGATGAATCATTCCCACTCGCTCGCCCGGCTCGAGACGTTCCAGACCGTGTTGGCGCGCCACGGAATCCCGTTCGACCAAGACCTGTTGGTCGCCGGCAATTTCCTTTCACACGCGGCGGAGGCCGCGATGGATAAGCTGCAGAGCCGCCGTCGTGACTTCGACGTGGTTGTTGCTGCGAATGATGCAATGGCGATCGGGGTGATCGCGTCCCTACGGAAGCACGGACGGAAGGTTCCAGATGACTGCGCCGTTACCGGTTTCGACGACCTGATCCACGCCCGACTCGGCAACCCGCCGATTACCACGGTGGCGCAGCCCCTGGAGCTACTGGCTCAACGAGCACTGGACTCCGTGGAGGCCCAGCTCGCTGGTAGGGAGGCTCCCGCGGTGACCCTCGTCGCGGGCGATCTGTGCGTGCGCAATTCCTGCGGATGCAGCTCCAGCGCGCCCCTCGGTGCTGCGCCGTGCGAGTCACGGGAGGCGACGGCAGCTGTCGAGCACCTCAGGGCCGTGTCGGGGCGGCTCCTCTCGCAGATCGAGCGAACGCTCGGCGAATCCCGTTCGTCCGCCACGGGAGCCCACCTCGAGTTCCTACAGGCACTGGAATCGGAGCTCGCCGGCGGTGGCCCGGCACTCGTGGCAGCGGCGCGAGCGCTCATGAGCTCGGTTCCAGACGACCCAGAGTATATTCGGGCGTGGTATGGCGTTGTGGAGCTACTGGAGGAGGAGTTCCGACCCTACGCGGTTCCTTGTCTCGAAGCGAGCTGGAGCGGAGTCCGTCGGGAGCTCGTTCATGCGCTAGCGGCGAGCAACCTCCAACAACAGATGGCGATGGACTCCACGTACGTGCAGCTTCTGGGCAGCGAGGACAGCGTTTTCGGCGCACTGAAGGTGGGAGCCCTGCAGGACTCGCTTCAGAGGCATCTGCCGACGGCTGGGATCGGCACGGTTTCCCTGTCGCAGTACGTGGATGGGGAACCGGGAATGCTGGAACCTCTGGTCTATTTCGTCGACGGTGAGGGCGATGTGGCGCAGGTCGGGAAGTTCCCTGACTACCTGCTTCTGCCGCCTGCCAAAGCTTTCAGGGCGCGAAAGACGTTTGTCGTCATGCCGCTGGTCATGGAGTCTCGGAGTCTGGGGATGAGCGTCCTCGAGTACTCCAACGGGCTCATCCCCTACCACTTGCTTCGCGATCAGATTAGCGCTGCTCTCGGCACGTACAGGCTGCAGCGCGAGATCGAACACCAGTCGGCGTTACGAGAGCGGAGCGTGCAAGAGCGGGTCGCCACCACGCAGCGGCTGGAGTCTCTCAGCATTCTTGCCGGTGGCGTCGCGCACGACCTGAACAATGTGCTGGGTCCGCTCGTCGCGTTTCCGGACATCATGCTGTCTCAGCTCGAAGCCGCCGCGGCGAGGGATCCCGCCATCAACGACCTGCGCGAGGACATCGAGTTGATCAAGATGGCGGGCCAGCGCGCCTCGCAGACCATCAAGGATCTCCTGACGTTGAGTCGTCAGGGTAGGACGCCGAAGTCACCCATGGACGTGAACAGGGTGCTTCGCGAGTGCGGCGAAGAATGCGCGGCGCGCCGTCCCCACGGCTACAGTGATAGGATTCGGGTATCCGTTGACCTTGCCTGCTCTCCCCTCGTGATCTTGGCTTCGGAAGCCCATGTCGTGCGGGCAATCACCAACCTGATTCAGAACGCCATCGACGTCATCGAGGCCGAGGGGGAGGTTCGGCTGCGGTCCTATCCCCTTCGAATCGACGAACCGCTCGACCGTTACGAAGCCATCGCCTCGGGAGACTACGTGGTTGTCGAGGTGGCGGATTCCGGCAAGGGGCTGCCGAGCGAAATCCGGCAACGAATCTTCGAACCGTTCTTCAGTACCAAGCGTCTCGGTCAGGGCTCCGGGACGGGACTCGGGCTCGCCATCGTTCACGCTGTGGTAAAGGAGCATGAAGGTTTTATCGACTTCGATAGCTCGCCCGGGATGGGAACGACGTTCAGGCTCTACTTCCCCAGCAGCCAGAGCCCCGTCGCCAGCACACGACCGCCCAAGGGGCGGCGTGTGGGGGGCGAGCGGATCCTGGTGGTGGACGACGAGCCGATCCAGCTTCGCACGAGCAGAAGGGTGCTGACTCGATATGGTTATGAGGTCGAGCTCACTAGCAGTGGCGTCGATGCTCTCGAGCGCATCGCGCGGGCCGCTGCAGGGCAAGAACCTGGGTATGACTTGGTGATCCTCGACGTTCAGCTGAGCGACGGTGAAGACGGCCTAGACATCTGTGAGCGGATCCGGCGGATCGCTCCCGCGCAGAAGGCGATCCTGGCGAGCGGCCACGCCCCGACACACCGAATCCAGGAGGCGCTGGAGCGTGAGATACCTTGGCTGCAGAAGCCGTACACAGCTGACGCACTCGCCGATATCGTCCGGACCGTGTTGGACGATGGGAGGCCGCGACCGACAGAGGCGTGAAGGGGGGCACCGACCGGCGCCCCCCTTGGGCGCTCTATCTGCTGCGGCGACGGCGCGCCGCGACGGCCATCGCCATCCCCAGAAGCACGCTGGCAAAGCTTCCGGCCTGACCGCCAAGAACCGGCTGAACCGAACAACCGCTGCTCTCTGGCTTGCTCGAGGAGGGCTCTTCGGTCGGACTCGAATCGTTCGAATCATCGGCCGTCGCGGTCGCGTCTCCAGCGGTGGCGTCGTCGCCTTCCTCGGATTGGTCGGTTCCGTCGGTGTCCGCCCTCTCCCCGCCGTTGCTCGCGGCGTCTTGGGCCTGGGGGTCGGCGTTGCCCGGGTTCTCAGCGATCAAGTTAGTGTTGGCTCCGGCGGTGGAGTCCAGCGCAGACCCCTCCGCGTCTTCTGCGACCCCATATCCACCGTAGGCTGCATACGGCGGTCGGCAGACTCTCGCGGGATCCGGGGTCGTACACCCACCGTTGCCTTCGGTGTCCGTCCAGCACATGCCTTCGGGATTGTCGATGCAGGAATACCCCTCGGGGCAATCGCCATCTTGCTGGCAGGCGACCTCGATGAGTTGACAATAGTAAGCCCCAGTGGGTTCGGAGACGCAGTCAGGAGCACGCATCTGTGGGGCGGGGGTTTCCGTGGCATCAGCTCCCTCTCCCGAATCGGCAGTCGCTGCGCCTGAGCCTGACGTCGCGCCCTCCTGTCCTGTCGAGGCACTGGAACCCGCACTGCAGGATCCACTCATCCCTTCGACACACTCAAAGCCAGCGCCGCAGTCCGCTGCCACCGTGCAGGGGAGTTCCCAACGGTACGTGCATTCCTTGCGCAACTCCTCCAAGCAGGCTGGCTCGGCGTTCCCTGTGCAGTCTTCTCCCTCGGCACAGGGCATCGCGGCATCGTCGCAGCTCCACGAGCTCTGCTCGGCACACACCATGGCCCCACCGCAGTCAGCGTCCGTTTCGCAGGCAGCACGGACGCAAATCGCCTGGGTTTCCTCCTCGCAGGCCAAGTTGCAGTCACCTCCTTCAACGCATCCGAGGTCCATGCAGGGCTTGCTCACGGCCTCGCACACGAAGCCCTGAGGGCAGGTGTCTGCCTCGCACACCTCCTGGGCCCAGGCTGAGGGGGTTGAGAAGGCAAGGGCGGTCGCGAAGGTGGCCAAACTGAAGAAGCAGTGAGCGCTCGTCGTTCTTGTGTTTTTTTCCATCGGAGTCTCCCGGTTTCGAGCGGTTGAAGTGCCGCCCTGAGGTCCAGCTCCCACTGAGACCTTGCGCCAGTGGGCACGTGTCCATGGTGACGCCTTTTTGTGAGCGAGGTAGTGCTAAAATGCACAAAGAATGGTGGTAATCTGTAGCCGGTGGTGCATTTTGCCAATATTGCGCCAGGGGGGCGCAAGCGAGATCTCGGGACGTGCCTCCCAGGTGCTCGTGGCAGCCGGACAAGCCGCGCAGGGGCACCGCGTCACGGCGGTGCTGCGAGCCTTCGCTGTGTCAGTAGGTGTGGGTGACTTCCACGAAGATGCTGGGGGGATCCAATGGATACTCAAACCCCGAGAACCCGGGATTGGGTCCCTGGGCCGCCAGCAGGTTCCGTGTGCGCAATGCGACCCGCGTCTCGTGACCGGGTACGAGGTACAGATCGCGGGTGGACAGAGACGTGTCGAGGACGCAGTAGGCGGGGAAGGTCAGATCGGAACCGTGCTCGACCAAGCTGGTGTCGAACGCGCGTCTGGAGCCCACGATTACCGTTTCTGCCCCAAGCTGCAGTGGCACGGACGGTGTGGATGGCACCGAGACACGCAGACCGGCGCGGGCAATCCACGGTGGATAGATGACGTTCTTGGTGCCGATCAGAGTGGCGGCGTAGCCCTCTCGGCCCAAATCGCGAGTCGAATGAACCAGCTCGAATGCCGAGTAGACCGCGAAATCGTTGTAGTACGAGGCGTCCAGCCGGGTCTCCCAGGCAATGCTGCGCTGACTCGCGACGTTGCGAGCGGTTAGGTTGAGGTTCTGGGGGGTGAACTCGGCTTTGTCGTAGAGCCAGCTGTACGATATGTCGGATGCTATTCCTATGAACCGTAGTGGTTTATAGGACATCTGGTACTCGAGGGTGTGGACATACTGGGGTCTGAGATCCGCATTGCCAATGATATCACGCGGGCGAAGCGGGCTGGCGTACAGCAGATAGGGAGACGGCGCCTTGAACGCACCACCGTACAGCGCCTTGGCGACCAGTGAGCGGTGAGGTTGCGAAGTCAGGCCGAATCTGCCGGTTGCTTTGTCGCCATATTCGTTGTGACGATCATATCGAATGCCACCGGTGAGCTTGAGCCACGGATCAATGACCCTCAGGTTTGAGCTGATATACGCACCGAGATTGAGGAGCGAAATTCGCCGGTTCACCGGGTTGCGGTCCGTGAAAGCCTCCCCGGAGCTTCGGTCGATGCGGCTTGGGGCGTCGAGTTCCTCGTGGTCGTAGACGCTCTCCAGGCCGACAATGAGGTTTAGCGCTTGAGACGGTAGATACCGGCCCTCAAGGGTTGTGTCGACCCCGCGGTAGGACTGGTGGCGCTCGACGTAGAACGAATCGCTGGCGATCTCCACGCGGTCGGGGGGCAGGAGGCCTCCCTGGAAGTAGGTGCTCTGCAGGGCAAGTTGGAGGTTCTCCGAGACGTCCAGCTGGCTATCGAGGTTCAGCCGCACTTGTTGCAGCGCGACCACGGTTCCCGTGGCGTTCCCGCCGGAATCCGGGCCGCTGCTCGTGAGCTGCGCCCAGTGTGCGAAATCCCCGCCGCGTCGGATTCCAGAACCGTAGGCGCTCAGAACGAGATGGCCCGCGTCCGGGACGCGGTATCCGGTGCGCGCTTGCAGCACCAATGACTTACGCTGAAGGTCGAGCGTCATCCGCCGATCGCCAATGCCCAGTGGTACCATCGGCGACGGGGACTCTGGCGGGAGCTCCAGGCCCGAGTAGTCAGCGGTTTCTCCGGCTGCTCCCAACAGCAGATCGAAGCGTCCTAGGCGCCCGCCTCCGACGACGTCGAACTGGCCCAGGGGATGGCCCATGGAAGAGCCGGTCCACAGTCGGGCGCTGACCGTCGGCACGTCTTCTGGACGAAGCGTGATGACATTGACGACCCCGAGAAACGCGTCAGCGCCATAGAGGGCCGATGCCGGGCCGCGAATGATCTCGATTTGGGCGACCGACTCGAGTGGAATCAACTCGACGCCCAGCCAGTTACCTGATGTTGTTCGATAGGCGACGGAGCGACCGTCGATCATCACTTTGATGACGCCGCTTTCCGCACCAAGCCCGCCAGTCATGCCACGAACACTGGCGTTGGGCAGGATCTGATCGTTTACCAGGAAGAACCCGACCGTATGACTGAGAACCTCGGCCAGGCTTCGATAGCCCCAATCGTGGATGTCTTTGCGCGTCACGACGGTGATGACAGCCGGCGCCTGGTCGAGGCTTTCCGCAGTCTTGGTCGCCGTGGATACCTCGACGTTCAGGAGCTTGACCAAATTGAGGTCATCGGGCGCCGAAGCGTCGACCCCCTCAGCGACTTGGGCCACTGACGACCGCGCCACCAAGAACATGACGAACGTGGCAAGTGAGCTTCGAAGGTAGTACGCCATAACGGGTGGGGCACCGAGCGGCTGAGCGTTCACGGAAAGTGCGGCCGCGAACCGTGCTCAACCGTCGGGTACCCTTCAGCTGAGCTACGAACGGAGCCGTTTCGATGGGAAACCGCTGAACTCCCTCGCCATTGCGCCCCGCTACTGCCAGAATGCCACGCGAACTTCGGCGGGCTGGCGGTGGGAGTGATCAGAGTCCCATCATGATGTGTCCGCACTGATGAATTGCTGCTTCTTGGGTGGTGGACCGCCTGGATTGCAACTCCTGTGTCATGGTCCCATCCGACAAGGCGGATTGCGGTTGGTTTTCAGGGCGAGGCTCGAATGGATAATCCCCATTGACCCGCCGCCTGGGCGTGCACTCCACCGCGTTTCGGCATCAACCGCGTCCATGGCCGCGGCGCTTCGCCCAGTGTGGCGTCGGCGGTGGCGGTTTGGGATTCGTGGGGTTTGCGCGGTGCTCATGAGGTTCGCTGGGGTACGGCGGCTTGCCGGCCGAAGATAAGGTTGGAGGTCGCGGATTCTGGTTATGCTGGCGGGGGTACCTGCCGTTGATGCCGAAGCCTTCCCTGATGAAACTGGGGGGGCGGCACGATGTCGTCGAGGTGGGCATTGTTGAGCAGAGCCAGAGACTCCTTCGGGCTGGGCGCCACTGCAACGGCGGTGGCGGCGATGCTGGCTGCTCGCACCGCCAATGCCAGCGTCGGCAAGCTCCTCGTATTTCTGCACACCGCGGCCAAGCAGCGAGCGCTGCAGAGCGCACTGCAGGCGGCTCTGTCTGGGGTTGAAGTCATTGCGGTGGGCCGCGTGGCTGACTTCGAGCGGTTCTACAAGGAAGGGGTCGACGCGATCCTGACGCTTCCCGTCGTGCTTGCGGCGTTCAATCTCACCGCACAGCTCCACGGAAACCGGGCAGGTAGCCCCCACGAAACGTACTCGCTGGTGGCGGTCGGGGGAGCTCCAGACCCGACGCGGGTGGCAACCGTGGGCGCACTCGACCTACTCGGTCGGGAAGGCACCACAGCTTTCGTCAGAAACCTACTGGGCGCGAGCCCACGAGTCGAAAGGGTTTCCAAGATAGAAGACCTGCCGCGGCTGCTCCAGGTGCAGGTCGCCGACGCGGTGTTGTTGCCGTCTCGGCTCTATCCGGAGATTCGCGCAACGAGCAAGCTGAACCTGACACCGAGGGAGCTCTCGAAGCCGGTAGGACTCCCGGCGGCAGTAGGAGTCTCAGCTGCAGGCCCGCGAGTCCTTGCCGTCCTGAGCCGGATGCCCGCGCAGGCGGCGAATACCTTGGGGGTGGACTCATGGCGCTGACGCGACGCGGGTTTCTCATGGCCATTCCCGCGCTTTCGGGGGTGTTGGCCGCGTGCAATGGCACTCACGGGGGAGGGCCGAGGGCCGCTTACTCGGAGCTCTTCTCGATCAAGGCTCCGCGCCCGAATGTTGGGACGATCGTAGTCTTCATGCCCCAGACCGAGCAGACCCAAGACGTCTGGCGGGGCTTGCAGGACGAGATTTCGCAGGAGCTCCGAGTGGTTGCCGTCAAGGTGGAGAGTGCGGCAGATGTGTCGATCATCGAGGAAGCGATGGCCCGCCACTCACCCGCCGGCCTGCTGCTCGTGAACAACCCTACCGTTGCGGCCTACCGCGAATTCCAGCGTCGTAATGCTGGTGGCGGGTTCCCGCCGTCGGTAATTGTCATGACCTCGTTTCTCGAGGATCCGTCGGCCATGGTGGAGAACGCCACGGGTATCGGCTACGAGGTTCCGCTGATGATGCTCATGACCGACCTTCGGAAGGTCATCGCGCTACCGGGCGAACGGGTAGGGGTCGTGGCTCGGGAGTCATTGCGTCGGTTCGTCCGTCGACAGACCGAGCTTGCTCGGCGAGAGCAGGTAGTCGTGTCGGTGGAGCAGGTGAGCACTTCCCCAAGACCGCCCGAAATCAAGCGGGCCATCCGACGGCTCAAGCAGCGCGTGGACGTGATCTGGGTGTTGAACGACGATCAGCTACTGACTCCGAAGCTGATCACCGACGGTTGGCTACCCGGGTTGGAAGAGCGCCCTTGGGTCCCGACGATTGTGGGCGCCTCGTCCCTCGTGTCTCCTGAGCACTCCCTGGGTACGTTCGCAGTATTACCCGACCACGTAGCCCTCGGTGCCCAAGCGGCAGGCCTGCTCCTCGACATTGCCGCAGCCGATTGGACCGTGGAGCAAGGCCATCGGGTGCACTTGCCCCGATCGACCACCAGCACCCTCGACCTGCCGCAGGTTCGGGAACATTTCGCGCTGCAGGCACATGCACTCGAGTACGTTGATACGATCTTGGAGTGACGGTGCCTCGGCCCCCTGACACTGGTGCCGAGTGATGCCTACCTGCATGTACACCGTGGCCGACGGTCACCGTCGCCAGGATTGCCCGATCCTGCGTCGGACGAGGCGTGCAGGATGAGAAGGGGCAACCGACCGGGGCGCGGGGGCACCGGAGGACGGTCAGTACTCCTTCCCAGCTATGGGGACGGGGCGATATGGCCGTAGTCTCGCCTCAAGGAAGCGTCGCGCCTCCCTGCCGCCCGGAACTCGGATGACGCCGCACCACTTCGTGCCAATTCGCCGCAGACTGCTCGTTCGCACGATGGCACTGCTCCTGGGGGTCTTCGCGGTGATGCTTGTTGCCGTCATCCTTCAGAGCTTGAGGATGGTGACGCGCAATACGGAGACCATCGAGGCCAGCATTCGCAGAGCCCTGATTGACAAGGGGATCGCCCTCACCTCGAACAGCGGGCTCGCGCTGGCCGGCATGGTGGAGAACAACGCCATCACCGACGCGGAGCAACTTCTCAGTTCCACTGTGTCAACGTCACATGATGTTGCCTACGCGATCTTCATGACCAAGACACGGGTGCCCTGGGTGATGGCCTCTCGCGAGAACCCAGCGGGCACCGTGGTGAACCCCAAGACGCTGGACGATCCAACAGCTCGATGGGCAGCTAGTCTGACGGCGCTGGACTCGAAGGAGACGACCTATCGGGACCAGCCCATCATTGAGTTCGCTGCTCCGGTGCGCAGTCAGCACGAAACCCTTGGGTGGGTGCGATACGGTCTCAGCACGGCGGCCATGCGCCACGCTCAGGCTGATGCTGCGCGGGACGGGCGAAGCGACCGTAATGCATTCCTTTCCGTCGTACTCAGTCTGGCAACAGCCACTTCGGCGCTTGCATTCTTCATGGCGCGCCGCTTTTCGGACCATTTGGCGCGCCGTATCGGCCACATCGTCGAATCGACCCGCACCATTGCCGAAGGGCAGTTCGACGTACCCTTGGTGGTCGCCGACAACAGTGATGAGCTCGGCGCGCTCGGCCACGACGTCGACAGAATGCGTTTGTCGCTCAAGGCTCTGACTGCCAGCCTAGTCGATCAAGAACGGCTGCGGCAGGAGATGGAGCTCGCACGCCGCATTCAGACCGCACTGCTCCCGACGAGTACCGAGGGACTGAGCCCGGACCTCGAGATTGCAGCGTTGATGCTGCCAGCCGACGAGGTAGGGGGAGACTACTACGATGCCGCACTGGACCGTGAAGGGGTGCTCTGGATCACCGTTGGCGACGTCTCCGGGCACGGTGTGACGCCTGGGCTCGTGATGATGATGACCGAGACGGCCCACGCGGCGATTCGTTCTGGAGGTACTGCCACCCCTCACGAGATGGTCGTGCGACTGAATCGAACCCTCTACGAGAACGTCGCGAACCGGCTGGGCACTGATCTCTACGTGACGCTCGTTGCCTTGCGCTACGAGGGGACCGGTCGCTTCACTCATGCGGGCGCACATCTCGAGCTACTCATTCATCGTCGGGCGACAGACACTGTGGATCGCGTGACGACGGATGGCATGTGGCTGGCCGTCGATCCCGACATCTCGGAGACGACCGTTACCGGTAGTCTCGAACTCGGGCTGGGCGACACCCTGGTGCTGTACACGGATGGTTGCACGGAGTCTCGCTCACCGTCCGGTGACATGTTGAACATCGCGGGTATGGAGAGCCTGGTCAGGAAATACGCGCACCTGCCCTCGAAGGGAATGGTCGAGGCCGTGGTCAGGGACTTGCGCGAGTGGTGTGCGGACCAACCCGTCGATGACATCACGGTGATGGCTGTGCGTCGGAGCGCTTAGTCGCGGCTCGGGGCGCGAGGTCTGCGCTGGCGGCTGCCCAGCAGCTAGAGCCCCACCGCAGCTACCCGAGCGAGAGCATCAGACGCGAGATGGGATCTGCCCCTTGGCGACGGCAAGCAATTCGCTGATGCGCTGAGCCGCGAGAGGACGTTTCGCCCTCTCGAGAAGAACCAGAAGACGAGTCTCGACTGCCAGCCCCTGGAGTTCGACTCGTTTGCGTTCGGGACCAGGAGGGAGCCGTCCGGCTTCGCGCGCCAGCTCGAGTGCCTGCTGGAGCAGCTGCGTCTCCAGCGGAATGAGCGGACCGTCGTGTGGAAGCGAAAGCCGATCTCGCGGTGGACGGTGCAGCCACTCCTGAATCCTTGCTTCGGCGAGCCGCTCCCAGTTCGGCATGCCGAAGTGTACCGCGGTGCGCCGGGCGACGCCGCCCGAGGCGGGAACTGGTTCTATGCATGGGGGACGGGCCGCGAAGCGCCTGAGTCGCGCCACAAGCGCCGTCGAGCGGAGACGTGTCGAGCGTTGGTCCAGCATCGCGCCACTCGAGCTGCATCCGGTAGCGAGGCGCCTAGCCGAGGTGTCTTCTCCGGAACTGGGTCCTCGCTCCAAAGGCACTGTGGAGCGTCGGGCCAAGAAGCATGATTGGGTCAGCTGGCGGGTCATAGAAAAGAAAAGAAAAAAGTCTCTTGACCCAGAGCCTCCGAAGAAGCAGATTCCCGCCCCCGTGACGAGGGCAAACACCCTCTCGGTCCTTGAAAACTGAATCCTATCCCGCGAGAAATCGCGTGGGTCCCTTGCA
>CAYRKE010000118.1:0-2717 GCA_964424695.1 uncultured Polyangiaceae bacterium
CTCCCGGCATTTCGAACCACTTGTCGGCCACAACTGTGGGACTGTGAACGGAGCGGGTACCACCCGAACGGTTCGGTGACGGATTACCGGTGGTCTGGCATTTCTGCGAGCACCGCTGGCGGGGGGGCGCTGGGAATTCCTCTCTTGCGCGACCCCGAACCCCGCCAATGACTCAAGGTCGCGCTCTGGCCGAGGTGGTCTCAATCTAGATCGCTGCGTCACCAGATTCTCCGGTTCGGATGCGGATGGCCTGGACGACTTCGCTCACGAAGATCTTGCCGTCACCGATGCGCCCCGTTCGAGCGGCAGTCGCGATGGCATCGACCACCTGCTGGGCCATGTCGTCATGCACGACAACTTCGATCTCCACCTTGGGCACGAAATCCACTACGTACGCAGAACCCCGGTAGACCTCGCTTTTGCCGCCTGTGCGCCCGAACCCCTTGACTTCAGTGACGGTCATTCCCTGAGCGCCCAACTCGGAGAGGGCGCCCTTGATGTCGTCCAGTTTGAACGGCTTGACAATTGCCACAACCTTCTTCATCGCGTGGTCCTTCTTCAGCGGCTTTGGAATGATCGCCATGTGACGATTCTCGACACAGTCGCGGAGTCGCCGGGGTGACGCTGCTGGTCGGGACTCACTGTGACAGATTCGTGTTTCCTGGAAGCGTCACCGCTGTGTCCGGATGGGACGCCAGGGCCTGCCGACCCAACCCGGAGCAGTTGCAGGTATTTGCGCGAGATTTCAGCGTAGCGCGTCAGGAAATCGTCGACGCTGTAGTCGGATGGGACACTGAGGCCTGCCTGCCAGACCTGGGGGAGGTTGCGGGTGCTCGCGCGCGATGGTGAGCAGCGGGAGCGGTGCGATCCCGCTGCTCAGTGCTTAGCAAAGGGGTGTCCGTTCTGGCGGGACCAACTTGGGGGGCGGGCCACGCCCCTTCGGGCCCGCCGAAAATAGATCCACGCGAACGACCGCGTCGGATGCGCGACACTGCGTTCAGAGCAACCGGGTTGTGAGCACTATCACCCGCCCTACTGCCACTGCGTGTCGAGCCATGCGATCCGGTCGTGCATCCACTGCTGCATGTGCGCAACCTGTCCCTCCCAGGTATCCTCGGTTGGGGTGTAAAAGACCACCACCATCTCCGTGGTGAGGATATCCCACTTGGCGAAGTTGCGAGCCGCGGCTGCAGCGAGCGGTGCGGCCAGATTCGCGATGCGCGCGTCGAGCTCAGCGTCCGACAGGAGCCCTGTTCGGAGCGACTGCCAACGCGCGACCAGCTGCGCTCGGAATGCCGGATCCTCCATCAGTCTTGGGAACCAGTCGTTGCCGCCGTCACGGGACATCGTGGCCGGCGTCCCTGTGCCGCCCCAACCTGGGAAGCCTGCTCTTCCGCCGGTACCTGTCGCGCTGGAACCTGCAGTCTCCGCTGTGCCGCCCGCGCCGCCCGCGCCCTCCCAGGTAATCCCGAATTGGGACTGATACATGAATCCTTCGATCTCTCGATTCTCGAAGAACCCACCAGTGTCGAAGGTGAGATCGCGGTCCCAAATCGGTCCCGCGAAGATCTTGCCGTCACGATCCTTGTAGAAGTACTGGCTACGGACGTAGGCGTCCATTTCTCGACCAAGCTCGTTGAGGATGACCTGGTCGACGAAGGAACCGACATCAATGTAGGGGGCATAGCCAGCGGTGGGATCCGCGAAGGATTCGCCGAACAGGGCGTTGGTGAAGCCCGTCAGATGCTCAGCGAGCCAAGCTTCTTGCTCGGGTTGGAGCGGGCTCGGATCGACCACCTCGAGGTCCTGCCAGCAGTGGTCTGCCGCCGTACACTCGACGAGAGGCTCCTCCGCCGCGCTCCATTCGAACTTGAAGATGTAGCCTCCGGTAATGTCGGGAAGCGTGACGTCGTCGTCCTTGAGCTGGTGAAGGTCGATCCGATCCTTCTGGTTCTTGATGGTCTCCACCATCAAATACACGCCGAGGTAGTCGTCGGGGTCCACGGGTGTTTCGTCGACGTTGCGGTAGAGTTCGCAGTACGCGTAGCGGGGGGACGGCATCCCCATGTCGCGACTCAGGCTGTAGAAGAAAGCGTCTCGCATCAGCGCCTTGTCGGCATAGGGATTGCGCAGTACCCAGTCGGATTCAGCGGGCATGCCGAGCAGTGGCTGATCGAGGTCGTCACCCATCGCGTCTCGCAGCTCGACTCGGTAGGGAGGTTTAGGGAACATCGCCGAGGAGTTGCCACGGAGGTGGATCCCGGCGCGAGACGCCAGGGTCGGAGGATCGACCAAGGATGCAACCGGAGTATCGTAGACGAGGAGTGCCGCGTCGACGTACTCCTCACCGGGCTCGCCAGCTCCGAAGTCGTCCAGGACCACGATGGGCAGGTCAACGGGTAAGTCGAGGCTGTTGGAAACGTAGAAACCCGACGCCGAGGCGACCTGGTTTCCGTCAACGAAGATCGCCACGCGGATCTGCGTCGACTGTGAGAGTTGGACCGATGTCCCATCGTAGAGCGTCGATGACGTCGTTGGTTGGGTACCGTCCGTCGTGTAGCGTATCTCTCCGCCGGGCTGGTCAGGTGTGAAGGTCACCGCCAGAGTGCCGGTGAATGGCCCGCTGGGGGGCGAGACAGTCACCTGAGTTGGAAGGACGGCAGGCGTGGAGCTTCCCCCGGTACCGCCCGTCGCGCTGCCGCCCGTTGCGCTGCCGC
>CAYRKE010000118.1:2817-23994 GCA_964424695.1 uncultured Polyangiaceae bacterium
GCGCTGCCGCCCGTTGCGCTGCCGCTACTTGCCCCCCCAGTGCCAGCACTTCCGCCGGCTGTCGCGGGGTCGGCACCGCCACTGCTGGTCGAGGGGCTGCCTCCAACCCCGGTCGAGCCACCTGTGTTTTCCGCCCCGCCGACGCAGACGCCACTGGCGCAGGTACCATTCGCTCCGCAGGTCTCCCCGCAATTGCCGCAGTTGAGGGGGTCGCGGTTCAGATCAACGCACGTATTCTCGCAGGGCGATAGTCCGCCTTCACATTCGCAGCCGCCCGATACGCAGACCAGGCCCGCCGGGCAAGTGGTGTCGCAGTGCCCGCAGTTCTCAAGGCTGGTATTGAGGTCGACGCAGCTCGCGCCGCATGGTGTGGTTCCCTCGGGGCAGTTGGCGGCGCACGCGCCCGCGGAGCAGAATTGTCCGGAAAGGCTACAGTCGTTTCCGCAGGTTCCGCAATGCTGCCCGTTCGATTGGAGATCCACGCAGGAGTCATTGCAGTCCTTGAGCCCGGGCGGGCAGACGCACTGCCCGACCGAGCAGACCATGGATGATGGGCACGCGTTTCCGCAGAGTCCGCAGTTCGTGGCGCTTGTCGTCAGATCGACGCAAACATCCGAGCACGGACTCGCTCCGGCGGGGCACTGGAGCTCTTCGGAGCTCTTGGACGAGTCGTCGCAGCTGCAACCAGAAGCGAGCATGATGACGGCCCAGAGTTGAACCCGTCCCATACGACGCATCGAGCGGCTGGTCGCGGCCGACGACGAGGAAAGGTGGTTTGATGTTCCGGAGCGCCACGCCAATGAGGCGGAAGAATCGTCTCGCATCTAAGTGTTCCTAGTCTCTACTGAAGACTCAACCCAATCGAAGACTCGGCAGAGCACGTAGCCACGGAGAGTGAACGTGGCGTGCCGAATGCTAAGTAAACCTACTCGATCCGTCTGCTCCGATCCATTCGACTTCCAGATGCGCGCAACCGTGAATGCGGCGTACACCGACCTATTGAGGTTCGATGGTCTGGGAAGCCGGGGTCTCGCGACAGGGCTGCAATCCTGCCGTGCGGGTGGCTCACGGGACGTGCTGACAGTGCACGGGGTACCGGGCAGCCTCCCCGATCGCGTCCGAGTTGCTGGTTGCAGCTGGCGCCTCCTTACACTTCTCCGAACCACACACACTCTGCGCTCTGCTCGCCAATCAAATGAGTTTCTCGAAACTGGGCAACGGGTGCTCACAATTGGCGCCCGCAGTGGGTGGCCAGAGAACGGCGACACATTGCATCGCCTGAGCACCTCGTCGGCCCCGGCTGCCTCGCACCGTTTGAGCAACTCCCCGGCAACACTGAGGGCAAGGCCGGACCAACGGAGTTGGCGTTTCGGCGACCGGCGTGCGGCTGCCGTCATCTCTCGTGCTCGTCCCGTTTGCCGCATATGCCCGGCACGGCCCCTTTGCGCTCGGTCGTTCGCCTGGCTTCTCGCTTTGCCGAGCGGCCGCATCGCGGCTCGTCCGGTTCGAAGGTCAGGCGTCAGCGGCTGGGGCGTTGCGCTCGGAACGTCCCGCCTACCCGCCAGGTACGCGACCTGACGGCAGTTGCGTCCGGTGAGTCAGCCTATTCGCGCGCCATCGCCGAGTGCTGTGCTGGCCATGGATGCTCTGGGTTCGTTTCCCGAGTCGCGGGTCGGTCGGGTCCGTGTTGGTGGGGCGGAGTGGGCGACCGCAGCCGAGATGGCTCGAGTGCATCGGATCCCGCCGACACAATCGCGCATAATGCGTGCATCATGCTCCGCATTCGGTGCCGAACGTTGGGAATGGCCTGAACAGGACCAACGTCCGCTTGCGGGTCCGGGATTCGGTTTCCGGTTGGTCACGACGGTTCATTCGATGGGGTAGCGTCAGACGATTGTCGCTCTAGCTCAGCGCTGCCGCGAGAACCACGATGGTTCGCGCTTCAACGGAGTAACGGTCGGCAGATACGAGGGGGGCATCCTCGCCGAGCAGGATGTCTTCTGGGCTTGGTAGGTGAGTGTCGATCACGCGACGCCAGCCACCCTCGCGTTTGGGAAGCGCAAAGGAGAGCGTCTCCCAGAAGCTGTTCAGCATCAGGTGCATCGTCCGTTCGGGGGTACTGAGCGTCAGGGCCAACGAGTGGGAATCCTCTGACCAATCGGGCCGGTGAAGCTCGACGCCGTGCCACTCGAGCTGACTCTTGCGGAGCATCTCCACCAGGCTTTCGTCCTCGTCGTGAAGACGGGCGGTAGACTTTCGGAAGCGGATCATGAGCTCGACGAAGCGCCGCATATCTCCGTGTCGCTCGAGGAGCCTCCAATCGAACCAACCGAGTTCGTTGTCCTGGCAGTAAGCGTTGTTGTTGCCGTACTGGGTACGGCGGACCTCGTCTCCCATGGAGAGCATCGGAACGCCCATGGACAGGAGAGTCAGCGCCACGAGATTCTTGGCCTGGCGATTGCGGATCCCCTCGATGAGCCCGGAGCCGGTCGGGCCTTCGATGCCACAGTTCCAGCTCAAGTTGTGGTTGGCACCGTCCCTATTGTGCTCGCCATTGGCTTCGTTGTGCTTCTCGTTGTAGGAAACGAGGTCATTCAAGGTGAATCCGTCATGGCACGTGACGAAGTTGATACTCTGTTCGGGTTCACGGCCCTCGTGTTCGTAGAGATCGGGGCTCGCTAGCAGACGGTTGGCAAGCTTGCGGACGCTCCCGACGTCACCCTTGACGAACGACCGAACATCGTCGCGAAAGAGGCCGTTCCATTCCCGCCAGCGCTCGCCGACGAAGGTGCCCACCTGGTAGAGCCCGCCGGCGTCCCACGGTTCGGCGATGAGTTTGGCGCCAGCCAGGACGGGATCGGTCTCGATGCTCCAGAGAGTGTGGGGGTACGCGAGAATGGTGCCTCCGTCTCCACGAGCCAGGATGGAAGCCAAGTCGAACCGAAAGCCGTCAATGTGGAAGAACTGGGCCCAGTACCTCAAGCTGTCCTGAATGATCCGGCGCACCACGGGATTGTTGGCGTTGAGCGTGTTGCCCGTTCCACTGTAGTTGGCGTACTGCTTTCCGTGGAGGATGTAGTAGGTGGAGTTGTCGAGGCCTTTGAAACACGAGGTGGGGCCACGTTCGTCTCCTTCTGCCGTATGGTTGTAGACGACGTCGAGAATCACCTCGATTCCTGCGCGATGCAGGGCCTTGACCATGTCGCGAAGCTCGTCGAGGGGGGAGAACAAGCCCGGCCCTGACGCATAGCGAGCATGGGGTGCAAAGAAACTGATGGGAGCATAGCCCCAATAGTTGGTGAGTCCCTTGGGGGCGTCCTGTTCGTCGAACTGAAAAACCGGAAGAAGCTCCACCGCACTGATTCCGAGCTGCTTGAGATAGGGTATCTTCTCGATCAGGCCGGCGTAGGTTCCGCGGAGGTGGGGAGACACGCCCGAACTTGGGCTTTTGGTGAAGCCCCCCACATGCAGCTCGTAGATGATGGTCTGAACCCAAGAATGTCTTAGCGGCTGGTCCTCCTCCCAGTCGTAGCTGTCCACATTGACCACGACGCTTTTCATGGCGACGCGGCAGTTGTCCCCCGGGTGTTTGGCCGCCTCACGGTCGTAGCAGTCGGGGACCGCCACCAGGCGGCCATAGGGGTCCAGTAGGAGCTTCTTGGGATCGAAGTGGTCTCCTGGCTCGGGGTGGCGGGGTCCGTGCGCTCGGAAGCCGTAGAGCTGGCCGACGCCGATGTCGGGCACGAAGACGTGCCAGTACGGAAAGGTACGGTTCCGCCTGGGATCCAGGTGGATGACGCGAGAAGGCGTCGGGCTGTCGACATCGTCGAAGAAGCACAGGTCGAGCCCGCGGCTGCGGCGCGAGAAGACGCTGAAGTTCGTCCCGCCAGCCACGAGCGTGGCGCCGAGAGGAGCACTCGTTCCTCTACCAACCTGCGCGACGCCGTGTGGTGGCACTGTGTAGGGCATTGGTGCTGCTACTTCTCCCGCACGCGCGGTGGCTCTCTAAGGACCAAGGGGATCAATCCATTTCCCAGTCGCTCATCGAGCGACTGATACTCCGACGAGGGTCATGACGAGTGGAACGTCACACAAGGAGTCTCGCAAATTGCCGCCGCAAATGGAATCCAGGAGTTCGGGGGGGCGTGCGGTACCACACACCTACCTTGGCCGTCAGCCTTTAACCCTTGCCAGCCAAGGCCGACGCCGGGCGTTCGCGGCGCCCTCGACCCTTCCGCGTGACTCTGAGCAGAGCCGTTCGGGGACTAATCGTGAGGCGACCGGTGTCGTCGGCTCCGTCAGCGAGGCGGACCGCTCCCGCGTAGGCGATCATGGCGGCGTTGTCGGTGCAGGCCTGAAGGGGGGGCAGAATGACGTGAATTCCGTTTCTAGCTCCCTGCTCGAGGGCGGTTTCGCGAAGCTCTCGGTTTGCTGCGACCCCTCCTCCCAGAACCAGGGTTCCCACCCGTTCGCGCAGGGCCGCGGTGATAGCCTTCCTCACCAAGGTCTCCACCACGCGACGTTGGAACGAAGCGCACAGATCGCGGAGGGTCTGGTTGTTTTCGGGGAGGCCGTGGTGGGCCACCCAGCGCATGACGTTCGCCTTCAGGCCGGAGAAACTGAACTCGAGGGACGCCCTGTTGACCATGGGGCGGGCGAGCTCGACCGCTCCTGCGGTTCCCTCCCTCGCGAGCCGGTCGATGGTTGGGCCACCGGGATAGCCGAGACCCAGCAGTTTTGCGACCTTGTCGAACGCTTCGCCAGCCGCGTCGTCGCGGGTGGCTCCCAGCTCCTTGATTCCCTCCAAGGACAGCCCGTCGACCCGATAGATCGCCGTGTGTCCGCCCGACGCGAGGAGCGCGACGAAGGGAAACGTTGGTGATTCCTGAGTTAGGCCTGGGAACTTCAGAAAGGCCGCCAACAGGTGTCCGACGAGGTGGTCAACTCCCACGAGCGGCCTGCCCCGTGCCCAAGCAAGGCCCTGTGCCACCTGAACCCCAACCAGCAATGCACCCGAGAGTCCCGGCTGGCAGGTGACGGCGATGCCGCCGATTTCGTCGAAAGAGCCGGCCGCCTCAATGGCGGCCTGGACCACCGGGCGAATGTTCCGCAGATGATCACGCGACGCAAGTTCCGGGACGATTCCCCCATAAGGAGCATGTAGGCCGATCTGGGTGTGCACGACGTTCGAGACGACGGATCCGTCGCTCTCGACGACCGCCGCAGCGGTCTCATCGCAAGAGGTTTCGATGCCAAGCACTCGCATTGCCGGTCAAGGGTTGCAGCTGCGCCCGCTCCGGTCGAGTCGGAACACGCCGAATCCCGGGGAATCTCCTGCGCCAGCATCTTCACCGGCGCTCGGGGCAGGCTTGAGCAGGCGGAGCTCCACCGTGTCGTCGTGCATGAGGGAAACGACCGCTAGCATGGTTCCCTGACACGTCGAATCCACCCATGCCATGAAGTTGTAGTCGCGCCCCTGGCCGAACTCGAGCTGCGACAGCGGATCGTGCTGCAATGACCGCATTAGGCGCAGCGGGGCGCGGGAGAAGAGCGGCCCGGGAGCACACAGGCCCTGGTCGGCGTGGGTCGTGAGTGTACCGGCTGGGCGTGGAGGCGTCGCGTTGGCGAAGATGTTGTCGATGTCGAGCTCGAGCTCAGCCTGCAGAATTGGCGGCTGTCCCTCACGCAGCATGCCTTCGTGAGCAAAGGGAGCGCCGACCAAGCAACCGCTGAAGACACCTTCCCCCGAGGTGTCGAACCCTTCGATGTCCTGACATCCCGCAAGAAAGCCCGTTCCCGCGACCAGCATTCCGGCGAGGCCTGCACCGCGCATCATGGGACGCAGCCTAAGCCGGCATGGCGGACATCATCAAGGTTCCGCGGCCGTTCCGCGCTGACGGGCGGTTCACGGGCGCTGTTCTGATTGCCGAGCTGGTTCGGCTCTGGCCGCGACAGCGGCTCCGCTGGAAAACGACCGAAGTCCGTGCAGGATTCGGCGCTCAGGGTGCCGGCTGGCCGCATCGCCCCGTCCAGCTTCCGACGACCCGCTTGTCTCGCGAGGCGAGCAGGCAAGACCGTTACATCCTCCACCGCTCGCTTCCACGAACGACTCCGCGGTCCGCGCGGCCCACGGGCCGCGCCTGTCAACGCCTCGAGACGATGAGTTCAGTGTGCCTCCTCCGCAGAGGTTGCGACGGCAGCCTTGGAGAGTTGCCGCCCCGCGGGCTCTCAGTTGCAGGCGCTCGAGTAGACGCCGAGCGTATGGTCCGCGATGGTGTCCCAAGAGAACGCCGACTCTGCAGCCTTTCGGCCGTTACTCCCCATCCATCGAGCGTGCTCGAAGTTCGCGAAGAGGCTTCCGATTCCCCACGCCACGGAGTTGGGGTTGGGCCAGATCTTGAAGCCAGTGACGTCGTGCCAGACGAACTCCGACGGGCCTCCGTTGTGAGTGGCCACAACGGGTTTGCCAGCCGCCCAGGCCTCGAGGACCACGAGCCCAAATGGCTCGTTGCGACTCGGGACGCAGACGCAGTCCACCGCCTTGTAGAGGTCAATCAATTCCTGCCGAGGCAGCACGCCGTAGAACCGACAAGCGTGCGCGACCCCGAGCTGATGGGCGCGATGCTCGATGTGCCCCCGCATATCGCCCTCTCCCGTCACGACGAACTTGGCGTTCGGATGGTACCGCAGAACGTGAGGAATCGCTTCGATGAAGACGTCTGGACCCTTCTGGGCCGTGATGCGTCCGACGAAGAGTGCCGTCGGATCCATCGGGCCAATGTGATACCTGCCTTTGACGGATCCGGGATCCAGGAAGCCATCGAAGGCCTGATAGGAAATGCCGTTGTAGATCATGCACGCCTTCCAGTCAGGCAAGTTGTAGATCCACTGGACCTCGCTTCGCAGCGCCCAGGACACGGCGATCACCCGGTCCGCGCAGAAGGTTCCATGGCGCTCGTGGTCCATGATGCGGCGTGAAGGGCCATCGTAGAACCTGTTGCCGCAGCGCCCGTATTCCGTGGAGTGGATGGTGAAGATCCCTCTGCGGCCACGCCCCTGCTTGATCCAGACCATGGCATTGGCCGTCATCCAGTCGTGAGCATGCACGATGTCGAAATGGGTGCCCATGTAGTCTTCTGTGCGAAAGACCTCATGCACGAACGCCCGACACATGTTGTTGACGTCCTCGATGAAGTCCGCGCTCCCGCCATAGGGGACCCGATGGTAGTGAACGCCGTGGATGCAGTCGTAGTGCCAATCGCCAGCCCACCGCATGCGCGTATAGACATGAACCTCATGTCCTTTTCGCTGGAGTGCGGCGGCGAGCTCTGTCACGTGCACCGCGACGCCTCCAATTGCGATGGAATGCAGTGTTTCCCAGCTCAGTAGAGCGATACGCATGAATTACGGCCCCGTTCCTAGGTCTGTTCGCTGACTTGCAGGCGATAGTCGTTCAATGAGAGGCAAACGCATTCGTGCGACTGCCAGGCCGAGAGCATTGAATATCGAGCCCACCTCAGGCAAGCCGTATCGACACTCCACCGTCATACAATGAGCGATATCGGACGAATCCGTGAGGATCCCGGCCGTGCAAAGCGTTCCGCGTCCGCCGTGCTTAACGGTCGGTTTACGCGCTGTGTGAAATGGGGAGGCGTCACCCCAGGGTTTCCACATGAACTCATGCGACCGAGCAGGCGACAAGTCGTTGACATGTCCGGAGGCGTGGTTCTCAGCGAACCCGCCTCGACAAGCACTGGCGGCGCGCCACATCGGCGCCTCCAAGGTTCCATGCAGTTGGTCCGGTGCGACCAACCGCCGTGCCGTTGGGCAAACGCATTGTCGCGAGCCAGAAACAGCTAGGGTACCGAGCGGAACGCAGAATCCGGCGCGGTGAGAGCAGAGGTGCTCACGCGGCTCTGGTTGGGATCACCGGGGAAGCGTGCGAAGCGGGAGGTCGGATCGGCGCTCAATGCTTGTCCCGATCGCCCGACGGGCGCCTCGGGCTCGCGAAATAAGCTGCCGAGAGCGGGCTTGAGTCCTCACGGCACATGTCGACGATCGTCGGGCCGACCTGTGGTGGAGCTTGATGCGACCCGCACCCTCGCTTGAGCCGTTAGGTGGTTCCCACGGGCAATGCTCTCCGCTATCGTCCTGCCTCGTTCGTTCGAGGTGGCGCGCAGAAGGGTTTGTCTGCCTAGCGTCTGCGCGTGGCTGCGCCACTTCGGGGCTACCCGGTGGTGGGCAGGAGATCTCTTTGCTCCTCATGGTTGTCGTGCGGGGTCAAGAGCCCGACGTTGTTGCGCTGACGACCTGTGCGCTATGTGTCTCGAGGACGGCCGAGGGCACTCTGGTCCGTTTTTCCGGCACTGGCGGCGCCGCGCGTCGCATCTTTCCAGGCCTGGAACCGAGGAGCTGACCTGATGACAACCAACCCTGGACAACCGAAGATGCGCAAGGCGTACGCGATCATTCACGGGCACTTCTATCAGCCGCCACGAGAGAATCCTTGGACGCAGACGGTGCCCCACCAGGAAAGCGCCAAGCCGCATCACGACTGGAACGAACGGATCACGGCGGAGTGCTATCAGCCAAACACAAGAGCGCGCATGCTGGACGATCGCGGGCAGATCGTGTCGCTCGGAAACAACTTCGCTTCACTGAGCTTCAATGTCGGACCCACACTCTTCTCGTGGCTCGAAACCGCGCACCCAGACGTCTATCAGCGCATTCTGGCGGCAGACCAGCAGAGCTGCGTGGACCACGATGGGCACGGCAACGCCATCGCCCAGGTGTACAATCACACCATCCTCCCTCTGGCTACCCAGCGGGACCAGTTGACGCAGATCCGCTGGGGGCTCCGGGAGTTTGCGTATCGATTCAAGCGTCCCGCCGAGGCCGTTTGGCTCAGCGAGACGGCAATCAACCAGACCACAGTCGCGTGCTTGATCGCCGAAGGGGTCAAGTTCGTTATCCTATCTCCCACGCAGGCTCAGAGGGTCCGCAAAATCGGCGAGCGAGCCTGGACGGACGTCAGCGACAGCTCGATCGACCCAACCCAGCCCTATCGGCTCTTTCTGAGTGGTGCCGCGACAGACAAGGGTCAGCCTGAGGGAGACGCGGGGGAGGGCTCCTCCTCGGGAGGCCCGGCTGGGGTGCCCGAGAAACGTCCCAGCCTCGCGCCGCTGCCACAGCCGTCCGACAAGCATCTAGACGTTGTCTTCTATGACGGGCGCCTGGCCAATGACATCGGTTTCAGTCACCTCTTACGGGACGGTGATGCCCTGGCGCGGCGCATCCATGAGGTCGCAGCCAAGTCCGCGAGCTCCAACACGCACATCATGGTGCCCATTGCCACCGATGGTGAGACGTACGGCCACCATGAGGCTGGTGGGGAACGGGTTCTGGCCTCATTGGTCAATGCGAAGTTGCCGGGCCTTCAGATCGAAGTCACCAACTTCAGTCACTTCCTCGCGATGGTGCCACCGACCATGGAGGTCGAGCTCAAGCTCGGAAGCGCTGACGGCGAGGGCACCTCCTGGAGCTGCTCACATGGCGTGGGCCGATGGTATCGCGACTGCGGCTGCAACACCGGGGGGGCACCGGGGTGGAACCAGAAATGGCGCGGGCCACTCCGCAGGAGTATCGATCTTCTACGGGAGACGGCGTCGGAGTTGTTCGAGCGGATCGGCGCGACGTTGCTGGTCGATCCTTGGCGCGCCAGGGACGACTACATCGAGTGCATCCTCGATCGGACGCCGAAAACTCGGGAAGCGTTTCTCGAACGTCACGCGGCGGGCGCGCTCACAGACGAGCAACGCTCTACCGTCCTGCGTCTGTTAGAAGCCCAGCGGTACGTGCAGTTTGCCTACACCAGCTGCGGATGGTTCTTCAACGACATCTCGGGGATCGAGCCCCAGCAAAACCTGCGCTATGCTGCTCGCGCCATCCAGCTGCTGGAGGAGATTGCTCCTCCCGATCTCGAGACACGGTTCCTGGATCTATTGCATGAGGCAAAGAGCAATATTCCGGAACAGGGCACGGGTAGAGACGTTTATGTTAAATACATCCGACCCGACGTCTACACCCCGGAGCGCGCGGCCAATCAGGTTCTGCTCCATCGGCTCATACAGCGCCCCGTGTCGGGCAAACGAACGGCGAAGCCAAGGGCGGCGCTGTTGGCTGAGCAGGAGACGCTGGTGGCGCACACGTACAACGTTCGCTGCCTCCAGGTTGCCCTGTGGCAAGACTTGGGCGCCAAGGTACGGGACGACAGCGATTCGATCGAGTCGCTGAGCAAAGGGGGTAGCGCCGTGGATCCCAGTGTCTACTGCGGCCGCCTTGTCGTGACGGACGCCGACACCTTGCAGACGCACGAGCTCGTGTTCGTGGTGTTCACGGATCACAACCTCCACCCAGTATCCTACTTGATGCGCGCAGAAACAGAGGACGTCTACGCTGGTTTTGCAGCAGCCGCCGTTCAGCAGTTGCCGAGCCCGCCTCCCGTTGTCGAGCGCTCTCGGCTCGCGACGTTTCTGGAACAGGCAGGGTTGGAGTGTTATTCGGCGGCGGACATATACCCCGAGGATCGGGAGCGCATGTTTGGCGGACTTCTGGAAGCGTTTGGCCAGCTAACGGAGGAACACCTCGAGATCGTCTATGGCGAGAGCCTTGGTGCGATGGACTACCTGGCGGCGATGGGGCTTCCCATGCCGAAGCAGTATCATGCGTCGGTCGAGTTTGCCTTGAGTTCTCACGTGATGAGCGAAATGGAGAAACTCTACACCAAGGAGGTCGGTCAGTATGCCCCTTCGCAGCTCCAAGCGTCGCTGCGCAAGGTGCTTCAGATTACTCAGACCCACCGGTTGACGTTGGATACCGCTCTGCTCAAGCAGCGGCTCCATCGAGCATTGGCGGACTACCTGAGCAAGCTGACGCGGCGATTTCTGACCTTGAAACTGGACGGTGACGAACCCACACGAAGCCGCGAGCTGGACGGCTTTCTGCGAGCACTCCACGAAACGCTCGAGCTGATCGAACTAGCGGAGCAATTGGGGGTCAAGGTGGACCATTCCGACCTGCAGAACATGACATTCGAGATTCTGGAGAGAACCGTGCCCCGCTATCTGCAGATCCTGAGAGCTGCACTGGAGAGCGTCAATCAGACTGAGGGTGAACACGAGCATTTCCCTCGGTTTTTCCAGGAGTATCGGTTCATGCAGAAGTGCCTCAAGTTTGCCAAAAGGCTGAACTTCAACATCGAGCGTTACCGGGAGTACCTTATCTCCGCGGAGTTGACGATGCAGTCATGACAAGGGCTGGCTGCATGTTCCGGGGGGGGCGCTTCTGGAAGGGCCACCGTCAAGTGGCGTAGACGCGGTAGTCCAGCGACGGAAAGAGATTGTCGCGGGATTCGACATCCGTCAGCCAGGGCTCGTTGATGGCACCGTCTGTGATGGCCTGGTCAAGCGCGTTGAAGCGCTTCACGTGGTCCTCCGTGCGTCTGCGCGCGTACTCGACGCAGGTCCCCGCCTTCATGATGAAGGCCCAGTCGCTCGCCTGGGCCAGAAGCACTTCACGCGCCGCCTGATTGAGGGCTCGCTTGAGCAACTCGTCGGCAACAGGGTATCGGCGGGCGAGCTCGGTCATGCGCGTCGCCGCCTTGTGCAGGTGAGGATACACCCAGTGGTTGCAGTGATCGAGCCACATCTCGCTGTAGCCCTTCTGACCCCAGGATGAAACCGTCGGCTTCGCGATTTGGTTGGTCGGGTATTCGTGGAGGTACTCAGACGGGAGAATGGGCTGCAGAGGGGCTCCCTCGCGGTCCATCTTGCGGAAGAGCATCTCCAGGAAGTGCGGACCTTCATACCACCAGTGCCCGAAGAGCTCCGCGTCGTAGGGAGCGACCACGATGGGTTTGCGATCCATGTTGCTCGCCAGGTACTCAACCTGCTTCTCGCGATTGAACATGAAGTTCCCAGCGTGTACGTCCGCCCGCTCCGTGGCGGCATCGAAGTCGTAGGGCTGCTTGTCGTTGGTGTCTCGCGCTGTGACCCGGTAGTACTTCAGTCCGGTGTGAAGCCGGATTCCATCTGGGTGGATATATGGACCAATGTACTCGAGGGGGAGATCGTAACCGATATCGCGATAGAAGTCGCGATACATGGGATCTCCGGGATACCCCTCCTCGGCAGACCAGACTTGCTTGCTGCTCTCGGGGTCGCGAGCGAAGGCGGCCACCCCTGTGGGACAGTAGATGGGCGCGTGGATGCCATAGACGGGGCGCGGCTCGGCGAACAACAGCGCGTGTGTGTCGACGAAGAAGTAGCGTATTCCGGCTTCGCGCAGCAGCTCCTCGGCGCCGCGCACGTAGCCGCATTCGGCGAGCCACATGCCCTTCGGGCGCTCGCCGAAGTGGTGCTCATGGTGGTCTGCCGCGATCTGCACCTGCGCGCGCATGGCGGCCCAGTTGCGGTCAGCGAGCGGAAAGTACTGGTGCGTTGCAGTGCAGGTGATGAGCTCAAGCATCCCCGATTTCTGCAACTCGGCGAAACCACGGAGAACGTCCCCATCGTGGCGCAGGAAGGTGCTGCGGATGGCTCCGAGCCGCTGCCGGTAGGTTTGGGCAAGTCGACGAAACACGGGCTCATGCCGCGTTCGCTCTTCCTCGCGGGTCGCCAGCTCGATGGTCCTGTTTAGAAAGCGCACGTAGCGCTCCATCAGGAGTGTGTCGCGCAGCATGGCTGTCAGCGGCGGGGAAAACGACATCGTGACCCGGAAATTCACCCTGTCGTTCAATAGGCTCTCGAAGACTTGAAGCAGCGGAATGTACGTTTCCGTGATCGCCTCGTACAGCCAGCGCTCTTCGAGAAAATCCTCGTGTTCCGGGTGCCGTACGAAGGGAAGGTGCGCGTGGAGTACGATGGCGAGATAGCCCTGGACCATGAGACCTCCGCGCACGGCCTCTAGCACGCGAGCGCAGCGGTACTCGTCGCGCTCGCTGCCCCATCGGCTAGTCGCCGTTCTTCTTCGGACCGCCATGTTGCGGCGTCGGAGACCGCGACGGCGCGCTCCTGCGGACCCTGCTGGGGCGAGCTCTGCTCGATGCAGCCAGTGGACGGACGAGTGGCCCCTGCACCTGCTCCTACCGCACCGGTCACCGAGAAGGAACTGGAACCCCCCAGGGGCATCTCACTCGCGCCGCCGAACCAGCTGGACCCACCAAGTATCACCGGACTGGGGTTTGCGAAGAGGGACCACTGGACGCCGCGCGAACGCTCCTCAGACTTCGTGCCGGGCACGACCGGATCAGCTTGATTTGGCGTAGGCTCTGCCGAATCTGCCGAATCTGCCGAATCTGCCGAATCTGCCGAATCTGCCGAATCTGCCGACGTCTCACCGCCGGAACTCGTCGCGGCTCGAGGGGCGACTGCCGTCTCGCCCGCGGAGCCGGCGGGATTCCCGCAGCTTCCCACGAATTCGGTTCCAGCGGCGGTGGGCTCATGCACAGACCCGCGAACCGTTGGCGGAGGTGGCATCGTGCGGACCAGCTCGGTGCTGATGTGCCACGTGTCGAGCACACGATGCTCGCCTCTTGCGTGACCGCTCTTGATTACCACCTGCCAAGGCCCCTGCAGTGCCTGCGTCCACCCGTCGCTTGCCAGGAGGTCACGTTCCCCATCGAACCAGACTTCGAGGGGACCACAAGCATTCAGAGGAATCGCGATGGGACCTGGCCTCGCGGACAGGCTTTCCCGCCCGCTCGGGGAACGGATCCAGCGCACCACCCGATCCATCGCCACCTCCGGGGTTCGCGCGCCGGGTACGGTCTCGCCTCCCAGGACGAAACGAAGCGCACGCCGAGCGTCTCCAATCACTGCGCTGCTGCCCAACGTGGTCTGAGCGTGGATAGGGTGAGCGTGCGGGCGTCCCAGTTTGCGACGTGGCGGCGCCTCGGGGTCGGCGGGCATCGTGGCGCAGGTGCACGGCTTCGGCGCCTCGGGGTCGGCGGGCATCGTGGCGCAGGTGCACGGCTCCGGCGCCTCGGGGTCGGCGGGCATCGTGGCGCAGGCGGGATTGCACGCTGTCTCGGGAAGCGTCGTCGCCGTCTCCACCGTCATCCACTCGGTGTGCGTGTTCTGGCTGACTTCACCGGCCGGCATCTCAACTGCAGTTGAGCGCGTCAGGACGGCGACTTCGCCGTCGGGGTTCTGCAGAGCAAGCTCGACACGGAAAACCGATCGGGGGCTCTGGAGCTCCAAAAAGCAGCTGCTCTGCGCCCGGTCAACCGGCACACATCGGCACGGCAGTGTCGCTGCGTCAGTCGAGAATTCATTCGTGATGTCATGGACCCGAATGACCAGACCTGCAGCTTCACTGTCTCGGCCGAGCTTCGCCCGAGCTTCGGCCAGCGCTTCTTCCGTTGCCTCCCAATAGACATAGAGACAACGCGGGTCTCGCGGGAGGGCGCCGATCCGAGTCTCGCCGTAGGACGACGGGACACTCCCGAGTGTTGGCGCTGGGGCACCCGCGAGCAGACTCGGCGCAGCCGCCGGAGCGTCGTTCCGATTGGGGCTCTCGACAGAGCTCCTCGCGTGGGACACCGACGCGACCGGGAGCGAGGTCGGTGCGCTTTCCGTTTGCTTGGCCCCATCGCTTCGGGTTGACCCCCACGTATCGGCCAGACGACGCAGCACTTCCTTGGTTGCCGCCAGCAAGGAATCAAGCATCGGCACGTCCCCGAGGGTCATTTGTCGTACACCGGTCTACATTGTGTGACCCGCTCAGCGGGAGACCGGCATGGTCAGCTTGCAGTTCGGACAGGCCCAATGTCTGGCCTTGCCGCCTCCTCGCAGGAACGGCTCGCAGGGCTTGCGCCAACCCAAGAAGCCACGAAGCACGGCACATGCGCGAGGACTCTAGACGCACTGGTAGGAGAACGCCACAGCATTCAGGTGTTGTCGCGCAAGATGCGCTGCGGTTTCAGATGGTGCCGGGAGGCGTGCACAACGGTCTTCCCGCGGCACCTCCCCTCCGACCTGCCAGCGCGACGCGTCACCCGCCTCGTTTCCGCGAGGCTGGAGCGACAAACGGCTGCGCGGTAGGGGAACCGACTCATCGCGCCCTACCCACAACTCGAGCTGCGCCCCATGAGCAGAATTCAGCATTCGCGACGCGGCGTCGCACCGCGTTCAAGCTGGAGGCGGCTTCGGGAGCCTGCGGACTGGCGAACCGATCGGTGCTCGGGTGGGGACTGGTGGGTGTCACCCCAAGGGCACGGAACAAGCCCAGCCAGAGCCAGCAGCAGCCGCGGATGTATCGTTGGCCGTTGCAGTGCGTGCTCGCGTCTCCAGGACGGTCCGCGCGCTCCTCGCGGCCGGCCTCGACTCGCGGCGCCAGAGCCTGCATCTGGAGCTATCTAGTCTGGCTTCAACAGAGCCCGAATGGCGTCACGGACCCGTGGTTCGGGGTCGAGCTCTGCCTGCCGAGCAAGGGCGGCCCTCGCGGCCTTGTCGTCCGTCCTGGAGACTGCTCGAGCCGCCGCCTCCCTTACCCAGGCTGCCTCATCGTAGCGGAGGCTGTCGACCATGGCGCTCAGTGCACGGGCAGGCAGATGGTCGTGCTGCCACGACCCGAGCGCGTCTAACGCCCGAGCGCGAATCGACCACCGCCCCGAATCCTGGAGGACGCGGACGGTCGCATCGACCAACTCTGGGGCGGCAGGGTGCCGCGCAATGGAGTCCAACGCCGCACGCTGAACCTGCTCGTCACCGTCTTGGAGCGTCGCGACGAGCGCCCGTATCACGGTAGGATCGCGCTGCGCCGCCAAGGCGCGTACGCTCTCGATTCGGTATTCTGGTTTCGGGTGGGAAGCGAGCTCCAGGAGGCTTGGGACGAGCGCAGTCACGACTCCACCGAGTGTTTCCCTTGCCTGGTCACCGCCCGGAGCCGGAGGACGTGGCAGGAATCGCGCAAGCGGCGCGAACGTCGGAGTACCATCGCTGCCAACCCAGAGACGGGCCATCGCCACAGCCCGCTCGGGTGACGTTTCCGCTTCACGTTGGGTGGCTCTCGCGAGTTCAGGGGCCAACGTGGTGAGGGCGGCCAGCGCCAGTTCGGCGTTCGGTTCCGGGGGGCTCTGCTGTGAAAGCCATTCGCCGAGGGTTCCCTTGAACGAGACGAGTTCGCGGATCCGGATTGACGTTTCGGTTCTGGTCGCCCGAACCAAGTCGAGGGCGCAAGTGACCCCAGCTTTCGTCAGTCTCTCGGACTCGGAGAGCAGGAGCGTCGCGATCCTCGACCTGGCTTCCGAGGAGTGACTGCGAGCCAGCGACCAGGTCACATGGACGGCAACCAGCGGGTCTTCTCGGCCCTCCCTTTCCGCGGAAATACCCTCGGTTGGTGAGGCGCCGAGCTCGCCAAGGGCGAAGGCTGCGGCAGCCTGTGGCACCGGTCCGAGCTCGGGGTCCGACGTCACTTGGCGAAGCCGCGCGACGTGCGACCGCTCTCCGACGAGCCCCAACCCCAGCGCGCCCCAGCCCCGCAGTAGTGCAGAATCGCTGCCAAGCATTCGCAATAGCAGCGGCTCCGCCGCCTTGGAGCCCATGAGCCCGACGGCACGGGCGGCGCCAGCGACGAGCGGATCGGATTCGTCGGCGGCAGCTGAGCGATTGGGAAACAGGATCTCCGTGAGCTTCGGAAGCAACGACGGACTGCGCATCGCCGCAACGGCTTCCAGCGCGCGTTCGGCGAGCTCTGGATCCGTCGTTGCGCGAGCGAGGGTGATGACGGCGGGGCCAGCGCTGGGATTCTCCATGTATCCGAGAAGCTGAAGCGCGATGTGCCGTTGCCCCTCGTTGGTGTCTCCGAGCGCATCGAGCAATGGTTTGGTGGCGCGCTGCCCCATCGCTCTCAAGTGTTTCGTGGCTTCGTCGCGCTCAGCCGGTGTGCCGAATCGCTGTGCGTGCATGAACGGCAAGGCTTCGGCTCCGTAGAGCTCGATCAGCAGACGCCTAAACACGGGCCTCGTTGGATGATTCAGCGACTGCGACAGAAGGGCGTGCTCGACGCTTTCCGGGTCTCCTTGCCCCAGGTGGATGCGGAAGCTGGTGCGTGCAGCACGTGCGACGAGTTCATCGTCAGAGCCCTCCAGGATGACACGCAGTAGCAAGTCCGATGCCTCCTTCTGACGCTGACGGGCGATGAGTAGGTCGGCGAGGTCCAGGTACACTGGCATTGCGCGGCCGTCGGTCAGGATTGCCTGCCGGTACGCCGCGATTGCCCCTTCGTAGTCCTGGGTCTGAAGATAGAGTGCCGCGAGGCGTTGGTGGCTCGCGCTGTCATCGGGCTGAAGCTCGACCACCCTGCGAGCATAGGACAGCGCCAGCTTGTCGTCGTAGATCCTGGCTGCAAGATCCGCCATGCGCTGGTAGTACTCCCTAGCACGCTTGGGATCCGCTTTTGCAAGCCTTTCGAGAACCTTGAGGCTTGCTTGCACACGCCCCTCGTCCGCATACGCTCGCTCGAGGCGAGCCAGACTTTCCAGATCTCCAGGGTGCAAGGCGATCACGGCTTCCAGGGCTTGGGCTGCTTCGCGAGGCTTCTTCAATTTCAGCCACGCTTCGGCAAGAAGGCGACCTGCCTCGGCATTCGGTGGCTTGGACCGAAGCTGGCCTTCCAGCGCGGCAATGCGTTGGGTCAGGGTACGTTCGAGGTGCCACGAGCTGACCAGGTGTTGCCGCGCTTCGCGAGCCAAAGTCGGGTCGACGCTCTTGTCGCTCAGTAGCTCCTGCCAGATTCGAGCCGCCTCATCGCGACGCTCCCGCCGGCCTTTTCGGCCTTCCATCTGCGGTGCCGCACGCTCAAGCGCAACGGCCAACGCGCGTTTGCGACGAGGGTCGCCGGGGCTCGCCTTCACAGCGAGCCGGAACGCCTCAAGGGCCTCGTCGGTCAAATCGTGTTCGAGGTATACTTCCCCGAGGAGCTCTTGGGCCCGTCCCTGGTCCGGGACTAGGGTGCGCACTCGCTCCCAAGTCTCCCTCGCCTTGCCTGGCTGATTGTCACGCCAGTAACGGTTCCCGAGCTCAATGACGTGCATTGGGTCTCTGGTGTCAAGCCTCGCCAGCCGCTGGAGCAGCGCGAGGGCGCGCTGCTTCTCGCCGACACGCTCATAGAAGTCGACAAGAGCTGCGAGGATGTCCTCATTGCCGACGGAACGTGCTTCGAGCCTTTCGAGTTCTGCCACGGCCGCGCTGCGGTCCCCGTGAGCGAGCAGAGCCTCGGTGAGTTGGAATACGTATTCTGGACTGCGAGGCGCCTCTCGAACGAGTCGGCGCAGCTCGTTCAGCGCGGCATCGAGATCGCCGCGGAGCTGCAGCAGGCGAATGACCTTGAGGCGCGTGTCGACGTTGCCAGGCTGGCGCTTCAGCGAAGCTCGGTAGGTTGTGAGAGCATCGTCGAGGCGTCCAACCTCCTCGTAGAGCCGACCAAGCTGCTCCTGCTCGAGCGCGTCTTTGCTTCCCTCGCGCTCCAGTAGCGTCAAGAACGCCCCGAGTTGCCCCTGGGAGCGGTGGGCCCGGGCGAGCAGGCCGAGGATCTCTCGTCGTTCACCGGGGCGACCTCGCGCCAGTTTTGCAGCGCGGTCGAGCGTGGCGATTGATTTGGAAAAGTCTTCCGCTGCAAGCTGTGCCCCACCAAGATCTCGAAGGGCTGGAACGAGCGCGCGATTGTCGCCTGCGGCTTGAGCAACCACGCGCTCGAAGCTGGCGACCGCACGCTCGGCGTGTCCGCGGCTCAGCAGCTCACGACCCAGCTCGCTCATGGCGAATGCAGAGCCTTTCGCGAGTCTCACGAGTTCGGCGTGATGTCGCTCGGCTTCTGCCCAGCGCTCCAGATCCAGGGCAAGCTGCATGAGCGTGCGCAGCGCCTGCTCGCGGGCTGCTGAATCGGACAGGCGTGGTAGCGCAGCTTGCAGGCTCTCGTAGGCCTTGGAGCGCGCTCCGGTGTCTTGATAGAGCCTTGCAAGAATGAGCAGTGCATCTCCCGCGTTGGGACGTACCGTGATGGCCCGTTCGAGTGCCGAGATGGCCTTCTCGTTCATGCGGGCATGGGCGTAGATGCCACCGAGCGCAACGAGCGCGGCGTACTGGCTCGCATCCGGCGCCGATGCCCGCTGCTCGAAGTCGAGGATCAGAGCATCGAAGTTGCCGTCACGCTCACGGTAGAGTTCGGTGAGGCGCTGAAGGGGGAAGGTGGCAGTGGGCTGAGCCAGCACAATCGCGCGATATCGGACGATGAGCGCATCCGCCGAGGGTTGCTCCGTGCGAGCCGCCCGCGTGGCGGGTGCCGGAGCAGCGGGACGGGGTGCCGGAGCTGCGGTCGATGCGCGGGGTCTGGGTTTCCTCCGCCCCTCGGGATTGAACTGAGCGACCGCCGTCGAGCTTGCCATGAGCCCCAGGACAACAAGCAAGGCGGTTCTCAAACGTGAGGTTCTCACCCAGGCAAGCCTACCGCTGGCTTGGTCAGCTCGCCAACGGGAGTGTCCATTCGCGACTTCCGTTCACGGTTTGTATGGAAGACCGGCCCCAATTCGCTGTGCCCGTCGGAATGACTCGAGCCGCCTTCTACGGGACGCTGCGCCGTTCCTGCTACGCGACCTCGATCATTCCCTCGGTTGTTCGATCGCGCTCCGGGCTGGTGCCGGTGTCTGTTGCGTGCTCGAAGCGGACAGAGATGCTGAGGCGAGTGCCGGCGAGCTGGTTGGTGAGCGTCTCAACAAGACTCATCAGCTCCTGCGAGGCTTCGGGATGAAGCCCCGCTCCTGCGGCGAATACGAGCTTGCCGCGCTTGCCGCCGGACATGTGCCGCAGCAGAGCTCGCGCCAGCAGGCAACGGGACTCGAAGACCTCGTCCGCGCTCGACTGCGTGCCTGCGAGAATAACTGCAAGGGTGACTCGGTGACCGTGGGACTCGATGGAATCCAATCGCCTCGTCGCGCGGAGCGCGAGCTCTGCGGGCGTGCCATCTGCTTCGCTCGCCACCACCGTCACGTCTGACGCTGCGCGCTGGTACTGAGTCAGCCAGAGGGGCCAGCGGCTCCCGGCCTCCGCAACGATGAACAGCAGTGGACGACCAAGGTTCGGCATCACAATACTCGAATCAACACGCAAGACTCTTATCGATAGTACCAGACGGGCGCCAGCAAACGGACGAAAATCGGCTCGCCAGTGCGGAGCGAGCCGCGCAGCCTCTCCACCCCTTTTTTGACCCCTTTTTTGACCCCTTTTTTCCAACCCTTTCCACCCCATCTCCATCGTAACGCAGGGATGTTGAGGGGCTTGCCCCGGTGGCCTTGCTCTGGGGGGCGATCGGGCTGTGGAGGGTGCTCCACAGCGACTACTTTACAGTGCTCGACCCGTCCGCGCTCGTGTCTTGAGATCAAGATGGCTGGGCTCTGGTGTAGGCTCGTGGGGCACAGGTCCCGGATGCAGTGCTGCACGCTCGCTCGAACGCACTTTGGACTGAGCCGGGCCTCCGCCGCCGATCGGGACTGTTCGTTGCACACGGATGTCCCGAGCGCCCGGGGTGCTCTCGATGTAAGACATCCGCGCTCCACGAGCTGCCGACCCAGTGCTGGCGTTCTGTGCATCGACGGTGTTCGACACCGAGCGCATGTGGCCGAGGATTTGGCGGTAAAGCGGTTCACGTTTCCGGACGCCCTCCGGGACCTCGCGTTGAGACGCGCCATCTCGTTCAGCGGCGAGCACAGCGAATCGGACGCTCGCCGCGCCGAGCTGCGTGCTGGTGGCGCTGAGCCGGGTCGCTTGGGAGCAAACCGCGGCTTCGCAGAACAGCAGAGTCGAGACACGGCTGCTCAAGTCGTAGTGAGTCCTACGCCCACCGAGACGGCTGCGGGGCGCACCGAACTCGAGCCCGACGGCCCCTCGGCGCGGATCCGTCGCGGACGCGCAAGGCACACCCATGCGTTGCACCGAGGGGCCGACGCCCGCCACGTTCCGGCCCCTCGTGCCCTTGGCCAGGCGCCGGCTGGAGCGTTGAATCGCGGAGCGGGGCGCGGGGGTGCACCCGTCTTGAGGGGAAGAAGAGTACAGGACCGGGGGGACGGCCTCGGTTCGGCAGTGCCTCTGGCGAAAATGCGAGGACCGGCTGGTCGGGTGCTGT
>CAYRKE010000119.1:0-1468 GCA_964424695.1 uncultured Polyangiaceae bacterium
AGAGGCTGCAGCATCCGAGATGCATCCTTGGCCGTTGCGGAGAGTGCTCGCGCACTCTTGCACGCTTCGCGAGCTCCTCGCGGCCGGCCTCGCCTGCGCGGCGCGAGAGCCTCAATCTGGAGCTGTTTGGGCGTTGGTGGATTGCGACAAGTCCGTTCATCTGTCGTACAGCCGTTTCTCGCCCTAGCGCTGTTTGGCTTCCTCCCCGAGCCTTCGTACCACGAGCGACACCACTTCCCGCGCCGTGGATTCAATGGGCTTGTTCGTGACGTCGATGGTGACAATGCGTTGTTCGCGAAAGTACTCGCGCAGCCCTTCGAGCTCGTTGAACACCGAGTGTTCGGCGACATAGGGTGTGGCTCCCACGAGACCGACATCGCCCTGCCGTCGAACGCGGTGCGCGGTTAGCTGCTCCTGCGAGATGAGCAGGCCGACGATGCGGCTCCTGGAAACCGTCGCGAGTTCCCGAGGTAGCTCCACGTTGGGCACGTAGGAGACATTGGCAACCCTCCAGCCCTGCATGGCAAGGTACATGGTGAGCGGGGTTTTGCCGCTTCGCGACACGCCGATGAGAACGATGTCCGCTCGCGAGAGCGAGCTCGCGTTCTGGCTGTCATCGTGCTGCATCGCAAACTCGATGGCGTCCATTCGTTCGCAGTATGCCCGGTTGAGCTCGCGGAAACGGCCCGGGTGAGCGAGCGGCTTGCAGTCCAGGTGTGCTGCCAATTTCGTCATGAGCTCGCCGAAGAGATCGACCGTTGCGAGCCCATGTTCGGCAGCGCGACAAGCTAGAAGTTCGCGCAGGGACGGGTCGACGAGTGTATGGATGAGCAGCCCTCCTGCCGCAGCTACCGTTTCGACCGCATCCTCGACCTCCCTGGGGGCGCGTACCAGCGGGATCTTGATGACGTTCACCGGCTCGGTCTCGAACTGAGCGAGTACGGTGTCGAGCACCTGCCGGGCCGACGCGCCCATTCCTCCGCTCACGACGAATATGGGTTTGGGGCTCAATCTTCCGGCTCCTCGGCGCGGCGATTCACCCGCGCGCTCACCTGCTGTGTTACTTCGACGCCTCCGCATCTGCAACCGATTCAGGGGTGGGGGCCGACCACCCAGGGTCCAAGTCCCACAAAAGGAACACAGCCACGACCCGCCGCAGCCTTGGACTGGGGAGGTGGCCCTCCGTGGACGGCCGTGGACGGAGTCCAGCTTGCTGGACTCCGTCCGCTCTGGGTCTGGTGAGACTTCGCCGGAAACCGAGCCCCACGGGCGGGCTGCCCGAGAGTCTTCGGCAGTAGGACTAGTAGGCGACGCCCAGACAGTTTGCGCAGAAGTCGAAGGGGGTCACTCCCGTGTTGTCGCCGGGCACGAGAATCATGGCCGTCTCGAGTGGCGTCATACCGTCGTACCAGTCACCGGAGTTGTCCCAGCAGTGGGTATTGAAGTCCCACCACGAGACCATGCCCGA
>CAYRKE010000119.1:1568-23485 GCA_964424695.1 uncultured Polyangiaceae bacterium
CCGCCCTCGATGGGCTGCTGGAGGTTTAGGCCGAGTACCGCGACGCCGCCATATTCCTCGTCTGCCGCGACCGTGCCGTTGGCGCAGAGGGTTTCCCCGGCTTCGAGGGTGGTGAAGTCCGTGGGTGAGATGGTGCTGCCCAGGCTTGGATCTTCGGTGGCCGTCCACGCATACCCCATCCAGTCCCCGCTCATGACGTAGCCGCCAACATCCACGATCATTCCGGCGTCGGTGCAGGTGCCGTACGTGGGGTTGTAGAACTCGTCGGGGTCTTCATACACCTGCATGTCGATGGTGAGCTCGCCATTCAGCCAGAGGGTTTCGTCACCAATCCCGAATTGATAGGTCGCCCAGCTCGTGGAATGGCGCGAGATCGAAATGGTCTGGTAGTCGCTGTTCAGGAGAACGGCCTCGACCTCCTCGGTGGTTCCGTCCTCGTTGGTCTTCTCGAGTCGCCAGCCGTTTTGGAGATAGACCTCGTAGTAACCCTCGAGTAGGTCCACCGTGATCGCTTCGTCTTCAAGGTAGTCCTCGCTGCTGATGGTCTCCTCGTAGACCTCGCAATCGTCGTCCCACTCATAGTAGCAGTCCGCGGCGTAGCCCCAGAGGCCGAAGCTTGCGTCCCTCAGCCGGTACTCGGTTCCCGAGTTCGAGGCAGCGTGCAGGGGAAGACCGATGGTTCCGGTCGCACCTGCGTCAGCTTCTGCTCCTTCAGAGCCCGCACCCGAGCCGGAGTTGCACCCCGCAACGAGCCACGCCGTTCCGAGTACCGCGCACAGTGACATCAGGGATTGGTTCATCATTTCTTGTGTTCTCCTCCAAGGATCGTTCGAGCGGACCCCTCGCGTCCGGTCGGGCGCTAGCACTAGCAAGTCCGGTGCCGACTCATTCCCTCGGAAGATCTCGGGGCAGCCCAAGCAAAGGCGCGCAACTCTGGTGGCGCGGGTGGACCCGAGTATGCCGCTTTGGGCCACTGGGCCGCCGCGCTTCATTGGCTGGCATCATGAGGTGGGTCGGGGCAATCCCGCCACAGTGCAGACGCCGCCAGGACGGCTGAGCCACCCCCGGCGCGCGACTGCCGTGCGTTCTTCGGTAAAGCCTCCCTGCAGACGCTGTCCACCTCCGGCGTGCCGTACGGACGTGGCGCCGCCTGGGTGGCCCTGACCGAGCTAACGCACGTGCTTCTGGAGTGCGAGCAGCCGCTCTCCGGCTTGACGAAGGGTTTCCTCTTTCTTGGCGAAGTGAAGCCGAATGAACCTCTGCTCGTCTCGGGCGAAGAAGCTCGATCCCGGCACAGCGGCAACGCCGATTTCGCGTGCGAGCCAAAGGCACGCTTCACGATCGCGCTGGAATCCGAGCGGCGAGATGTCGACCAACACGTAGTACGCTCCGTTCGGGGTCGAGTAGCGTAGTCCGGTACGAGCAAGGTAACCGAGCAAGGTGTCGCGACGCGCAGAGTACTCCGCGGTGAGGCTCGTGTAGTAGGTGGGGGGAAGCTCCAGCGCGGTGACAGCCGCTTGCTGAAGCGGGGCCGCTGCGCCGACAGTGACGAAGTCGTGGACCTTCCGTATCGCGGAGATGATGCTGGCGCTTGCCATCACGTAGCCGAGTCGCCAGCCCGTGATCGAATACGTCTTGGAAAGCGAGCCGCACATCACGACGTTCTGCTGCGCGTCAGGCAGTGACGCGGCATAGACATGGCGGTGGGGAGGGTAGACGATGTGCTCGTACACCTCGTCCGTGATGACAGAAGCGCCGTGGTTTCGCGCCAAGGAGAGGATCAGCTCGAGCTCCGCCTGGCTGAAGACCTTGCCGGTGGGATTGCCGGGGTTGCACACGACGATGGCCTTCGCCCCAAGCGCGAAGGCTCGCTTCAGTGCCTCCGGGTCGAAGCCGTAGCCTGGGGGTTCGAGCTCCACATAGATGGGGGTAGCCCCCGCGAGGATCGCATCGGCGCCGTAGTTCTCGTAGAACGGCGAGAACACGATGACCCGGTCTCCCGGATCGACCAGGCTGAGTAGGCTTGCCAGCATCGCCTCGGTGCTGCCGCAAGTCACGACGAGCTCGCGTTCGGGATCGACGCTTCGGCCCAGATCGCGGGACAGCTTCCGAGCCAGCGCCTCTCGAAAGTTCTTGGCACCCCAGGTGATCGCGTACTGGTGGTAGGGACCGGCAATCGCTTCGTGGGCCGCCCGGAGTAGCTCTGGGGGCGGGTCGAAATCGGGAAAGCCCTGCGAGAGGTTGATGGCGTCAGTCTCGATGGCGATCCGGGTCATCTCGCGGATGACCGATTCGGTGAAACCTTTGGTGCGAACGGATGCGGTAGGCACGCGGTCCTCTTAGTACACTTCTTCGACGACGCATACCCGCTCGGGTCGAGCCAAACGACTGTGCCGGTGATCCATCCGCCCAAAGGGTAGATGCTACAGTGAAAACAGCGCGGAACGCTCGGACCAGGACTGCCCGAATCCGCCGGTGATCAAGCCTCGGTACGCGAACCTCGGCCTCCCAGAAGCGCACCTCGAGCCCAGTGCTCAACAAATCCAGCCAGACGCTGCAGCATCCGCGGATGCATCGTTGACCGTTGCGGTGCGTATTCGCGCAATCTTGTACGCTCCGTGCGCTCCTCGCGACCGGCCTCGCCTGCGCGGCGCGAGAGCCTCAGTCGGGAGCTGTTTGCGTCTCTTCCTGGGGATCTACCGGCTCGACGTGAACCATGACCTGTGCGCGTGGCACCACTTCCGAAACCGCGAGTTCGACATCGTTCGCAATGCGATGCGCGTCGGAAACGGGAATGTTCGGGCTGACCATCACGGTCACGTCCGCGAAGCACTCTGGTCCACTTCGTCGGAGCCGAACGCGCCCCACCGACACCACTCCGCCGACTTTGGCCCGAGCGCTCACGGCGTCTACCAGATGGGGTTCGACGCCATCGAGGAGTTCGTCGGTCGAGCGCTTCGCCAAGCGGAGGCTGACGACCAGAACGATGCAGGCGACGACGAGGGCTGCAATCGTGTCGGCTCGGTCGAGCCATGCCATTCCCAGGGGTTCGGCCAGTCTGACCCCAACGAGTCCCACGAGCACCACGCCAGAGGACCAGATGTCCGTCGAGAAGTGCAGGGCATCCGCCTCGAGGGCTTGACTCTGATACTTGCGCGCCACGCGCATGAGGGCGCGAGAGCGGGTGAGGTCGACGACAATCGAGAGGATGACGACGGCGAAGGCCCATATCGAGGCATCCACGCGCTTCGTCGCGGTGCCCGTCATGCGCTCCAGGGATTCGAGGATGATCCACGCGCACGTGCCGAGTAGAAGCACGGTCTCGAAGAGCGCCGAGAGGTTCTCGATCTTTCCGTGCCCATAGGTGTGCCGCCGGTCCGCGGGGGTGCCTGCGGCGCGCACGGCCCAGAAGGTCACGGCCGCAGCAACCAAATCCAGACCCGAGTGCGCGGCCTCAGACAGAATGCCCAAACTATTCGTGGATACACCGACAACCAACTTGGTTGAGGTCAGGGCGACAGCGGCAATCACACTGCTCAGTGCAACCGCTCGCTTCTCACGGTCCATGGTCTTCAGGGTCGTTTCGATCATTCCGTGGTCTCCTTCGGGGCTCCCGCTCCCGCTTGCCGACGACAGAGCGAACGACTTGCGGGCTTTCCGTCCCGCAGGTTCCGACTCCTGCTGCCCCCGAGGGGCCCGGCTGCGCTCGGGTTCGACTCCCCAAGCCGCCTGATCAGGCCATGAGAGTGACATGGGGTACCGGTTCAGTCCAGAGGCTTGACGAGCTCCCCAAGGCCCTTCGAATCGGGACCGGCCCGCTGTCGAAGGGGGAGGGCACCTGGACCCTGGTCGGCGCGCTTCCCGGTGGGCGGCGTCTGCCCCGGGAGTCTCGAGGCTCGGGCTTCACCTTGATTTTTGCGTGCCTCGGGAAGCGACAGGTGGTCGAGCTTGCGGGGCCGAGCCTCCCGTGGGAGATCGGCTCTGCGCCTCGCATCCCGTCAAGGTTTCGGGTGGCGAGTATTGAGATTGCGGTTAGCCGTCCATGACTCTCTTTGACGTCCACGCTCACCTGACCCATGAGCGTCTCACCCTGGACACGCCGGGAATTCTGGCGCGAGCCGCCGCTGCCGGCGTGTCGACGATCCTGACGAACGGGCTGAACCCACTCGACAACCAGGAGGTGCTTGCTCTCGCCCGAGCGCACTCGAGTGTGCGACCCGCGTTGGGGCTCTATCCAGTGGACGCGGTGCTCGTCTCAATGCGTGCCGCGGGCGAGGATTACCCCGACCAGCGCGATGCTTGGCCCATGGAAGAAGCGGTCCGATGGGTCGAGGATCATATCGATGACGCTTTCGCGGTCGGCGAGATCGGTCTCGACGGGTATTGGGTGAAGGAGCGCTTCTGGGACGAACAGGAGCGCGCCTTTCGTCGATTGGTGCAGCTTGCCGTCGAGACTGACAAGGCAGTGATCATCCACACCCGCAAGCGCGAGGAACGTGCCTTCGAGATCCTCCAGGAAGTCGGGGCATCGCGGGTGTGCTGGCACTGTTTCGGTGGGAAGGTGAAGCTTGCCCAGCGAATCGCGGAGCGTGGGCACTACTTCTCGATACCGGCCAATGCACGGCGATCCGAAGCCTTCACCAAAATGATCTCGCGTCTGCCACGGGCGCAGCTTCTGCTCGAAACCGACAGCCCCTACCTTGGGCCTGATCGTGAGGCGCCGAACGAGCCTGCCAACGTCGCACGAACGGCGGAGTACGCGGCGGAGCTCTGGGGAGTTGGAATCGAGGTCGTTATTGCGCAGCTCGGAGAGAACTTCGAGCGGCTCTTTGGTGCTCCGCCGTAGCCGTCGTCCGGGTTACCGCGTCGGGGCTTTGTGGGGCCGTGAACGCTGACGATTCAGCGCAGCCAACCGCGCTTCCAGAACAGTCCGACGAGCGCGGCGGCGACCAGCAGCATGGTGCCCATGACCGTCGGGTAGCCGTAGTGCCATCGAAGCTCGGGCATGTTCCAGGCCGACGTGTCACCGTCGAAGTTCATTCCGTACACGCCCGCGATGAACGACAGCGGAATAAACAGGGTCGAAATCAGGGTCAGGAATTTCATGATCTCGTTCATTCGCTGCCCCTGTAAAGAGAAGTGTATTTCCATGAGTGCTGTCGCTGCCTCGCGGTATGATTCCACGTAGTCACTGAGCGAGAACGAGTGATCCAGAGTGTCGCGCGCGAAGAGCCGGGCCTCAGGTGTGACCTTGGCTCCGGCGTCCGACGCGAACGCCCGGAGCACGTCGCGGAGTCCGTGAACTAGCGCGCGCAGGAGCCAGAGATCATGCTTCGCTGCAGCGATGTCGACTGGCCCGTGTCGGGCGGAGTGCCGCAGTATCCCTTCCTCCAATGATTCGAGCCGCGTGCCAAGCTGGTCGAGCACCGGGAAGTAGTAGTCGGTTACGGCATCCAGAATGGCATAGGCAAGGTAGCTCGCTCCCGCGTTTCGAATGCGCCCCTGTCCTCCCCGGATGCGTTCGCGGATGGGTTCGAGGGAATCCCCGGGGCGCTCCCCCTGAACCGTAACGACAAATCTGTCACCGAGGAATATGCTCAGCTGTTCGGATTCGACGCGCTGTGTCGCCGCAACCATCCTCACGACGATGAAATCGTGTTCTGGGTACGACTCGATCTTGGGTCGCTGATCTAGGTGCACGGCGTCTGCCACGGCCAGGGGATGGAGCCCGACTACTTCGGCGAGCCTCTGGAGCTTGTCGAGTTCACCAAGGCCGTCCACGTCAATCCAGGTGACCCCGCTTTTTCCCACGAGTTGTCCGAGCAGGTCGGGGTCATCTACGATGCGTTCGTCAACGGAGTCGGGTCCGTAGCAGAACACGCGAACAGTGGTTCGGGTCTGCTCCGGATCCTTGAGCAGCGTGCCGGGTGCTGCACCGGGCTTCGGCCGGCGCCGGGCTGGACGACGTGAATGCGTGAGGCCACCTGCGAGCGAATGCATGAGCACGACTATGCACCAGTCGAGGGACGGCGTCGCCGCTGCCGTGGCGCACCACGGCCGAACCTCAGAATTGGACTCAGGCCCGGGCCAAGACGAGTGAAGTGTTCGTTCCTCCGAACCCGAAGGAATTCGACAGAGCGATCCGAATATCCCGCTCGGTCGGCTCGAGTACCGGCGGATAGTCGACGATCTCCGCATCGAGGGGCTGGGCGTGGACGCTGGGTGCCAGCCAGCCGTGGCGGAGCATCTCGAGCGTGAAGATGGCCTCGATCGCTCCAGCTCCGGACGCCGGGTGCCCAGTGTAGCCTTTGGTGGAACTGTAAGGGACATGGCGTCCCGAGAAGACCTCGCGGATTGCTCGCACCTCACCGAGGTCACCGAGTGGTGTGGACGTCCCGTGGGTGTTCACGTAGTCCACCTCATCCGCGGAGACCCCTGCGTTCACGAGGGCGCCCCGCATGGCGGCGAGCCCACCGGTCCAGGTCGGCGCAACCATCTCGCCAGCCCCGTCCGACGAAACCCCGAACCCGCGAAGGACTCCGAGGATTGTTGCACCTCGGGTTTCGGCCGAAGCTCGAGTCTCCAGGATGGCGATGCCTGCTCCCTCGGACAGAATGAAGCCGTGGCGATCGGCGGCGTACGGTCGCGAGGCGCGTTCCGGGTGATCGTTGTCCTCAGCGTTGAAGGCCCGCATCGAATCGAACCCCGCGTAGAAGCTCTCGTGAGGCGCTTCTGCGCCTCCAGCGAGGGCGATCTTGACGGCTCCCGCTTTGAGCAGGAGCATTGCCAGGATCATGTTGTAAGTTCCAGTCGCGCAAGCGGCGCTCAGCGAACAGGAGGCTCCGGTGGCCTCCAGCACCGTGCTCAGGTTCGCGGACACCGTCGAGGCCATGATGCGAGGTACCGTCGCCGGTGACACCTTGCGCATGCTCCTAGTCTTCTCCAGTTTGGTCCGCACTTCGTCGTGCATCTCGACGTCGCCACTCGCAGACCCGACCAGTACGGCGAGGTCCCGTGTCTCGCACCCCGCCATGGCAATGGCGTTTCTTGCGGCTTTCAGCGCGAGTCGCGCGTTGCGTCCCATGAATCGTCCCTGCGCTGCGCTGACGCTCAGGGCAGCGTTACTGAGATCTCCCTCATACATCCCAATCAGGTGGCAACGCCCGTCGAGCTCTACAGCCGGCGCGTAGGTCTGGAACGGCTTGCTCTGCCCACGTCGGATCATTGACGTTACAGTCGGAATGTCGTCGCCAAGGTTGCAGGTGAGGCCATATCCGGTGAATACGATATCGTCGGGGCGTGCGGTCATGGGATTGCCCGCGAGATAGCGATTGGCGCGTCGCGGAGCAAGCCGCGAATTTTGCGCGAGACGGATTGCGGCCGGTCCTCCAAGCACCTGGCAAAGCTTGTAGGCCGCGAGACCAGGCAGAGAGGGGCGCCGAAGCGCGAGCCTCGGTCTCTCGATTCGTGCCATGGGAATGGGCGCGCCCAAGCGAGGCCGCCACTTCCCCGACCGAGCCCTCTTGGGCGGAGCGAGGGGGGAAGCCCGCACCGCGGACCACTACGCTCCGCGCGCTCCTCGCGGCCCGGCCTCGCCTGAGCGGCGCCAGAGCCTCAATCTGGAGCTGTATGGGCGCCCCCATCCGGGTTTGGGACCGTGAACAGATCCCTTTGAGTGAGTTCCTGCTAGCGCTCGATTCCGAGCCGCTTCATCCACCGGTAGATTTGGGAACGCTGCACCCCGAGATGGCGCGCGGCTGCCGCCACATTGCCCTCGAAGTGGTCGAGTAGCTCGGTCAGGCTCTGGCGGTTGGCGAGGGGATTCGAGGGCTTGGCGGAAGGCTTGGATGGTGGGCTGGAGGCGCGCTCCGATGTTGCCGTCACCATATGGGGAAAGTCCAAGCGAAGGGCGCGACGGTCCAACGGGGAGCCTGGCGCGTGCGTTCCGACGAAGCGCTCCACGAATGCTCGGAGCTCGCGCACGTTGAACGGCCAGCTCCACAGCAGCAGAGCCTCGGCCGCCTCGACCGTGAGCGCGACTCCTCCCTGTTCGCTCGCGAATTTGGCGGCCAGCGGGAGGATCTCGTGTTTTCGGTGCCGTAGAGGCGGGATGGCAATTCGCGCCTGGGCGAGGCGCGCGAAGAGATCGCCTCGAAATCGATCGCCCATGGTGAGCTCCTCGATTGGCACATTGGTGGCAGCGAGCAAGCGCACATCGAACGGAACCTCGAGATCGGAGCCAATGGGGCGGACCGTGTTCTCCTCGACTGCGCGCAAGAGCAGGGCCTGGAGATCCCGCGGGAGCTCCCCCACTTCGTCGAGCAGTAGGGTCCCTTGCTGGGCCGCCAAGAACAGCCCGGTGCGCGCTGCGACTGCGCCCGAGAATGCCCCGCGCCGGTGACCGAAGAGCTCTGCCGCGGCGAGCTCTCGCGGCAAGGCCGCGCAGTTTACGGCAATGAAGGGGCCCCGACGTCCGCTGGAATCGTGGATGCGGCGTGCAAAGACTTCCTTGCCGACGCCCGTTTCCCCCGTGAGCAGCACGCGCAGGTGCGTCTTGGCCAGACGATCGGCTTGTTCGCGGGCATTTTCAATGAGAAACGGGTTGTCCACGACGAACACGGTCGAGCCGGCGCGGATGACGTCTCCCGGGCTGATGACGCCAGTCACCATCCGCCTCCCGTTGAGGTATGTCCCATTGGAGCTGTTCGTGTCCAAGATGCGGTGAACACCTTGGCGACGGTCGAACACGAGGCGGAAATGAAGCCGTGACATCCGCGAGTCGTCCACGCGGAGGTTTCCCGCGCCGACGTCTCTGCCGACCAATAGGGGAATATGGGGGGAGAGGGCCAACGATGGAACTGCGAAGTCGCCTTTGGAGAACGCGACCCTCAGATGAAGGCACTGGGAGCTCTGCACATCCGACGCGGGCTCTTCCTCGACGAGGGTAGCGGTTCCCTCGGCTCGGGCACCGAGCGCTGTGGAGCTTGGTAGTGTCGTCCAATCATCTGTCGCCATTAGCCCCCGCCTACCCAACCGAGCCGCGCCCCCGCTCTTCTGGGGCTCGCGTCCACGGCAAGCTCCCACCTGTCAGCACAGCGTTCCGCTCCTGTTCGCGTCGATCTCGTCAGAACCCGTGCTGCGGCGCTCACGAACAGCGAGCCGCCCGACGCCTTGCGTGCCGCAGGCATGTCCTTCGTGGAAGGGCTCCTACACGGCACGACACCAATCGCCGACGCTGAAACCGTTGCACGTGGGGACTCGGGCGTTCGCCGCATAGAGTACATCCATGTTCGAGAATACGGATTCGGCGAGGGGAGTGCAAAGGATCCGAGTAGGGGGACGCACAGTCAGTATTGGCTCTCGTGAGCGCACTCGTGACCACAGGCAGTCATCATATAGCTACTCGGCAGGACTGAGGCAGAAGGCGATGGAGCGGTTCCAAACTCCTGTGCCAGATAGTCTGCCGCGTCCCGTCCCCTGGGGTGCTTGGGGGAGTAGACATCAGGAAGGCGTTCCTGCCTCAGTCTGCTGATGGGCGCGCCCCGGGAACTGCCGAGGCTGGCGGCGACAATCTCGAGATCGCCAAGGACCGCTTCCATCGACTGATAGCGGTTGGCCGGGTGTTTCCGCATGCAGCGCAGGATCAGCTCCTCGAGTCGGGGGTCCAGTCCTTCGCGAAGCCACGATGGTGGTGGGGCTGGTGAGAAGATTTGGTGTCCGAGGAGATCGGTCCCGGGATCCAGGTCGAAGGGTAGGTGACCTGTCACGCACCGAAAGAGAACGACGCCGAAAGCGTACACGTCAGTCCGAGCGTCGATCGGGTCGGCGAGCACCTGCTCCGGAGCCATGTACTGCGCCGTTCCCACGACGAAGCTCCGGCCCGTGCGGCAGCCCCCTGGCCTCGATGAGTCGAGGGCAAGACCGAAGTCGATGAGCTTGACCTGCTCGGGAGCGCTGCTTCCGCCTACCAAGAACAGATTGCCGGGTTTGACGTCTCGATGCACGATGCCCGCGCGGTGTGCGGCGGCCAGCGCGGAGGCCAGTTGGCGACCAAGCCGGAGAGCCCGTTCCTGGGGCATCAGCGGCTCCCTCCGCAAGTACTCTGACAGGGACTCGCCCTGTAGTGCCTCCATGATGATGAACGGCTCTCCGCCTTCCGGTGATTCGACCGCGTGGACGTGGATGACCCCCGGGTGGTGGACGGCCATGCTCGCGCGAGCTTCGGCGACGAGATGCGCGTGCATGTCGGCAGCACTACCCAGGTGCGGGCGGAGGCGCTTGAGGGCCACCAGACGTTCGAGTGCATTGTCGCGGGCCAGGAAGATGTCGCACATGCCCCCCTGATCGAGCAGGCCGGCGAGGGTATAGCGGTTGCCTACCGTCTCCCCATCGTGCTCCGAGCTTCGGATTCGAAATCCCTCATATGAGAAGGTGCGCCGTGTTTGCGGCACGAACTGCAACGAGCCGCAGGGCAGAGTCGCGCCTCGCTTGTCCAAGGGAGGGCCGTTCCCTCGTCTGCCAACGTCGGAGCACACGAAAGCCCACAACGTAGCACCCCCGCCCTGGGCATGTGTCCGAATTCTTCTCGTCCCGGCAGTTATAGAACTGTGGCTTATCGGGGCGTGGCTTATCGGGGCGTGGCTTATCGGGCCGCCGCCACAGCGGAGCGTGAGCGGGCGAGCTTTTCCCCGAGCCGAATCGCTGACAGCATCCCGCTGGGATTCGCCGTGCCTTGCCATGCGATGTCGTAGCCGGTCCCATGGTCGACGCTGGTTCTCACGATCGAGAGACCCATCGTGACGTTCACTGCCTCTCCAAAGGCAACGAGCTTCATCGGGATTGTGGCCTGATCATGGTAGAGTGCGACGACACCCTGATAGACTCCCGCGTAGGCTTTTCGGAACGCCGTTTCGGCGCCGATGGGCCCGCTCAGGACCGCTGGAAGCGTGATCCTTGCCCGCGCGTCCTCGATTCCAGGAATAACGGCCCGCGACTCCTCGGTTCCCAGCAACTCGCTCTCGCCCGCGTGTGGGTTGAGTGAGCAGATCGCAATATGGGGTGCGTGGCGGCCGATCCCGTGCAGGAGCTCCACCAGGCGCACGGTGGCTTCCGACACGGCGCGACGGGTGACCCGTCTGCTCAGCTGTTTGACCGGCACGTGCGTCGTGGCCAGGCTGGTCACCAGGCGGCGCGCGGCGAAACACATCACACTCGTTTTCGCTCCATCGAGCATTTGGAGCCATTCGGTGTGCCCCAGGAAGCCGCCAGCACCAGGCGCCCCCGAATGCGCAATGACCGCCTTGCTGACGGGCGCTGTGGCGAGCGCTGCGCCGGGCGTCTTGGCGACGAGTGCGTAGGCTTGGTTGATGTACTCGAGCTGCGCGCGCCCAGACTCGCTTGTCGGCTTTCCCGGCTTGCGGTCACGAGCCTTCAGGCGTGGTCCAGCCTGTAAGAGTGCGATGGTTCCGCGTGAAGGCGGCGTCCCATCGAACAGGACCAGCTGATCGTCCGGTATGCCACGGAGAGAAGCTGCATCGCGCAGGGTCGCGACGTCACCGACGAGCACGCAGCGAGACGTCGGAGCGCTTGCCGCCGCGGCGACCGCTACCTCCGGACCAACACTCGAGGGACAACCGGTAGAGATAACGATCACGAGAGGGGCTCAGCTTTCTTCGCCGCTTCCCTCCGACTCTTCCTCATCGTTTGGGCCCGGCGAGCGAAGCTTGTACCCCGACCCGCGAAGGGTTTCCAGCGGCAGCGCGTCTCCAAGTTTGGCCCGCAGTCGCCGGACGTGGATGTCCACGGTACGCGGACCGCCCTCGTAGCGGTTTCCCCAGACTCGGGCCAGCAGATGGTCGCGTGAGAGCACCTTGCCGCGCCTCTCGCACAGGTAGGCGAGAAGGGCGAACTCCTTGGCCGTGAGTTGAGCGGCCCGACCGTTCACGGTGACCTCGTGGCCTGCCTTATCGATGACAAGCCCGCCGACCTTGTGGCGTTCCTCGGTTGCGAACTCACTCCGTCGCCACTCAAGTGCCCGGATGCGGGCGTAGAGCTCTTCTGGAACGTATGGATGCAGGACGAAGTCGTCAAATCCGCTCGAGGGCTCGATGCGAGCCACCTGGCCGGTGGAGACTGCGATGATCGCACCGACCGTGTCAAAGTGCGCCTCTCGGCGGACCGCGCGCAACGCTGCGACTGCGAGATCCGGACGATCCAGTGCCTCGAACAGAAGCGCTCTTGGACGGATGCCGAGCTCCTCGTCGTTGTCGCGGATCAGATTGACGGGATCGTCCCAGAGGTCGAGTGTTCTGACGGCTGCACCCAGCAAGCCGAGCACCGCTGCCGCGCCGTCCTCCCGATCGAGCAGCTGAACATGACCAATTACCGCGACGAATGTGCGGCTCGATCGTGGTCTCGTGTCATCCAATCTGTGTGCCACCAACTGTTATCCGCGAGATTTTGACCGTGGGGCAACCCACCCCCACGGGGACGCTCTGGCCGTCCTTTCCGCAAGTCCAGATACCGTCGGAGATGGCCACGTCGTTACCCAACATGGTTACTGCACGCAGTGTTTCTGGACCGTTGCCAATCAGATTCACTCCCTTGAGGGCAGTTCCGATTCTTCCGTCCTCAATGAGGAAGCTTTCAGTGAGGTTGAATACAAAATCGCCGTTGGAGATGTCCACTTGACCACCTCCGAAGGCCTTTGCATAGATTCCGCGCTTGACGCTGCGGACAATCTCTTCTGGGTCGTGCGGGCCGGACAGGAGGATGGTGTTCGTCATGCGAGGAATGGGGACGCAGGAGAAGCTCTCCCTCCGTCCGTTGCCAGTTGGCTGGGCGCCCGTTATGCGCGCAGAGAGCCTGTCCTGCATGTATCCGCGCAAGATGCCATTCTCGATCAGTAGGGTTCTGCCAGGCTCGACTCCCTCGTCGTCCACGTTGATCGTGCCGCGGCATTGAACGAGGGTAGCGTCATCGACGACCGAGCACAGCTCGCTCGCCACTACCTGGCCTAGTCGACCAGCATAGTTGCTGGTGCCTTTGCGATTGAAGTCCGCCTCGAGGCCGTGCCCCACCGCCTCGTGGAGAAGGATGCCGCTGTCTCCCGGGGCCAGGACGACCTCGAGTTGTCCCGCAGGAGCTGGTCTTGCTTCGAGCATGGTCAGCGCCTGCCTTGCGGCTCGCTCGCCGTGGAGTTCTGGTGAGAACTCATCAAAGTAGCCAAGCGTCATCCGGCCTCCGCCACCACTGCGTCCGGCTTCGCGCTGGTTCCCCTTTTCCGCGACGGCCTGCACGGAGATTCTGAGCAGTGGCTGGACATCGTGCACGAAGCGCCCATCGCTGGTAGCCACCAGGATTTCGCGGATTTCCTCGGAGAAGCTCGCGGAGACTTTCTTGATGCTTGGGTCGGTAGCGTGCGCAGCTCGGCTCGCACGTTCCAGGAGCGCGCGTTTGGGCTCACCGGCCAACTCGATGGACGGTGTCTGCATCGAGTATCTCGCCGGTATCTCCCTGGGGGTGAGCGCGACTCGCCCTACTCCACCGCCTCCACTGGCGATTTTTGCAGCAGTTCGAGCGGCTCGCTGCATCGCCTCCCACGTGAGCTCCTCCACGTGGGCGTACCCCGTGGCCTCTCCCTTCTGAACGCGCACACCGAGTCCGACAGCGACACCGCGAGAAGCACTTCGAGTGATCCCCTCTTCGAATGAAAGGCCGCCGGCTGCGCGATACTCGAAGAAAAGGTCCGCGTAGTCTCCTCCGCGCTCGAGCGCCAAGCCCAGCAGACGCTCGGACAATACGGAATCGACAGCGGTCGAACCGCCCGCGGCGAACGGTGCTCGATAAGCGAATGTCTTCATGTGGGAGACCATGCGTCGTGCCCTGTCTGACCGCAAGGCTGGACAGGGGGCGCCGCGCAGCTGCCCCAAGCGACGAGCAGGCTGCCGGCGGCTGAACCGAACTGTCGTATCTAGTGCGACGATGATACCGACTGCAGAGCGGAATTCCGAATACCTTGAGTGACGCTGATGCTCAAAAAAGGCCGGTGCGGCTCGGCGGGCTGGGCGGTACCCCATGCATCGATTGGCTCCTTGTTTGCCGAGACGGAGGTCGAACCACAAGCGCGCCCGGCTTGGGCGTGTCAAGCTCAACGGCGCCTCGAGCCTGCCTTCGCCGGCCGTCGCGACGGTTCCTGCGGCTGGAGTGCTATGGTCCGAGGTGCGGTCGCAAGCGAAAGGCTCATCGGCCCATTGGGGAACGACTTGCTCGTTCCATCTTGAGCGAGTGCCTTCCTTGACCGTTTCCAAAGTTGTTACGTAGTATTTGCTGCTCTGGAGCGACTCCTGAGCGCGTGGCTGTTTGGCCGTCCGGACCTATCGTGGCAATCGACCGAGAGAAGATTCTTCAGACCGCTCAGAAGTTCGTCGACCGCAAGAAATACGACAGAGCGATCGAAGAATACCGGCGCATTGTCCAGGCGGATCCGAACGATGCACGCACGTGGCTGAAGATTGGGGACCTGCAGACACGTCTGCAGGCGTTCGGAGATGCTGTCGCCACCTACGATCGCGTGGGGCAGTTCTATGCGCAACAGGGCTTCGCCCTGAAGGCTATCGCTGTCTACAAGCAGATACGCGAGGTCATTCGCAAGCATGCCCCGGAGCTTGCCGATCAATACGCGCACATCACGCCGCGGCTCGCCGAGATCTACAGCCAGCTCGGGCTCGTGAGCGACGCGCTGGCCGCGTACGATGAACTTGCGACTCGATTCCAGGCCAGCGGACGAGATAGGGACGCGATCGAGGCATTCGAGCGCATGGTTGCGTTGGATCCCACGAACCCGCTGCCGCACCTGCGTCTGGCTGAAGCAAGTTGTCGAGTTCAAGAGCTCGACACTGCGATCGACTCCTTCTGGCACGCAGCCGAGCTGTTGCTCAAACTCGAGCGCCGGGACGATGCGCTCAAGGTCGTCGAGCGAATCCTGCACTTCCGTCAAGATCCGCGGTTTGCCAAGGTTGCCGCCGAGCTCTATCTTCAACGCGGGGATCGCGAGTCGGGTCTCCTCGCGTTGTCCAAGCTTCAGGTGTGTTTTCAGGCCGACCCCAAGGACCTGAATACCCTGGGGTTGCTTGCCCTCGCATTCTCTCAGATCGAGCAAGAGGCCAAGGCCATCGAAGTCTACAAAGAGATGGCCCGGATCGCGCGCGAATCTGGGGAGGTGGACTTCTACAATCAGTTGGTACAGCACCTGAGTCGTGTTGCGCCCAATGACGAGCAGGTTCGCGCGCTCCAGTCTCTTGCTGTTGTTGGCTCTGGTAGGTCGTACCGGCCCTCTGCTCCCGGGATCGAGTACGTCGAGGAAGTCGAGGAACTCGACGAAGTCGACGCCCTCGTGGACGAGGTGGAGGAAGCCGAGGAGCTTGAGGTTGACGAGGAGCTCAGCTCGGAGCCCGTAGCACTAGAGCCCAGTGCTCCAGCGGTTGGGGCCACGAGCCCGGTCGACGAGGCCGAAGAGTACGCCGATTCCGAGTCATTCGACGCACTGGCTCACTCACGCAAGGCGGTGGTCGACGCCGAGTCGTTCCGCAAGTTGCGGCTCTATGCCAAGTCGGTCGAAACGCTGCATATCGCGCTGGAGATCGACCCGCGCAGCGTCGAAATTCGCGACAAGCTCCGTCTCATTCTTGCGGAATCTGGGGATCTCGCTGGGGCAATCAACGAGACGCTTACCCTCGCAGCTCTCCATATCGAAGACGGGAACGTGGAAGCTGCGCAGTCTTTGCTCGAGGAGGTGCTCGGGCAGGATCCGGAGCACCCCACCGCGCTCCACATGGCCGAGCAGCTCGGTCTCGTCGTGCCCGCCTCGCCCGCCGTGGGGCGAAGTTACTACCCGTCGGCGGAGCTCGATGATCCATTCGGTTCTGCCGGCGGCGATGCTCTGCCCCAGTTTCCTCTCAGCGAGCGTCCACCGCCTGCGCAGCCAAGCTCGGCACCGGAGGAGGCAGCAGCGGCCGGGGGCTTGGCGGTGGAGGAGGTTCTGGAGGAAGCGGAGTTCTTCGCCGCTCGAGGCCTCTATCAGGACGCCAAAGCCATTCTCAGCGAGCAGCTGCAGCGGACCCCCAATCACCCCCTCATCATGGAGCGGCTCAGTGAAGTCGACGAGATGATGGCTGCTGCGGTCGCCAGGCGCAGCTCAATGCCGGGGGCGGCTGGCGCCGAGGCACCGGACAGTGGTCCCGATTTTGCTCCGCCGAAGTACGATGTTGCCGCCTCGCTGGATGCACTCGACGAACTTGGGCTGGAGTCAGAGATGCTCGAGTCCGAGGGGCAGGGCTTCGCATCCCTTGGTAGCGAAATCGACGTCGAGAAGGTCTTCGAGAAGTTCAAGGAAGGGGTGAAGGCGCAGGTCGAAGAAAGCGACAGCGCCACTCACTACGATCTCGGCGTGGCCTACAGGGAAATGGGTCTTTTACCCGATGCCATCAAGGAGTTCGAGCTGGCTGCTCGCGATCCGACGCGCGAGTGCATGTGCTGGGCGATGATCGGCATGACCCACCTCGAGCGGCAAGAGGTCGATGAGGCACTGCGAGCCTACACGCGGGGCTTGTCGGCGAAGCAGAAGACCGCCGAGCAGGAAATGAGCCTGTTTTACGATCTCGGCAGAATCCTTGAGACGCAGCAGAAGACGAACGAAGCTCTCTCCTACTATCGGAAGATACTGGCGAAGGACCCAGGCTACCGGGATGTTGAGGCTCGGATTGCCGCCATCGGCGCTGCGAGCCCAGCACCCTTGGCGCCCCGCGGAGATGAAGACGAATTCGACCAGATCTTCGACGATCTGTTCGACAGGCGGTAGCGGGCCAGTGCCCCGAGGTATCCGCTGGTTTTGCGGCACTCGCGGCGCCAAATCGCCCCATGCGAACAACCGTTGGCAGCTCGACCTCAATCGGCCACGAGCGCTCACTATTGCATCAGGTGGGCCCGCGGCTGAGGAATTCGAGGAGTTCGAGAACCCACGCATCGTCCGCGAATCGTTGTTCGAGCGCGTTGATGTTTTCTAGGCTCCCGTTCCTCCCCCAGAGCATCCGATAAGCGATCTTGAGCGCCTGGCGAGACTCGGTGGGAATCCCGAGTCGACGCTGGCCGACCCGATTCGGTGCTCGGACTCGCGCTCGATCTCCCGCGACGATCATGAAGGGAGGGGCATCGCGTTCGACTCGTGCTCCTCCCGCCAAGAACGCGCCGCGTCCGACTCTAACATACGGTGCGACCGCCACGTGCCCTCCAAGGACGGCGCTGTCCTGAACGCGTACATGTCCGCCAAGCGTTGCCATGTTCGTGATCACGACGTGGCAACCCACGTCACAATCATGCGCGACGTGGGAACCTGCCATGAACAGGCAATTCGAGCCGATCGTCGTGCGGCTCCGGTCCTTGCAGGTGCCACGATGGACGGTGACCCCCTCGCGAAAGCAGTTCTCGTCACCGATGACGAGCTCGGTCGCTTCAGAGCGATACGATAGGTCTTGAGGGGCGCCGCCGAGTGCCGCAAAGGGAAAGACACAATTGCGGGCGCCCATCCGCGTGGGGCCGAGGACGACACAGTGCCCCATCAGTTCGCAGCCTGGCCCAATCTCGACTTCGTCACCTACGATGCAGAAGGGGCCGATGCTTGCGCTGTCGTCGACTATGGCCCTCGGGGAGACCACGGCACTGGGATGGATGGACACGGCAATGGCTTCCGAATTCAGGCAACATGAGGATCAGGTCGAATTCCCTGCGCCCGATACTACCTGGCGCGGTCGATGACCGAGGCTAGTAGCTCAGCTTGGGCGCAAACGGTCCCTTCGACGGTTGCCTCACCCTTGAACTTCCAGACATTCGTCCGGTGATGGAGGATCTCGACCTCCAGATCGAGGCGGTCCCCGGGCACGACAGTGTTGCGGAACTTTGCCTTGTCGATGCTCAGGAAGTACATGAGGCTGTGGGATGCATCGAATGGATCGGAGGCATACGCCAATAGGCCGCCGGCCTGCGCAAGCGCTTCGATGATGAGGACTCCGGGCATGATGGGCTGGTTGCGGAAGTGTCCCTGGAACCAAGGCTCGTTGTAGGCAACCATCTTGCGTGCCGCGATGCTGACTCCCGGCACAATATTCGTGACCCGATCGACCAACACGAACGGAAACCGGTGCGGCAGGATCTTGAGGATCCGCTCGATGTCGAGAGATACGGGGCGGCTCGAGGGGATGTCGTTCATTCGCCGGGGCTCGTACGGAGTAGGCGTGTCACGGCTGCCAACCAACGGAGCCGGGACACTGCCGGAAATCCTGCCACGGCTGCGCCATCCGGTACATCCCGAATGACACCGGCCTTGGCAGCGACTTGGACGTCGCTTCCGACCGTCACATTCTCCGAGAATCCCGCCTTACCGCCGACGAGGACCCGATTTCCAAGTGTGACCGAGCCCGCGAATCCCACTTGGGCTGCAACTAGGCAGTCCTCCCCGATCGTCACGTTGTGACCGACATGCACATGGGCGTCGAGCGCAGTTCGTGCGCCAATCGATGTGGGCGCGATGGTGCCGGAATCGATGGTGCACAGCGGACCAATCTCCACACCGTCTCCGACAACCACTCCCCCCGGCTGAGGCATGCGGCGTCGAGCGCCTCCGGGGCCAAATACCCAGCCGAATCCCGGGCGCCCGATGACCGTTCCGGCTCCAACCTGAACGCCTCGACCCAGTCGGACGCCACCGTACAGGACGACATGCGGTTCGAGCCTGCACGCCGGTCCGACATGCGCCCCCGGAAAGATGACACACGATTCGGCGACCGCGGCATCCTGGGCTGGGCTCGAGTGAGGTTTGGAGGGGGCGGAATTCGGGTCCCGGCCGGGTGCAGAGGATGGGACCTCTTCTAGGAGGCATGCGAGCACCCACAGTGGATACTCGTGCACCCAGCACTGGGAACGGGGAAGCTTCGCCAGAAACCGAGGAGAGACCAGAAATACGCCGGGACCTGGACGCAGCGGCACATGACGTCGATGCGCCACCACCGCCAGGTCGGTGCCCAGCATCGACCCCTCATTGGCTGTCTTGCCCACGACGATCCGACAGAGCAGTCGGTCGAGGATTTCGGGCGCAGCCTCTCCGCCGTGCACTCCGACCAATTTCCGCGTCGTTTCGGCAACGCGGAGAGTGACTCCTGATGGCATCAGTGTGCCGAGACCCGGGCGATGATTAGGGAGCCTTGGCCTTCGGGGCGGCGGATTGCTTTGGTGCGGGTGCGCTCTCGGGTTTCTTCGCGTCACCCGCCGGGGGCGCTGACTCTCCGCCAGCATCGCCGGTCTCGCCCCGATTGTACATCGCGACCACTCGGTCCGTGAGGTCGAGATCCGAGCGTACGTAAGCAGCTGCCTGGCGGTCCACGACGACGTCGAAGCCCTCTTTCGTAGCCAGACGCCTGATGATTGCCATCGCCTTCTGGAAGATGGGCTGCGTCAGCTCGTTCTGCTTCTTCTGGAGCTCCTTGTTGTACTCCACGTACACCGTTTGGAGCTGCATCATCTCGCGCTGCCACGCCTCGACGCGTTTGGCGAGCGCGTCCTTGCCGAGCACGTCCCTCTGTTTTTCGATGTCGTCTCGCTCTTGCTGGAGATCCGACTGCTTCTTGTCGAGCTGCTGCTGACGGCTGTCGAAGAGCTTCTTGAGCGTCGCTTGCGCGCGCAGACCGTCCTCTGTCTCCATGATGGCACGTTGGGTATCGACGACCGCGACCTTCGTTTGGGCAGTGGCAGTGGCGCCGACGCCAGTGAAAGCCAACATCAGGAGTGCCGTGCTGAACACGGTCTGGAGACTGCGCGATGTCATGGTGGGCAAGGGCTTAGCTGGACCCGACTGCCAGTGCAACCAGCGGATGGTGCGGCTCAGGGGTCGGATGCCCAGCACCCTCCCTCCCATTGCTCAACCACGGGCCAGCGTCACTAGCCTCGTGTTGGCTCACGACAGACGCAACGTTCCGGCTGAAACCCGCAGACCTTGCCCGGGCTGTTGCTGCCGGGCGGCTGACAGGCCTGTGGTCAACGGGTACGTCGAGTTTCGCGGGGAGACCCATTGGGGCTTCGGGAGCTGGTGTTCCGGCGCGACCCGATCGGGGCGAGTTGGGAAGCGGGAGCGGGGCAGTACTCGTCACGGGACCGCAGGGTCGAGCCCCGCGAGCGCTGTCTTCGCGTTGTGAGGGGGGCGCGCCGGCACGCATGCCGCAGCCGTTCACGCCTTGCATGGAGGACCAGGCGCGATCGGCCCAGCGGACTCGCGGAGTACGACCGAGTGGTGGTCGGTTCTGCTGGATGTCGCTGTCTTGGGGGCTATTCCACGATTGCGCAAAAACCCGTGATATTGAGTCCGGATCCGCCATTCCAGACCTCGGTTCCGCCAAAGATAATGCTGAGGTACTGGTCGTTGGTGAGGCCGTAGTTGTTGTCGACGGAGTGGCGGATGAAGTCGTTGAGATCGAAGTCCATGGAGTCGCGGAACGATGTGCTCACGTATGAGATGCACGGGGGGTTTGACTCGTCGATCCACACGTCCCAGCTCCCATCGACATTGGGGACGGTAACGCCGGGGTGGTCCTTGTTGCCGCGCGGTTGCCGCCCGGACGGATCGAAGAACCACACCATGAGGTAAGCTCCGTCTCTCGGCGGCGCGCTAGCGCCTGAGTCGAGTGGAGCGCTCGTGGGGGTGAACCAGACGTCGTACGCGACGTTCAGGTTTGCACTCATGCTTTGCGTCACGTTGGTGAGCAGAGCGGTGCGGACGCTCGTTAGGTCACCCACCCGTTTGGGCAGATTGCTTTCCGCCGTCGTGGTGCCGGCGTAGGTCCCGATGAAGATGGAAGGGTAGCCGATCGGTGTGTTTCCGTTCGCGTCCGCCGGCTGCTCATCAAGCTTGAACGACAGCCCTCTCCAGGAGACGCTGGGTGGGGTCTGACCGTTGAGGCCCCACCAGTTCGTCTGAATACAGTATTGCTTGCTGCTTCCGGCAGTCCGAATGACGGAGCTGGCGTAGTCGACGTCGTACTTGCCGCTTCCCATTCCAGAATCTGGGCAATTCTCTGTGACCGGGGTGGCAGTGGGGGGCGTGCTTCCCGTTGAGCCACCGGTCGGCGACGCACTGCCACCCGAGCTGACCGACAAACTCGTCCCACCAGCGGCCGAGCCACCGACAGGGGAAGTTCCTCCTATCCCTGTGGCGCCGCCCGTGGCGGTTTGCGCAGATGACGGGTGGCACCGGCTGTCCGCGCCGAGCAGGGTGCCCATGGGGCAGTGGCAGTATCCGTCCGCGTGCAGCTCGAAGCCCGAGGGACAACCAGAGTCCGACTCACTGCTGCAAGAGAGAACCGCTGCTACTGGTATGGCAATGATGACGAAGGAAGAGAAGGCGGGCAAAGAACGCATATGGCCTCCGGAAGGAGTGTCTGAGGGGCACATTGGCACGTGCGCCAAGCGGACTACGAGTCAGAGGAATCCCGAGTCGGTGGACCAGGTTGCAGGGCGATGCGCCGCCAACCACGGTCGAGGCTTGGGATGCCTTTCAGGTGAAGTGCTTCGATAGATATTGCGAAGCCTATGGGAAAGATCCGGTTGCGGCAACGTCACGGCACCGAAGTCGTCCTGCAGTTGTACGGACTTTCCCCAAGATCCCACAGGATTCGCCTCGCTTCGGGGCTACCCTACTACGTTTCATTCCGACAGAACCCGCCTGCGCCCCCGGTCGGCGTACCCGAGCGACCGGCGGTTGAGAAGGGGCTACAAGCCCGCATCGTGGCCCCCTAGTACTACTGCCCCAGGTACTTCGCTCGCGCAGAAGGGAACTAGAAACAGGAAACTAGCAACGCGAACGCAAACCAGAAATG
>CAYRKE010000120.1:0-23417 GCA_964424695.1 uncultured Polyangiaceae bacterium
CTCCTGCAGGCGGGATTGCCTGAAAATCAAGCCGAATAAGATGCGCTCGCCCTGGGCCGATCGGCGGCCGAAAGTAAATGCGTGAAGCTCGCTCCAACCGGCTGTGTCTTCTCAATGGCTCGGCAACTGGTGTCCACGACGGATTCGGTGGTCCGTAGGGCCGATGTCCCGCAGCATGACTCGAGCGGAGTCGTTCTGGTACTCGAGGTCGAGGCGGCGCCGCGAGCTCTCGAAAGCGGGAACGGATCGGTGCTCAAGGACGGTTCCCGTTTTGAGCAAGTCCAGCTCGAGGTTGCAGCATCCGCGGATGCATCGTTGGCCGTTGCGGTGCGTGCTCGCGTACTCCCGTACGCTCCTCGCGGCCGGCCTCGCCTGCGCGGCGCTAGAGCCTCAATCTGGAGCTGTTTGGCTGTGAAGCCCGGACGTCGCCCCCCCGGGGCTCGAATGTGAGGAGCTCTCTACCAAGGAGAGCCCCATTCCGGCGAGGACGGCGATCACGTAGATCGTGAGGGTGACGCGCAGGATATCCCGCGGTCGATGACTCTCCTTCACGAGAACAAGGAGCCCCAGCCCTCCGCTCGAGCAGAGCCCGGCCATGGCAGCACCGAACCCAAGGTGCCCCTCGATGAGCGCCTGAGTGAGGGCGACCGAGATGGCGCAGTTCGGGATCAAGCCCACGAGTCCCATCACCAAAGGTTGGAGAAGGCTCCCACGGAGCAGAACGCTCTGGAGCCGCGCTTCCCCGAGAAAGTGGAGTCCGAAGCCGAGCAGGAGGTACGTGGCGAAGGCAAAGACAAAGACGGAGGCGGTGTGTCGTAAAGGGTGGACGAACACACTAGGCTTGCTGGCAGTGCCCGAAACGTCGTGATGGCAGCACCCCACCTCCTGACTGTGTTCGTGGTCATGACCACAGAACTCCGGGGCGAACTTCCGCTTGCCGAAGAGCCAATCTGCAAGCGTACCGCCAGCGAGGGCGATGAAGAACTTCGCCACCAGGATTGGCGCCAGCATCCCGAGGTGCTCCCGGTGGGACAAGATGACGGGGATGGCCTCGTCGGAAGTCGCCAGAATGACCGCGACGAGGGTTCCGACGCTGATGAGTCCCTGGGAGTAGAGTGCGGCTCCCACTACGGAGAAGCCGCACTGGGGAAAGAGGCCGAGGAGCGAGCCCACCAAGGGGCCCCAGCCGCCGCTTGCCGCGAGTTGATGCCGGAGCCGATGGCCCAAGCGCCTTTCGAAGAAGCCCACCAAGAGGTAAACACCGAGGAGCCAAGGCACCATGAGCGCGCTCTCGACGAGAGCGTCGACGACCACTTCTCGCACTAGCGCCTCGCCTTCGGTGCGCTCGCGCGGCTGGCACAGGTGCTACACGTTCCACTGACCGTCAACTCGTGGCCCGTGATCACGAAGCCCTGAGGAACGAGGGGGGCAAGGTTTCCTAAGCAGCCCTGAATGTCGAAGGTCCTGTCGCAGTCTTCGCAGTGAAAGTGATGGTGGTGACCGATCTCGGCGAGCTCGTACCGAGTACTGCCTCCCACCGCGACTGGCACCACCCAGCCCTCCTCGACGAACTCCTTCACTGCTCGATACACCGTTGCTATTCCCAAGGAGGGGATGGAAGCTTGCGCTAGCTCGGCGATCTCCGGAGGGTTCAACGGGCGACCTGCCGAGGCCAAAACCTCTCGCAGGAGTTCCCGCTGACGGGTAGTTCTCTTCAATTCTGCGCTCCTTCGGCTACCGTCACACTTCAGGACGGCAACTGATAGCGCGTTCTCAGTATCAGAGCAACCGAGCGAATCCCGCGGGAAAAGCCGCAAGCCGGCCGTCGTCGACAGGCACGACACCCGTCCGAGACGGGTGATGCGCCCCCCAAACGGACCCACGAGTAACCAGACTCCGGTGGCGAGCGCCGTCAGAAGCGAGACCCAAGAGGGATCGAGGAGAATGGCGCGTCCTTGGGCGTCATGCGGGCGAAGGCCGAGCCGCGAGCCGAGGGGGTAGGCCAGTACCACTCCCACCGAGAACACTTGGGCAAGCGCAAGGGGAACGTACACTACCCGCTTTCGGACGACCCATGCGCCGAGATAGGCCAGAATCGCCGCGTGGCTGGCTACGCGTCACGATGGCGTCGATACCATCGTCGGGTGCTTCCCAGCGCCACCAGACTCGCCAGCACGGACAGCCATCCATTGGCATTTCTTGGTGTTGCACCCGAAGTGCTGCAGTGCGACGGGGCTGCGTCGCGTCGCTGCTCCGTCGTCGCCGCGATCAGGTCCTCGCAGGACAGCCCTTCCGCGGCGACGTTGTCCAGGAAGAGACGGTCGCCAGTCGCCCGAGTGAACTCATCCATCCGCGCCAGGAGGGTGGAGGCGGTGCGTCGACATGCCTCCTCCGACCAGGCACTGCCGCGGCTGCCGAACACGAAGGCAGCGAAGGTGTAGTGCTGTGGCGCATCGACTGCCGACGGCACACGTGGACCCTCTTTGCTGACGACGTCGTCAATGCTGAGCTCCAGCCAGGTTCCGGCCAGCTTTTTTGGCTCGCACACCTGAGGCGGCGAAGCCGGTGTGACCGCGTGCCCCAGGCAGTCGACGCCTTGGGCTGAGGCTTCGTCGAGGAGTCGCAACGGACCCACCTCGGCCGGAGAAATGGCACCCATCAGGTAGAGATCCAGCGGGGAGTAGGCGACGCGGACTTCCGGCGTCGCGGTCACCAGCGGTGCGCTGGGGTCGAATCGATTACCTTCCAGGGGAGAGCCTCCGGTGTCCAGGAAGTACGACCAGTGTCCCGATTGGCGGCCGGTGAGCTGCAGGTCGCGGTCGCCCTGCCTCGCGCCAATTCGGGCGCCCCAGCGGTGTCCGACCTCATGGAGGAACGTGGTGCGCAGCTCCTCGGGGTACGAGTCCCAGTAGGGCATGTCGTTGAGGAACGCGATGCCTTGGAGCGCCGCGTCTGGACTCAGGTCAAACGTCTCACCCGAACCCAAGTAGCCATATCCAATTCCCAGGATGTCGTTCTCGACTGGTACGTAGTACAGGGCGTCACAGCCGGTTGCGTCCGTGGTGACGATTGCGGCCAGCTGCGCGTCGATTCCAGCGGCAGCCTGGGCTTCCAAGACCTGTCCGATGAGAGCCTCTTCGGCCAATGCGCGCGGTCCGCACGCGATTGAGCCCCCCATGCCCGGCGCGTAGACGAAGCCAGGTCCCAACAGCGCGCGAGGCGCCTCGTCCAGCGATGTCGACTCATCGACTTCGCTCGATGCGGCACGCGCATCGGACACGATTGGCCTCTCCGAGCGGGCCAGCGCGCAAGTTGACGTGCTCCACGTCGTCAGCACTGTTGCGACGGTAGCCACCCAGAAGATCATGGACTGGGCTCCCGCCACGAGTGTTGGCCACAAGGGTGCGACAATCCGAATCATTGGCGGCGAAGTCCGAGGGGGCTCTGGGTCGACTCCCGATGTTCCATTTGCGCTGCGATTTCCCTGTCGCGAGTTCCTCTCCCGCTGACGGGCGCCGCGCAAAATGCCGCAGCAGAGCACCGGTCAGGTTGCCGACAGCAACGACGCCACCGGAACCGCACCCTGCAAGGCGAGGGCGCGGTTCCAGCGCTTCTGGTGAGATCTGCTCCTGGGTTCGTTGCTCTAGAACGTCGATTCTTCGCAGCAATCAAACCAAATGTTGCTTCAGAAGCTGAATTCTCCACCCGTGCCGGTGCACGTTCCCGAGTCGTTCGTGTAGGTGCAGTCCCAGGTGCCGTTGGCGCCTCTGATCGTCAGCTGACCATTGCCGTCGCTGTAGTACCCCGACACCGTGAAGGTCTCCCCAGCGACCTCGATCGAGTAGGCAAGGCTGCCGTCGGATTGCATGCAAGCCGCGTAGTCGACGGTGAGACTCTGCCCTTCGCACGTGGCGGCGACGTCGTAATCAAAGCAGACGCTGAAATCGCTCCCGTTCGCGTCACTGTAGATCATGTTTCCTGTGCCGTTGTAACAGCAGTCAGCCGTGTAACAGCAGTCGTTGTACCGCATCGACACGTTGCCGGAGGAGTCGTTGCCCGTGCCTGAGGCGGTCACGGTGCCGCCAGCGTCGCAAGCCTCTTCGGCGGTTTGAGTCGATGCGTAGTCGCGGCTTCCAGCCAGGCTCGCTGTGCTCATGGTGCCGAATTCCTGCGCGACCGGACCTGCGGTGGTAGCGTCGACGGTTCCGGTGGGCTGCTGGATCTCAGCGGACACATCCGCGAAGCTTCTGGCCTGGGCTCCGGAGTCCTTGTCGTCATCGCTGCCGCAGCCGATTGCTAGAGCAGTTCCAAAAATGGCGGCAGTAACGATGCTGATTCGGCAGATTCGATCACTCATTGATGCTAGTCCTCTCTTGGGATTGCCCACATGCTGCTGCGATTCGGAGAACCGATCGCGCCCCGGGTGCCTTCTTGATGCGCCCGTTACTCTTACGTTCGCTTCACCGACGCCTTGAAGCCCCCATCCCCAAATTGGTGAGTGCGCGTGCGCACGTGAGCGATATCGACCGAGACCGCGTCTGCCGACGGTCTCCCGTGGAGTCCTGGCGTCGCGTCGCGGTGGAGCTAGCGTGGGCCCAAGGGCCGCTTGTAGAGCCAGACGATCGGAACTCCGTCGTGAACCCCGATGGCTAGCGGCGTCGTGGTTCCATAGTCCACCCAGATCTGGTACTCGACGCGTCCCATGTGTGGCTCATGATGATAGAGCGCCAGGTCAGATCCGGAGATCGAGAGTGTCGGGACGAGGTCACGGCGCAGCCGCCCGTCGCGCTGCATCATGAGGAAGCTCTGCACGGCCGTATCGTGCACGTAGATGCGTGCGTCTGGTGGAGCTTCTCGATTGAGCGCATCCTGCACCGCGCTCGTCGTGTATCCCCAGAAAGTGCGATTGAGGCCCAGCGTCGCGGCTCCAACCGAGCCGCCCACGACCGGCGTGTAGGCGCTGAGCCCAAACGGGTGAGCATGCGCTGTCATCACCAGAGGGCCAGTGACGACGCTGGCTACCAGCATCGCTCCTGCAACGAGCTGGCGACCAAGCGCCGTGAGGCCCAGCACGCGCCCCGCGCTCGCGGTGGCCAGGACGCGCACTGCTGCCCAGAGATGTCGAACGCCGATTCCTGCCACCAAGCAGAGGTAGGGGTATGCGGTCATCCAGTGCTTCGTACCGCCAAAGATCGGCGTTTCGGGTGAAAGCCACGGGGCGTAGCTCCCGGCGATGCAGAGGCACCACAGCAACACGGAGTCCGAGTATTCGGGCACCGCTGGGTCAGCTTCAGGCTTCCGAAGCACTGCCGCGAGCCAGGTCGAAAGGCCCTGGTACGCTCCGAGCCCGAATAGGGCCAGGGTGACGAGTGGCACTGTCGCGAGCGTCATCAGCGGCGCGTAGAGCCGGGGCATGGGCGGTTTCCAATACGTCTCCCCGAGAAATTCCATGTTGTAATAGACGTGCTGCAAGTGGAACTGTGCCCATGCCCGGAGCCTGGGTATCGTGTCGAACCAGAGCCACGGCCAAGTCAGCAGCAGTACCAACGGGCCCAGCACCAGCATCGCGATGAGCGCTCGAGGCGGGCGCCACGCTTGGGGCTCACGCCGCAAGCCGCGCCTGAGCGCCAGGGGGAGTAGCCACTCAACTAACAGGACCGGGGGGAGGATCCAAGCGTTGTGCTTGGTATTCAGGAGAAGCCCGTACAGGAGTCCCACGAGCGCGGCTCGCCCCCAGCTCGACGATGACCGGGCCCAGACGTACGCGTAGGTTACGACGAGCCACAGGCTGAGGACCGGTACGTCGAAGCACGCCAAGTGGGCATGATAAAAGACTCGTGGCAGCCCAATGAAGAGACCGGCGGCGGTCAGGGCGGCGAGAGGCCCCAAGGTGCGCGCTCCCCACGAGTAGATGACGCCAACGCTCATGGCGCCGAACAACATGCCAACGAACCGATACGCCGTGCCGGGCTCGACGAAGACACCGAGGCGTTCGTGGAGGAGCCAGTAGCTCAAGGCAAACAGACTCTTGATCAGCGCTGGGTGCTCGCAATTGACCCGCCAGTAGGGGTCGACCCCCTTCTGACTGAGGGCAACGGCGGGATCCCTGAACAGCAGTTCGAACCATTGGGCGTAGACTTCCGCCGCCTGAAAGTAGAAACCCTCGTCGCGCGCGTAGCCGAGATTGGTGGAAGCGAGAAGCGCCATGAGATAGGCGAGGGCGAGTAGCAGCGCCCGGACCTGGGTGTTGTCGACGAGCAGGGCTAGCCGGGATCTCATTCGGCCCTCGCTTCGAAGCAGAAGTGCCGGTACTCGAACCTCTCGCTCGAGACCCGCCACACCACATCGTGGGTGCCACCCGCCCATGCACTGGTGTCGACGTCGAAGGCTCGCCAGCCCTCGCGCTCGTCGTAGCGCTGGGTCGCGACGACCCCCCCGTCCACGACGGTTTCGAGCTTCACTGGCGTACCCAAGCCGTCTCTGGCGGGCAGCCAGGGTATCCCCATATGTCCGCGCAGTGCGGTACCGAGTGGTACGCCGCGATAGGTAATCTCGAGCACGCCCCCTTGCGGTGGGTGTGCCCAAACGCAGCGCCGCGGGCGGTAGCCCTCGTCGTCGATGATGGTGACAGTTGCGGAGACCAGGGGGTGAGAAGAGCACTCGAAGCGGCTCCTCGGCAGGCTGGGCGGGCCACCGAGACCACCGGAACTCGGCCGTGCGGATTCCGACCAAGGGCAGGGCGCTCTTGCTCCTCCCATTTGAGTCGCTACCGACACGCGTGGCGGCTGCAGTTCGTCGACAAAGTCAAAACGCGGGCTCGTTGCATGGGGGTTATGCCAACGGTGCAACGTGAAGGGCGCCGAATCCCAAGTGCGGATGAGCTTCCAGCCCGATAGCTCCGACCGGTGGGCGCCCAGCAACGAAATCTCAATGGCGCTGGCAAACCTGGTCTCGTCAGCACGAGCCAGATGGCGCACCGACATGAGCTTCTCGCCCATCGCAGCGCGGGCAAGGGGTTCAGCCCAGGGCGGGCTTACCAGCACCAGGGTGCCAGGTTCGTGCTCGCCCGCGACTGCGGAACGGAGGTGTTTCCAGTCCCGCGGTGTGGGAGCGCGGTTCGCCGTGATGAAATGGAACGCGAGCTCGGTCAACCCGAGCACTGGGAGCAAGAACACGAGCCAGGATCGGGCTACCACCACGCGGGACCTTGCCACGACCCACGCGCTCTGAGCACGGTCGTGGACCACGTGTCTACATGTCGGCTCGCGCAGCAATAGCACCTACAGCCGTTCACTCGTTCACTACCGCGTATCCTGATTGCATATGTGCAATGTTGTTCGCCGATTGGAAGCATAAGTTGTCGAAAATCTGACGTTAACGAATTGGTACGTAACGTGCAAAGTAACGGGATGGCGGTAGTCGGAAGCCTTCACCTGGCTTCCCCTGCTGCCGCAGTCTCCTGCACAGCGGCTCCAAGACGTGCCCCCTCCGTCGAGCCGCTGTGTTTCTTTTGTGTCTGTGACATCCGCCAGGACGCGCTCACGTTCCCAGAGCGTCGCCGTCGGGCACGCGTTTGCGCTTAAGGCTTGGCGCGCCCCCGTGTCGTTCATTTCTGAAAGGCCACGCAACTGAGTGGATGAGAGGCAGTCGCGGGGTGGCCATACGATAGATCCCCGCTCACCACGCCCGGATCGGACGTTCTTGGAGTCTCGTGCCAGAGGCCTTTCCGCCAGGCTTTGAAGGAGTGGGGGTGTGCTCGCGCCGGGGTCGGCCGTTCGCGCAAGACGATCCTTGGCGGCACGGTGAAGTCTGTCTGGGGCCGAGCACGGGCGAACGCCATCCAAGGCCCGTGATTCTGGCGGAGTGGCTCGCCCACGGCTCATACGCCACTCCGAGGGGTGCGCAGGACCTAGAGCCAGAGCCCTTCGACGCATAGCCATCGTTGCCGGTCGTCGGGTGTGCGGAGGGCCAGCGTGACTTGTGTCGCACCGTCTGCGAGCGGGAGGGCGAGCACGTTCCACACCGGACCCGGCGCGTTCGGGACATCGAGGGCGCCGAGCGGTCTGCCGTCTTCGCTTGCCTCGATCCAGACGTCCGCGCGACCCCAACGCACTACGCGGTCGTCGAGGCCTGCGACGAGCACCAGTCGCGTTGCGGCGCGCGGTCGCGCGAAGGTGAGCTCGAGATTGCCCCCGTCACTGGGGTGGGCAAAGAGCATGCTGCGCTCCCGACTGCCAACGAAGCACACCCGCTGCTCGACGGAGGGCCATGGCTTCTGCGGGATGCGATACGCACCATCCCGTACGACGAGCGCCGCAGCACTGCCATCTGCCGAGAGCAAGCGCACCGCCGTGAGCCCTGCACTGAGACGACCCAGGGGGATCCCTCGCTCGACGATGAGCCATGAGTAGAAGCCTTCCCCACCGCTTTCAACGGGGACGCCCAGCCTCGCGAGCCGCTGCGAGCGCCCTTGATCCCGTTCTGCTCGATAGAGCAGAGCCAGCCGCGGGGCGTCGAACCAGCCCCACTCCCCGAGGCGCGGGTCGAACTCCCCCGTGATGCCGAGCGCCCCGCCGGGAACGTCTAGGGCGAGGGGCGGTTGAACGAAGGCCAATCTTCGTCGAGACACGTCGAGCGCCGCGTCCCGGGGCTTCAGGCGATGTGTGAGGGCGGCGCTGGCCTTGCGGAGACCCAGCTCACTTCCGGTTGCCCAATACCCGTAGCCGAGCCACACGAGCGCCACGGTTTCGAGCGTGATCGCGGCGACGAGCCACCGCGGCAAACGTGCCACAGCTCGCACCTGTCCCTCCGCTTCTGCTGGAGAAGTCCCTTTTGCTCGAGTGGGCAACCCCAAACAGACTAGCGATACCAGCACGAAGATACCGAGATAGAAGCTATCCCAGATTACGAGGCCGAGCATGACGAACAGGGGGTAGCTCACCCCAAGAACTCGCAGCAGATGCCGCTCAGTCCCGGCGTGCCACGCGACGCCGAAGGCCACCACGGCAACGGCTGCCTGCAGCGGCATGAGCCAGCCCTCGAGTCCGCGAGCGTAGAAGCTTCCGGCGAACCCCAGCCGTTCCAGGAACCAAGCGCGATGTACCGGACCATAGTCGCTGAACCAACGCAGCGTGCCAAACCAGAAGGAGTCCGGGGCAGTCGCAGCGAAGGGCAGCACGAGCCCCAGCGCTACGGCGCCCGCCAGAACCAGTCGACGCAGCGCGGGCTCCGGATCGTGCGAGCGCCACAGCCAGAGACCCCAGAAGGGGGCGATGAACCAAGCGAACTGCCGCGTAGCTACTGCGACGCCGAGGGCGACCGCCGACAGCATCCATCTGCCGCGCAGGGCACTGGCAAGTGTCACCGCCATCACGCCCCACCACGGGTGAGGTTCCGCGTAGATGTAATTCCATTGTACGCTCGGCGACAGCATCCAAACGGCGCCAAGCCCGACGACCACGGAGCGCCAACCAGGCCTAGCCGCGTCGCGGCGGGTCGAGACCACCCACCAGAAAGACGCGAGAATCCCCAGGTCACTGAGGAGTGAGGACAATCGGAGCGGGAGCCCCAAGAGACGCGGGAGATTGTGAAGACCCCAGAGTCCGGGGAGGTACGTCAGGGGCACGACGCTTCCGTGCTGCATCTGATACGCGTCGCGGTATGGGTGTTCACCCTGCATCAGCGCGTCGCCTGCGCTCTGAGCGAGTGGCAACATGTCGCGCGTGGCTGGGTCGGGCTGCCACACGTCGAGCCCTACCACGCGCACCGCGACGCCTACGAGTAGCACGATGATGAAGCGTCCGGCGAGCCACCTGCCGGCCGTGGCTGCAAGGATGGCGACGACCAGTGCGAGCCCTGCTGCCAACCGCCGCGCCCAGGGTTCCACCGGATACACCAGCAGCCCCTGCACGCGATGCCCGCTTGCCAGAAGAGCAAGGAAAGCGAGCCCCAGGAGAAGTCCGAATCGCTCCAAATCCGCCCAACCGGTGTCACGTCCCAACGTCCACGCTGCGCCCACCGACATACACCAACAGCCGAGAAGACCAACCGGCAACCCGACGTCGGGGCGAGTGCTGACGAGGTCGACAGGCCCCGGCACGCAGAGCGCCTTGAAAATGCCCGCTGATAGAGCGAGTCCCAGCACGATCAGCAGTCCCCCGGCGATGCGTCGCCCCGGGCCGCGTTGGCTCGGTTGACTCGCCGTTGTTGCCTCGTCCCGATGACCGAAGTACACGATCAGAGCGACCGCTGCGAAATAGAGTAGGCTCACGACTAGCGGTGCGCCGTAAGTGCTACCCACGAGTTCGACCACGACGAGCCACACCAGACCCCAGAGCACCCGGGCTGGTGCTGTGTTTCCTGGATCCCGAGCGGTGACGTGGGCGGGATGATCGCGCATGGCGTGTCTCATGCTGCCCTCCTGCATCCCGGCAGCGCAACTGGCACGGCAGAGGGCGGCCAGCATGCTCCACGGAACGCTTGCATTTCGGCTGCGACCTGGTACAGGCTGGAACTGAGCTCGGGGCAGCGAGGTCGAGATTACAGAGGCTGGCAGGGGTTATCGCTGTACTCGTGGAGAGCGAGGCGCTCGAAAAACGCAAGGAAACGGTCGCGCTCGGCGCTGCTCCAACCCAACCCCGACGCCACCACGATCCAGACGAATCCTATCGCGCACGCCGAGGCGAGCAGCGTGGACCGCCACGTTGGCCTCACTGATCCCGGTGCTCCTGCGCTACACCGCTCCGATCCTGGCTCCGCCGCTGCTCCAGCGGGCGTTGCTTCACCGCCAGGCTCTCCCGCCGGTGCCGGGCAGGTCTCGGCAGGGCGTTGCCACGGAGCCAAGAGAAGCACGCCCGCGGCCGAAAGCACGAGCAACGACCACGGAAGGAGAGTGGCCACCGCTGACGTCCAGCCCAGGGACGAGGGGATGCTTGGCGCAAGGAGCCCGCGGAGCATTGCCGGAAGCGCGACGTCCGCAAGGGGGTTTGTGGCCTCGGGAGGTAGCTCCGCGAAGGTCACGCGTACCGTCTGATAGCCGAGCAGGGCTGCGACCATGAGCCCACGCACGAGTGCGGAACCGAAGCGTGACGTTGCCAGGACCGGGAGCGCCGGAGCCACGAGGAGTGCCATGAACCCCATGACTGGTACCAGCAGGCGCGGGCCGTAGCTCCAACCGGCCACCCACATGTTCGAGCTGCTCGCGAAGAGCACGAAGGCAAGGCTTGTCCCGGCAAGGAGTGCCGTTTCTCGCCGTGCGCCGCGTCGCCACAGCACCAGCCCACCGATTATCGCAGCCAGTACCCAAGGGCACGTCGCGAGCAGGCCTCGGTGCAGGCTGAGCGTGGTGCCGAGCAGCGCCTCGGTGCTGGGTAGGGTTACTCCCCCCACGCCTCTCTCATGGATGCGGCGAAGCGAGGCATCGGCCAAGTGATGATACGAGAGCTCGAGGGGCCCGCCAAAGCAGACCGCGTCGTACCCGAGGAGCGCCGCGATGCCGAGCGCCATCGGGGCGAGCATTGCGGCAAGAATCCGTGGCGCTCGCCGCATCGGTCCCGAGAAGGCATAGATCGCCAAAGCTGCCGCAAGCAGTGCCGCCTGATACTCCGACAGCAGGGTCAGGCCGATGCACGATCCGCCCAGCAAAGCGAACACCCACTGCGGTGGGCCGTGGGGCGTATACTCCTCGCACCTTCGGATGCAGAAGAAGGCGGTGAGCGCCAGTACCGCGACGACCTGGTGGCCGTAGAATGCTGCAGAATAGTGGAATGCCGGGCTCGCCATCAGCCACGCCAGCGACACGGCGTCGATCACCCCGGCCGCTGTACCGCGGTCACGCAGGAGCCGTCTGAATACGAAGAACCCGCCGAGGCTCAGTGGCAGAATCCCTGCAAACCGAACCGCTTCGAGCAGGTCACAGAGGCTCCAGGTCTCCGCATCGCTGACGAGCCGCAAGAGTCCGTAGACTACCACGCCGATCAGGCTAGCTCCCGGCGCCTTGTCGCTGTAGTGATGGCCGCCATAGCTGGCGAGATCCAACGTGGGCCCGAAACGTGCCACGACCTCATCGACGGCAAAGCTACCGTGATCGACGACCGCAATGGCGAGGTAGAGGCGCGAGCGCTCATTGGGCACCGTGAGACCACTGAAGGTGCGCGAGTAGGTTGCCAGGGACGCCACCAGCAGGGCCAAGAGCAGCGAGCGCCACGGCTCCCGCGTTGCGACCTCACGGGCGCGGCCGAGCGCGGTCTGCGACTGTCTGGCTTCGCGGGCGGCGGCCGTCACGGCAGCACCCGGAGGACGATTGGCTCAGCGCGTCCGATGGCGCGGGGTGGGGACGATCCGTCGACTCGTTCCCACGTGCCATAGAAGCGCTCTCTGCCCGGGCGCTGGCGAAGTTCAACGACCGAGCGATAGACGAACCCTGGGCGCCACAGGTCTGGAGCGATAGTGAAGCCCGGGGAGACCTTCTTCTCCTTGTCGTCGAGCCTCACCCAGGACAGGCGCGGTTTGGCTTCGAGCCGTGTGCGCACTTCGAACCTCAGACCCGGCTCGAGTCGTGCCGTCGTGCGGAAGTAGAGGTGCATTTCGGGCGATACCCCGCCGGCATCGCACACCGCGAGCAGTTCGGCGCCGTCCTCGTAGCGGGTCTGCACTGCTCCATCGCATCCGTCGAGGACTTGGCCCAGTAGCGCTTGCGCACGGCCTCTGTCGCCACGGTGGACAGCGACGTTGTGGGCGATCCTCCACTGTTCGGCGGTCCGTGGAGTCTCAGTCGGGACCACCGCCCTGCCTCCCAGGTGTACCGCCAGCTCCCATTGGACGAATGGATCGCGGACGACGGAGTATATTGGGTCGTGCGCTTGCACGAAGAGCCGTTCGATGAGGCTAGGCTCACGGCTCTCCAGAGAAAAACTCAAGAGTTGCCCCGCCTGCCCCGCCCCATCCACGAGCCAGAATGGCCCTACCGCGGTGACGGCGTAATCTCTTGCGATGCGGCTGAGCTCAGTTCCAGCGTTGAACCGGGTGTCCATGACCACGAACCGATGTTGCGAGTGCCCCTTTGGAGGTGGCCCGCCCGCGATCCGCGCCGGACGTCGGAGTACCCACTCCTGCGCCCAGTTCGGAAACACCGAGGTATGCAGCCCAACGATCTGCTCTTCCGGAATGGACTTGGCCAGCGTGCGCAGTGCTGCGGTCTTGTCGAAGTCCTGCAGATTCAAATGGCCGTCATCGTTGAGGCGGAGGCCAGTGTTGCGGGCGTAGTCCAGCGCCCGAATCGCGTCCGGCAGGATTGACGCCGAGAACAGGCTGCATGCCGCCAGAGCCGTTCGCCATCGAGGTTCGCTCGAGCGGTGTGACGAGGCAGCTCGTGCGACGCGACCAAGACCCACCGCCAGGCTGTGGCCCACGACACCCAGCGCCAGAGCGAAGTAGGGAGCGAAGGGCAAGGGCCAGTAGATATGGACATCGGCGCCGTTCTCGAAAACGACGTAGTGAACGCCTGCCATGCCGAGGATGGCGAGCGGCAGGATTTCGCCGCTGCGCCGCAGGACGAAGAGCCGAGCCACGAAGAGTGCCAGCGCAATCTTGCCAACGAATATGGCGGCCGGCGTGAACATGACCTCGATCCAGTACGCTCGGCGTTCCAGCACCTCCGAGAGGGGAGTGTCATGGGTGCCGGCGCGGAACCTGCCCTGGGCCATCAGGGCTTCGAAACCACCAGCAGGCTCAAAAGCCCAACAGTAGAAGCCGAGAGACGCCACGCCAATGGTTGTTGCGGACGCCGCCCACACTGCCAGAGCCCCCCGGTTCACGGTTCCGAACCATGCTCGCGGCAGTCCGCCGTGGAGCACGACGAAAGCGACCACCGTGAATCCGGCAAAGACGTAGAATCCCCAATCGGTGTGGTATCCGAGCAGGAAGCCCAAGCAGGCCGTGGCTAGCCAGCGTCGTTGCCCGGTTTGCATGAGCCTGAGCGACGCCCACGCTACTAGAACGCAGCAGAAGGACACCGGACCCTCGAACCCTGGGAAATTGGCGAAGCCAAGAACAATGGGGAGCGATCCGTAGCCGAGCGCCGCGATGGCGCCAGCGGGCGGGCTATAGAGTGCACGTCCCAGAGCCCAGAGTAACCAGGGCATTGTTGCCGTCAGGAGGACGGGCAACACGCGAAAGGTGAGCTCGTGACGACCGAAGAGGCTCATCGACACGGCTTGGAGCCAGAACGAGCCCCAGGGATGATTCGCGTAGATCATCTCTGGCCCCGGACGGCCCACGGTGTATGTGCGCACGGGACCCAGAACGCCCCACTCCAGCATGTTTTCCGCGATGATGCCGCGTGCTGGTACGACTGCGGCGTGTCCCGCACCGAAGGGGCCCGCTATCTCCCACAGGCCCACCATCAGCAGCCACACGCTCACCGCCGCGGCAACGAGACAACAGAACCGTTCGAGGCTAGCGCCTGCCGTTGGGAGGCCAAGTGGGTCTCGCTCTCGAATCATCCCGTCCACGCCGCCGCGGTTCACGCTAGCACAGGGCCGAGCCCGACCTGTCGGGTATCCGTTCACGCCCTGCACGGGGAACGGCCGCGATCCGCCGTGCGCGAAGAGGCCACGGTGCAGGTACCCCCTCCGGCAATCCCCGAGTGCGGACGCCACCGGGGGCATGCGGCTGTGTTCCGGTACTCATGCACCCACGTGGCTTCTCGCTCCGGTGCCCGCTGCGCTGGCAGCGCAAGGGTGCCCAGGGCTCGCGCTCATTGGGGCCGCGAGCGCATACCCTGCTGATCACCAAAACGTTGGCTGGAGCCATCACTTGGACTGAACCCTGGTCCGAGCGTCAGGCCGTTCGTAGACATCGAAGCCTTCGACCCCAGTGGACCAGCGCAGTTCGCGCCGCAGCCATTCGTCGAGCTCGGGGAAGGCCGCGAGTGCATCGGCACTATCCGACCAGTTGCCGGTCACGGCTGGGAAGACGTCCCCGCGCTGCACTAGGACGACCTGCGGCCGGTTCTTGTCGAGTGACTCCATGAGCTCGACTTTGGCTGTGTCGCTGCCCCAGTCGGCCCGTTGAGGGACGTTGTAGATGAACCGAGAAGCCGGCTCGCGCTCCGCCATCCAGTAGACGATGGGTTCGAAACCCCAGATGTAGACGGCGTTTTCCTTGGAGGTCAGCCGACGTAGCTCCAGGGCGGCACGGCGAGCCCGATCCAAGTCGAAGTCGGCAACGGAGTAGAGCTCCTTGTCCAGAAACTCCCGGGTTGATGCCTCGCCAATTCCGAGGAGGTAGCTCATGCGGACACGGCTCCTCCACCAGAACGACTGGGACAGGTCCTGCACGCCGGCTCTCATCGAGCCAACGACGACAATGAATGCAACGAAAGCGACCATGCCGCTCAAGCCCGAGACGAACATGCGTCGCCACAGCTTGTAGTAGCCGAGCCCTGCGATCAGAGCCACGAGGGGTAGCGTGGCGGAATAGTGATACGCGAAGAACTTGCCCTGCATCGCGATACCTGCCGCGTGCACGCAGATCAATCCCAGCAGGAGGAGCAGCGCTTCGCGTTCCCGGACGTGGAGTGCCTGAAGCAACAACGCCGCCATGACACCGAGAGGTAACAGCGCCGAGAAGCGTATGAAGACGTCTGTGAAAGCGTCGTAGAAGAGTTCGGGCCCTGAGCGCCCAATCCAACCGAGCGTCGTGTAACCCGGGGTGAACTCCGCAAAGGTCCACAGGGTTGCCCGTACCGCGCCGGTCCACCAGAGCCAGAGAAGACACGCGCCGAGTACGAGGATCGCCGAGGCCGCCATGACCAGCGTTGGCGCAAGCGCTTGCAGAACCGAGGCGCCGCGTTGCCGGCGGCGCGTGAAGAGGTAGGCAGCCAGAACGAGCGCACCTCCCCCCAGTGGTGGCTTGAGCAGGAAGGCAACGCCGAAAAGCATGCCAGCCGTCGCCCACGTCCAGGGTTTTTGTCTCGGAAACCGTTCCCCAACCACCAGGGTAAGGGCAAACACGGTGACCATGCCGCCGAAGGCTTCGGGCTGACCGGTGTGCCAGAACTCGAGTTGCGCGTGGACCAGCATGGTAACCGCGCCGGCGATGAGCCCAGGAAGGCGACTCAGGAACCACTCGAACGAGAGAGCCCGAAACGCGAACACCATCCCCAAGAGTCCGGCGACTTCCAGCAACCTCGGCGCCAGCATGGTGCGGCCGAGGAGCCATTGGGCGAGGGCGTAGACGAGATGAATTCCTGGCGGCTTGAAGTCCCACAGGTCCGCGTACGGCGCCTTGCCGTCCAAGATGCCCGCGCCGACCAGAGCGTAAATGCCCTGATCTCTACCAAAGGAGTAGAGCAGGATCTGAAGTGACGAGAACGCCACCACCGCCCAAGCCACAAACGCGAGCCAAGCATCCGGGTCACGCACCCGCTCACTCGTCATCACGTCTGCCGGCGGAGGGCTTGTGCTCGGCATCGTGGCGACGCTAGCTGGAGAGCATTCGGTTCGCTAGGGGGATGAAGCGGAACCGGCTGATAGGCCCACTTCCCGGGACCGTGTGCCTTGTCTCGACCCTCGACGACCGTCCGTGCAGAGACCAAGCGGCGCCCGGCTCGCGCGCCGGTCCTTGAGCGCGACCGCCCTTCTTCCCACGAGTCGCCCCCTGTGCGGTGGACGGCCTTCCTGAGGATCCGCGCTGACCGTCCAGGGCGTCAGTAGCCGCAGACACAGGTGATCGCCGCTCGGACGAACGCCGAAGCCGAGCCTTCATCCGTTGTGCCTCCGGTCTCGTACGGCTCCGTGCAAACCGACGTTTCTGAACCGTTTCGGGCAGCACAGAGAGGATCCGTTGCGATCGAGCAACCGGGGTTCTCGGTACGGATGCAGTCGACCAGGGCCTGGCACGCCTGGATCGGCCAGGAGTCGTCGGGATCGGTTGTTGCGTGGATGCATTGGTAGTCGGAGCAACACCCTTCGTCGACGCGCGCCCAATCGCAGGTGCCCGGTGCTGGGTGGGTGCAGTCGACAGGCTCGACCGGAGAAGTGCCGATGTTCAGCGGATCACCAAATACTCCGCTGACGAGCCCCACACCTGCGGTGCCCTCCTCTGCCCACGGTTGCCCTTCGACGGCGAATCCAGCGCCTCCGCTCGGCGTGGAGGACATGGCCGCGCTCCCGCCGGTCCCAGCGGCGGGGCTCCCTCCTTGAGGTTCTTCGGGCGTTTTTTCCGTGCCCGTGTCGTCGGAGCCGCACGCGGCGGCGAGCGCGAAGCCGAGGAGCGAAAATAGGGCACGGACGGTTCTTGCGTTGGTCATCCTGAGCACACCTGCCTCATGAGCTGCCGTCTCAATACACATACACTAGGGGTGGGGGAGGCTCGACCTTCCGCTGCTCGCCGTTACAGGGAGGCTCTTCGCCCCAGATCAGCTCGCCGTTGCTGTAGACGGTGATGTACGGCGTCTTGACGACACCCGTGTTGCTGGCTACTGGCAGGAATTGCACGCTCCAGTCGTTGGTCGGATCCCAGACGCAACCAGGATTGTTTTCGACTCCGTAGTCGATCAGAAGTTCGCGGGGTGCCCCAATTGCGGCAATCTCGCCCCAGAAGAGGGCGCCCGTGTAGTCGAACTCGAAGTAGTAGGTGCCGGCTGCCTCGTCGCAGGCGATCGGACCCGTCACACCCGTGGGGTCGCTCGGCGTATAGCCCTCGCCGGTGTCACGAAATACGTCCAGGGTCACTACCCTGGCAGGGTCGAGTCCAGCCGCGAGGTGTTCGGTGGCGTCGAACCAGTAGCGAGTCGTCAGCGTCTGGTCATAGCGCGGCGGGTGAATGGTCTCGTTCACCGTGCGGACGTGGACCTGCGTTCGGCAACCGCCGAGCTCGGTGTTGAGGCTTCCCATGGCGTAGAACTCATCGATGGGCTGCTCGAGGGGAGGGAAGGCGATCATCGGGCATTGCCCGAGTCCCCGGGTTGGGTACTGCGCTGCCAGTGCGGCGACGAGCGAGGCATTATAGTCGATGGTGACCTCGTTCTGCCCGAAGTCGGTGCGCACGTCCTCGTGCGTGCCGTCGGCCTTGGGTCCGTTCACCAGGGCACCCCAGATGATGTGGCGATTCTCCGCGGGGACTGCGGGATCGCCGTAGATCGAAGCATGACCCGCCGCGTGGTGGGGTTGTGACGGGTAGCTGTCGGTGTAGCCCATGATGAAGGACTTACCGAGAGCGTTCTTCCCCATGATGTAGTCCATTTGCCCCTCGGCCCAGTCTTCCAGCACGGGTGTGGCTTCGTCGTCCGGGAAGTACTTGGTGAAGAGCAGGCTGGTGAACTGTGCCGCCGAGTTGTAGCGCGCCGAGCCCCAGTCCATGTAGACATAGAACCCGTCTGGGGTGCCGCCGTTGTTCGGGTCGCTCCGGCTCACGAAGTCGAGAGACATCTGTCGTGCGACATCGGTCCAATCCGCGGCTGATGCATCACCTCGAGCCGCGGAGATCTGCGCCATCTTGAGGATGACGCCGGCTCGCATCGAATCCCAGGATTGCGGAGAGCTCTCACTCCAGGCAGGAACCCAGGTGTTGGTGGCGTCGGTGAGTCGGAGGATTTCGGCCTGGGACCCGTAGGAGAGCCATGGGCGCTCGCCGTCCACCGCATCTTCAAGATATGCTTCGTTTTCCGCTGGATTCACCAGGTACAGCCAGATCGCTGCCCAGGCCAAATCGTCATTGGTGCTGTTGGACTCGTAGAGTCCGTCGTCGTCACCGGCCGTGACCTCGGGATACTGCGACGCGAACTGGTAGAGCGATTTCGCGTAGTTAACGCACTTCTCGGCGTAGTCGACATCGGCCTGGGTCTTGCGCATGTCGTATACGACGCGACCGGTCAGAGCCAAGGTTGCGGCTGCGGCGGCAGTGACGTCGGATGCCGGGTGCTCTTCGCTCACGAAGAATGCTTTGCGAGGGCAGAGTTCGGTACGACGAACCTCTGGCGGCATCCAGAAGCAGGCGTGATCCGACACATCGGAGACCTGATGGGCGAATGCCACGAGCGGATCGATCGTGCTGGGGTCCCCGTCATCACGGATGAAGGTCGATTTCAGCAAGTAGTCGGCGGCCCACCGGATCTGCCCCAGGGCTTCGTCCGCCAACCCGGTCGCCAGGTAAGCATCCGGGTACTCATGCATGCTCCAGGCGATCATCGAGGCGGCGTACGCCGTCGTCAGGGTGAACTTGATGTAGTCGCCCGCGTCGTGATAGCCGCCCGCCAGATCGACCTCACCGTTGCCGTCGGAGTCGAGCACGTCACGGTTCTGCTCGATGAACGCCTGGGAGAGGTGTTCGACCCCGTTGGGATCGGCCGGGTCCAGCTTGATATGACCGTCCCCAAGATGCGCGTCCCCGCGCCATTGCACGTCTGTGCAGTAGACGCCGGGCCCCGATTTATTGACGTTGAAGAACCATAGGGCCTTTTGAAGCGCTTCTGCCCAAGGGCCCGATGGTTTGTCGAAGCACCAAACCGGGTAGTTCTTCGGAAAGGGTTCTGGCAGACAGTAGGTGGCCGGCGTAGCGTGTTGCTCCACGTCGCCGAGGTCCAGGTTCACACTCGCACCCTGTCCTCCCCGTGGGATCTCCGTGGCGCCGCCTGAGGCTACCGTACCGCTGTCATCGCCGTTGCCCCCGTCGCTGGAACCCGGAGGTGAGCCTCCTGCCGAGCATGCAGCCACGGCCGTGAGCCCGAGACCAACGCACGACACGCGGCGAAACCAGGTGAAGCCAAGCACTGTCATCGAAGCTGTTCTCCAAGATTAAGCGTGCTTCCGGATTCTCTTCGACGCTCCTCAGCGACTCGAGGTCCGGCGACGTCTCGCAAGCATAGCCCGTTTCTTCTCTGACGACTGCCCGTGCAGCTCGGCGGCCGGTGTGCAGCAGTCCGATGTCGGTGGTGGCGAAGCGGATGAGCCCACACCTCCCGAGAACGGTCAGATGGCCGACGGTAGCCCGGTTATCGTTGGGATCTCTGCGTTGCGCTGCGGGACGGCGCTGGTGGGACCGCGCCGCGCGACCACTCGCCCCGACCTCTCACGCGGAAAGCGAAGGAGCCAGCGGCGCCCGGCTCGGCCTGCCGATGTAGTATCCCTGCAGCAGGTTCGAGCCGAGCTCAACCAGGACGTCATGCTCAGGAGAGGATTCGATGCCCTCACTCACTACCTGCATGTCGAGCTCGCGCGCAAGTGAGATGAGCCCCGCGACGATACGGCGCTTCGACGGGCTGGTGTGGATGTCTCTCACGAGTGACATGTCGAGCTTGACTACCTCGGGCTCGAGGAGGGTGAGGCTGCTGAGGCCGGAGTATCCTGCCCCGAGGTCGTCCACGGCCAGACGGAAGCCAAGGGAGCGGAGATCCTTGATGATCGCTCCAACGTCCGGAATGCCCTCGAGGCTCGCCCGTTCGGTGATTTCCAGCACGACGCGGCGAGCGATCCTGGTGAGCGGCGCGTTCGGCGAACGCAGGGATTCGTCGCAGAGATCTCGAGGGTGTAGGTTGACGAAGAGGAGCGTACCCTGGGTTTCCAGGGCAGCAGAGCGAGCTGCGCATTGGCGAACTGTTCGTCCCACGGAGGGGAGGCGGCCGCATTCCTCGGCCAGCGCCAGCAGAGCAGCGGGACCTTCGAGCGACGCATCCTCGAATCGCATCAGGACCTCGTATCCCACGACCTGGTGATTGTCTGCGCGCACGATCGGTTGATGGGCGAGCCATAGCGACCCAAGAGCCCTTGCTAGCTGGGCATCACGCCCAATGCGGTGCGTTGGCTCATCGACGAAGACCCCGCCGATGGCGTTTCCTCCGATCCGTTGGAGGCGAGCAAGACGAGTCATGCGCACCGCCCGGCTCGCGATCTCGAGCATCTGGGAGGGGTTGACCGGCTTGATGAGGTAGTGCATGGCGCCCAGAGCAGCCGCGTTTCCGGCGGCGGCGGCATTGGGTTCACCGGTGATGAGCACAATCGAGACGAGGGCGTCCCATTCCCGAACCCGCCGGAGGAGTTCGAGCCCGTCCATCCCCGGCATGTTCACATCGGTCAGCAGGAGGTCAAAGGCCGTCGACTCGACGTGGGCCAGCGCAGTCTCGGCGTTGGCTGCCTGGACTACCGTGTACCCTGCGCGAGTGAGTTGGCGTGCCAGCGAGACCCGGAACAGTGCGTCGTCATCGACGAGGAGTACCGCCGCCTGTGGCGTGGTGAGACTCACCGGATCCTGCGCACTGCTGCGGCCGGCCCGAGCGGACGATGCTGGCTCACCCGTACCAAACAGCTCCACGTTGCCTCGGGCCGTCTCATCGCCTTGCGCCACACTAGACCTCCGTCCACGGATCCACCGCCATTAACGGTCAGAACTCCACGAGACTGAAACGTATGGGCGAGCGATGGGAAGATGCCAACCCACTCCGCCGGAGACGTGCCATGCCTGTCACCGATTTGGCACCAAGCACCTGCACCACATTTCACGCGTGAAATTCCGGTCAGGCCTCACAGGTCGATTTGGGGGTCCACGCGAGTCAGCCCCGCGATCCGATCGCTATTCTCGCGCGCCGGCAGAGCCGTCCCGCTTCTGCGTGGCGACTCCGCCAGTTCTACTGCCGAAGACTCTCACGCAGCCCGCCCGTCAAGCTCGGTATCTGGCGAAGTCACGCGAGACCCGGAGCGGAGCGTACTTAGGGGACGTGAGCACCGGAAGCGCAGCGAAACGAAGCCGGAAACTGAGATCGGTGGGCGTCCTCTCAGACAAGTCTCCGGCAGTAGTGCCAGAGGCGCTCTGAATCCTATCCGCTGGTGGGTGCTCGAGTTGCGTGCGGGACGCGACGATTCGGTTTGCCTGTTGCTCAGCTGTTTGTGGCTCTAGCAGTCGGGGCAGAGTCCAGTGCCGCAGCACGAGGAGCACTCTTCTTCGTCCAGCAGACCTTGATACCATCGGCCTGAGCCCCCGCACGTCAGACACCTCCGCGTGCCGCCGCAGGTCTTGCAGCCACTCGGGGGCAGGGCACTCCAATCGCGCGACCGGACCCGGGGCATGGTGCGTCGCTCGGATTTCTCAGGTTCTGGTGGCTCATCGGCACCCAGCGTCGACCGCTGCGTCGGCCGCTGCGTCGGCCGGCGAGTCGTCGACGGAGACTCGTCACTCGGAGCTGGCAACGGTCCCTGCAGCTCCAGCGCTTTCTCGAGGAGCCCAGGATCTCGGGCGAGTACCAATCGAGCGAATGACACCATCTGGGTTCGGCACGCCCTGGCGCGGGCACTGATCTCGGGATACTTGCAGGCCCGTTCATCGAGCCAACTCGCGAAATCCTGGCTGAGAGCCAGCCCCTCCCGTGCCCTTCCTCGGGCAACGAGCTCATAGGTTGCACACCGAGCGAGCCTTACCGCTTCCTCCAGCTCACTCCGCTGGCGGGCGGCCGCCAAGAGCTCTCGCAGATGGCCCAGCAGGATCTCGCTGCAGTCGAGTTCGACACCGAATTCCCCGCCAGCCGTCAACGGTGGGCGCAGGGTGACTGGCGTTCCACTCAGGGCTGCGGCCCACAGGCGCGGCGCACGCTCAACCGTTCTGCAGAGCAGGCTGCGTGGTCCACACCAGAGCAGTCGCATGTCCTGGCCAACCGAATTGGCGCAGAGTCTGGCATCGAGCGAAGCGAGGGCCTCGTCACAACCCAGTGAGATGTCCGCTGCTACTAGCGTGGCGTCGACCCTCCGTCGAGGCGCTGTCAAGAGGGCGTCGACGATTCCAGGCCATCCCGAAGGGCTTGCGGAGGCCAACACCCTCACCCGGTGACCAAGGTTTCCAAGTCTCTCGGCGAGCTCATGGGCGACCGCAAGATCGTCGACTTCGATGGGTACGAACGCGAAGCCACGACAGCCACCAAGGACGTTGCGGATCGCGCAGAGGCTTCTCGAGCTGTCAGCCAACACGCCCAATTCGGCCTGACCGGTACTGCGCATCTCGATGTCTCCGTTGGAATCGACGCTGCGGATTGAGTGAAGGATAGCGGAGATGCGTGGTGTCGGCCACGACGACGTGGAACCGTGCGTCATCATTGGCAGCTCAGCAAAATGCCTTTCCCGGACTGCGTGTGCGAGGGCGAGTCGCGCGTCAGCCGCGCGTCAGCCGCTCGTGCTTTTACGTCGCGCGATCGGTGCTCGAGTCCACCACAACTTTGTGCAGCGGTAGTCCCTCGGCACCTGCGAACCGTTCTACGCGGCTCCGGCGTCCTCGCACCTGGCGCGTTTCTATGGCCAGTAGCTTCCACTGCTAAATCAGCGGTCACAAATCTCGGACAGTGGAAGGAGTGGCATCAAGTGGCGCATCCCTTTGGGGTGGGGCCCCACCCCCGGCGCCCCCACTCAGCCATAGCTGAGTGGGACCCCGCGCCGCGG
>CAYRKE010000121.1:0-23231 GCA_964424695.1 uncultured Polyangiaceae bacterium
ACAGACTGGTCTCTGCGTGAGACAGACTGGTCTCTGCGTGAGACAGACTGGTCTCCGCGTGAGACAGACTGGTCTCCGCGTGAGACAAAGTGATGAGACAGACTGATCGGTGCTCTAAGGCTGCCAATCTCATGGACGCTCCCGGGCGCATCGTCGACGAACCGCGCCGGTGTGTTAAGCTTGGCGGTTTTGCGCTCAGACGATGAACGCAGAAGGATGAATCCAGAAGCAAGCGTGTGTGACTGGTGTGTTGGCAGGACGGTGGAGGGCTTTGGGGGCTTGGTCGTCCGTGCTGTCTATGGGAGGCGAGCCGTGGTGAGCGTTTATGCACTACCGTCATTGGAAAGAATGTTCTAAGGTATCAGCCCGCTGCGTTATGGTGGCTGGGCATTAGCCAACGTTTTCGACGTGTTCGCGGGCGCTAACTCACCATCGGTGCGGGCGCCGCGGAGTACGGAGAGACGTGGCTTGTGAACTGCAGGTAGACAAAGAAAAGGACACACCGATGAAGAGAACCGGCCTGAATTCGCGTACTATTCTTCTTGCCCTCGCGCCAATGCTGGCGACTGCGGCGACCTATTCTCGGGTGTCGGAAGCCTGGAATCCGGCTGCCGTGCCAACGGTGGTGGCCCCGTCTCGAACGATTGAACCACTAGTTTCTACCGAGTGGCTGGCGGACAACCTTGATGATCCCGAGCTCGTGATTCTCGACGTTCGGTCTGACGAAGACTACACGGCGGGGCACATCCCGAACGCCGTGAGCGCGCCCTTCGGGGTCGTTGGCTCGATGTGGGCTGTGATGCCCGACGGGCTTCTGTTGGAGGTACCCGAGCCCGCGGATCTTTATCCGGCCATCGGTGCGCTTGGTATCGACCGCGACTCGCGAGTGGTGGTGGTTTCCGCACCCAATCCGGGCGATCCGGCTCCTGCCTACGGCCTTTCTGCTGCGACTCGGGTCGCATTCACGCTCATCTATTCGGGGCTACCCAACGTGGCCATTCTCGACGGCGGCCACTCGAAGTGGGTTGCCGACCAGTATCCGACGGAGAACGACGACGTCATCCGTGAACCTGTTGTCTTCGACGGGCGCGCGAACGAAAGGATGATCGTCGACAAGGCCTACGTCGAGGGACACCGGTGGCAGTCGGTCATCATCGACAATCGGGATCCCAACGTGTACTTCGGAGTGGTTGCTGAACCCTATGCACCCGTGGCGGGGCATATCCCTGGAGCGCGTTCCTTGCCCTCGCCGTGGATTTGGCTCGAGGATGGAACCTACAACGATCCGGAAATCTTGGGCGCGATGGCGCAGGGCGTCGTGGGGTGGAACAAGTGGCGGGAGGTAATCGTCTACTGTGGTGTCGGTGGTTACGCGAGCGCGTGGTGGTATCTGCTCACTCAGGTTGAGGGGTATCGAAACGTGAAGTTCTACGATGGCTCCGCCCAGGACTGGGTCGGGCAGGAAGGCGAGATGGAGGCCTATCGCTGGAACTGACGGAGTCAGGCGACGACGACTGGCTTCCCTCGCGTCACGCTTGGGGGCAGCCAGTCTGTCTCGTCCCGAGCCGCACAGCTCCAGATTGAGGTTGCAGTGAGGCGAGGTGGCCTTGAGGAACGCGCGGAGCGCACCAGAGTGCGCGACACGCACCGCGACGGCCAACGCGGCATCCGCGGATGCAGCAGCCCCTAGCTGGACTCGTTCAGCTGACAGGCGGACGCGGCGCGAACCTGACTACGGCGGAGTCTGTTGGGTCGTCCGCCTGCTGCCCAAGACACCCCGCTCAGGCAAGAGCTGAGCGGGGTCGGGGGCCGGGCGGCTGAGTGCGTCCAGCGGTGGGGGGCCAGTGCCCTTGTCTGGCAGCATCGACTCACGCCCAGTATGGAGGACCGACCGCGATCTGCCTCGCGAAGGGGTACGGCGTGGGGTCCCATTCGGACAATGCTCGAGTGGGGGGACTTGGGGAGTTGCGGCTCCGCTCCGCTGCTCACGTACCACGCACGCTCCGCGCCGGTGCTTGCCGCGCCTTGCGCCCGAGGCGGCTCGTTCCCGGCGCTTCTTGGAGCCGTGAACGCATGCGCCTGGCATGACTGGTCCTTCAGCGGTCGCGACTTCGCGTCGGGGCGCTCAGGGCAGGTGAAGCCGGGTGTCGTCGACGTGGCACTTGCGACAGTCGTCCGTTGTCGTGTGGGCCGCGGCTGCGCAGGTGGTGTCGGGGCACTTGCTGATGCAGGGGGTGTACGGTGCAGTGGGGATGCCCGGAAAGGCGAACATGCCGGTTATTCCGGAAGCCGCCGACTCGACGGTACCGTCGGGGTGCGTGAGTGTGACCGTGGCCTGTCCGACGACGCCAGCGTCGGATTCGACGCCGTCGAAGACGAATCCCCCGGTGTATAGCGCGAGGTTCGGATCTGAGCCGTCATGGCAGATTCGACAGGGCTGGTGGTTGACGTCGTCGACCTGGTGCGTGACCGGCCCCCCGAGTGCCGCGGGAACACAATTCGGGTCTTCCGGCGCGCCACCGGTTCCGGAACTACCTCCCACGCCGTTGGTTTCGATGGGCAGGTAGACCCGAAGGTTGGGCGAACCGTGACAGTTGCTGGTTTGGCAGTCGATGTCCGTGTGGCTCGCGCTCGAACCACAGACGGCGGTCGTGGGGCACTTGCTGACACAGGGCACGTAGGGTGCCTGAATGCTGCCCACTTTGCCGGAGTCACCGATCAGCGCGAAGAAGCCGTCGGTGGCTGAGTACGCGGTGACCACCGAGCCATCGGGATTCTGAACCGTGATGGTCGCATCCGGGACCCAATAGCCTCCTCGGGGATTCGGATAGAGCCAACCGCCCGAGAAGCCGATGTGGCAGCCATCGGCGTTGCATCCCTTGTACTCGTAGTTGCCTGGGTGGACTCGCGCTCCGGAAACGGCCTCGGCACAGCTCGAGCCGCCAGTAGCAGTCTGCGTGCCTCCCGTCGAGACCGAGGCTCCACCCGTGCTCCAACCGGGTCCGCCTCCCGAGGCCGGCGCGCTCCCGCCGCTCTCCGTGGAATCCCCGGTAGGCGAGTCGTTACCGCAACTCACCGCGCACCAGCAAGCGGCGAGGAGAGACAGGGCGACGCGCGGATGGGTACCGGGCGCCCTACTCATCGCGTAATGCCATGATCTCGGCATGTTCGTCGATCCCTTCGGACACGTAGGTGTAGTCCGTCTTGGCGTTTAGCCAGCCCGGGAAAGCGAGTGCCATGGCGCGGGTGATCTGCTGCTGTTCCCACACACCCAAGTTGGCGACCGCGCCTCCCCCGGTCCCGAAGTGCTTGTGAATACACAGGCCGGTTACGTCCGCGGCGATCGGATCACGGGAAGCAACCACGATCTTCGGCTCTGCGACCGTACCGCTCTGCGGTCCGCCGGTCACCATCGCTTTCGTGGCGTCCAACACGACGAAGTCCTCTTGCCTCGCTAGGTGCAGCTCGGCGATCTGGTCGCCCAGGTTTCTGTGGTCGCGGTCCCCACTCGGCACGTGTCCGTACCAAGCTTTCAGAGCCATAGTGAAGTTCGCCATCGCGTGGCTCTTGCAGACCGGCACGTTCACGACGAAGTCCGCGTCGAGGACCGCGGTGTAGAAGTTGATACCATTGGGCCACGCCGATGCGTTGGGGGGCGTCATTCTTGTTGTGCTCCCTCCCTTCAGATCCAATGGCGTGGCGCCCTCTTCCGAGCACACGGCACTGATGCCCAGTGATTCCATGGCCGCGGTCGTGCTGCTCGCGGCCCATCCGTCGTCGGCGACGTAGACCGTCGCGGCTCCCTTCTTCTTCACCGCCCGGATTACCCCCCTGATGACTTCGGGATTGGTGGTGGTGGGCGAGGGATCGGCGGAAATCACGTTGGGCCTCAGCATTACGGTTTGCCCCGTGAGATCTGGCAGACCTCCGGCTAGCTCGATGGCCCTTTCCGTCGCGGTAGCCCAGTCGGCGCTGGCCTCGGACGCTCTGACCATTGCCACATAGGCCGTCTCGGTGTTGCCGCTGCCCGCGCTGCCGGCGTTTCCGGAGCTGCCGGCGTTTCCGGTCGTCCCGCCTTCACCCGGTGTCGCGCCACCCGTATCGCTCGAGGTGCCTGCCGTGTTCTCGGAACCGCCGGTGTTCTGGCTGCTGCCGCCAGTATTCTGGCCTTGACCACCGGTGCCCTGCGACGTTCCCCCAGTAGTCGCCGAAGAGCCCCCAGTGTTTTCGTTGGAGCCGCCGGTGTTCTGGTCGCGCCCGCCCGTTCCTTGCGAGGCTCCGCCGGTGTTCTGGCCGCGCCCGCCCGTTCCCTGCGAAGCTCCGCCCGTGGTCGAGGACGAGCCGCCCGTGGTCGGGGATGAGCCGCCTGTGGTAGCAGAGGACCCGCCCGTTCCCTGCGAAGCCCCCCCCGTGGTCGGGGAAGCTCCGCCCGTGGTCGGGGAAGCTCCCCCCGTGCTTGCCGACGCGCCCCCAGTGCCCGTTGGCGGCGCGCCGCTGGTACCATCACCAACTCCCCCGGTTGCAGTGTTGCCCGCGCCGTCGCCCTCGCTACTGCATGCGACGCCAGCGGTTATTACCGCACCCACCGAGCCAATGAAGGTGCGCCGAGATAGGCGCGAGGACTGATTAGTGTCTTTGGTCACGCTGACCTCCAAATCGCCATAGTCGTAGCATGGCCACCGCGAGGGTTCCTCTCGCTTTGCCTCGGCGAGATGTCGAAGTACGCAAGACGCGCGATTGGTACATTTCTCGCGGAGGGCGACACGAATGTTGCCCTCGGCCCTTTCGGCCGCAACGCTTGCGGCGACTGGCTCGGGCGGGCTTCCTCTCCGCCATTTCTGCCTCCGCCAGAGATGCCAGCTGTTTCGCTGATCCGCTCATCGCGCGAAGTCTTTTTTGGTCCAAATAGTGGTTGCTGTGAGCATGAAAGAGTCCTTGCGGACTTCAATTTGGAAGGAGGTTCTCACTCTGCGGTTGGGCCAGCCTGCTCGGTTAGGAGAGGCGCCGCGTTGGATGCTGGGGAGCGGATGGCTTGGCTGCTTCGGGAGTCGAGGGCAATGGAGCACGCAGCGTGCCACATGTCGGTGACCAGCAGGGCAACGCCGAACGACACGCCCATGCAGGACGCAAGTGCCCGCAGCGGGCGCCGGGAGAGGTTTCGGAGTACCATCCTCGCGGGAGGCGAGAGAACCTGATCGTGCCCCAGCCTTTCAACGAGGGTACGATGGTCGATGGCTGGTGCCGCGGGTTGCATGGCCTCTGCTGGCTGCAGATGTACGGCACGTCGCAGGGCTCCCAGCGTCGCCAGGCACCCGTCGGTGAGCGCGAGTAGGATGCCAACGACCATTTCGCGCATCGAAAGGTAGTAGTCGATTCGGGCGAAACGGTAGTAGTCCGCACACATTCCCAGCATGCCGATGCCCAAGCCGTAGCCAATACCCCATTCCAGCATGGCACCACAGACCACCACGATCGCGGTGAACTCGAGGTAGTGGATCGCGATCGTCGTGTTGCGGTGGCCCAGGGCCTTCAGGGGGGCCATCTGTGCTCGCTGCGTGGCGATTACTCGGCCGACGATGATACTGAGCAGGAAGACCGCCACCCCCAAGAAGAGGGATGGCACAAAGAACGCCGTGGCCTCCAGTTGCCTGAATTCGTCGGCAATGAAGCGTGCGGACATGTGCCGTTCACGCCCGCTGCTTCCGAGGCCGCCATACGGCTCGAGCAGGCTGTCGAGCGCCGTCTGCCGCGCTTCGCTTCCGGATCTCGACCGAACCGCGGAGCATGGTGAGCTCAGCGGACCTGATGGCTCGTAGCGTTTACCTAGCGAGAGCGTCGGCAAGCCAATCGCTCACGCGATCGATGCCGATCCGCTCCTGTAGCTGGGAATCGCGATGGCGCACGGTCACGGCCTGGTCGTTGGCCGTGTCGCCGTCGACCGTGAAGCAGAACGGGCACCCGGATTCATCCATGCGTGCGTAACGCTTGCCGATTGACTGTTTCGCATCGTACTCGATGAATCCGAAGCGCTTGTTCAGCTCACGGTACAGGCGAGTCGCGGTTTCGGGCATCCCGTCCTTGTTGACGAGCGGATACACCGCAGCCTTGATGGGCGAAACCCGCGGAGCGAACTTCATGAACACCTTGCTGGGCCGTGTCGGATCCGGTGTGAAGGCCTCGCAGAGAATCGCCAGAACGCCCCGGTCGGCACCCGCCGACGGCTCGATGACGTGGGGTACGATGCGTTCGTTCGTTTCTGCTTCGAAGTACTCCAACTTGACCTTCGAGTGCTCGCGGTGTTGCGTGAGATCGAAGTTGGAGCGATCTGCGACCCCCTCAAGCTCGCCAAAACCTGGGTAGGTGAAGGGAAACCGGTACTCGATGTCGCTGGTTCCAGCTCCGGTCTTGGCGTAGTGCGCCAGCTCGTCGCGATCGTGCTCGCGGAGCTGCATATTCTCGCTCAGCAGGCCCATGCTGCGCCACCAGTTGACCCGCAGATCGCGCCAATAGGCGTACCATTCCCGCGTCCGGGACGGATGGCAGAAGAACTCGATCTCCATCTGCTCGAACTCGCGAGATCGGAAGGTGAAGTTCCTCGGCGTGACCTCGTTGCGGAAGGCTTTGCCCATCTGGGCAATTCCAAACGGGAGCTTCACCCGCGACGTGTCGAGGACATTCTTGAAGTTCACGAAGATCCCCTGTGCCGTCTCGGGGCGAAGGTACGCGACATCGTCTTCGCTCGCCGTGGCACCCACGTAGGTCTTGAACATCAGGTTGAACGCGCGTGGCTCGGTGAGGGTGCCCGGCTCCTTGGCGTCCGGGCCAACGGTGGTCAACAAGCGCTCTTTGGGAACCGCCGTCAACGGCTTCGCTTCGACCTCCGAAGGCTCGAGAGTCCTGCGCGCGTACTTGGTCAGCAGTTTCAGTGCCTTCTCCCGCCCAGCGTCGTCTCCTTCGACGAATGCGTACGAGCGGTCAGCCCCGGCCGTGCTCAGCAGTTGGAGGTGGTCGGCTCGGTATCGGCGCTTGGACTCCTTGCAGTCCACCATGGGGTCGCTGAAGCCCCCGATGTGTCCGGATGCCTCCCAAACACGGGGGTTCTGGATGATGCAGGAGTCGAGGCCCACCATCGACACGTCGGTTCCGTCTGGGCCAACTGGCGGGTGAACGACCATGTCGTTCCACCAGGCGTCCTTGAGGTTCTTCTTGAGTTGGGTGCCCAGGGGACCGTAGTCCCAGAACCCGTTGATACCCCCGTAGATCTCAGAGGCCTGGAAGATGAAGCCCCTCCTCTTGCAGAGGGCCATGATTTCATCCATCGATTTCTTCGCGGTTGCTTCAGACATTCGGGGCTCGTCGGGACGGGGTCTTCGTATCGGACCTAAGGGTGAGGAATCGGCTAGTTGGCCGCTTGGGGCGCAATCCTAGCTAGAGGTCAGCGGTGCGTCCACGAACCGGGGCGAGTTCTGCAGCCTGCAACAGACTGGGCCTGTCCGTTGTGGGGCGGCGTCTGTCACCGCCAGTCCGTGCGCGGCGTTCGCCGCATCATCGGTCGCAGGTCCGGAGGCTGGCCGAAGTGGTCTGGCCGCACGCTTCCGACGTCCCCCGAGACCAGTCCAGCGCCTTCTGACCGAATGCCGAGGCTGCCCCAGACGCGCCGCTCAGCGCTGTCCCGGCGTGCATGCTGAGCCGATCATTGCTCCGCCAGCATATCGCGGCGTGAGACGCGGAACTGTATCTGCTATAGGTGACACGGTTCACATCGTGCTAGAACATTGTTTCGTCAACGCATATAGCAGCATGCGACGCCCCGGCATGACTGCGGACGCATACACACCGACTCGATCATTGCCGCAGCAATGCACGGCATCACAAACGACGCGCTGTGTGTTCGCTGAAACGGCTTCCCTTTTTGCCAGGAACGAGAGAGCGTCGCCAATGATGCGAAGACGCTGAGCACAGGCAGCGCCAGCTTTCGCCCAAGGCACGTATGCGAACTCCGCGCGTTATTGGTGGTTCAGTCACTGTTGTTCTTGCTCTCTTGGCCTGCAGCCCCGCTTCCGACGACAGCGGCTCTGGGGCGGGCGGCACGGGAGGCGCCAACGCAGATGTCTTCACAGGGGGCGCCACGAGCGGCGGCATGGCGGCCGCAACCGGTGGTGCGACGAGCGGCAGCGGATTCAACACTGGTGGGACCACCAACCTGACAGGCACGGGGGGCGCCTCTTCACCGATTGGGACCGGTGGAGGGTTCAACACAGGAGGGATTGCGAACACGGGCGGTCGTGTTGGAACCGGCGGTTTCGCGAATAGTGGCGGTTTCGCTAACAGCGGCGGTTTCGTAAGTACGGGCGGTCGCGTTGGGACCGGCGGCTTCATGAACACCGGAGGTGTCACCAATACCGGCGGCATTGCGAATACCGGCGGGGACACAGGGGGCAACTTGGTTACGGGAGGCTCGACGCCGGCGGGGCAGAGCACATGCGTTTCGGGGGTCAACACGGGGAACACCTGCGATCCGGCGGTGGATACTGACGTGTGCGTGCGGAGCACGCGAGAGTGTGTGTGTGGCACGGATGGATTGTGGACCTGCACTACTACGAGTGGCGGCGGTTCCGGTGGGGGTTCGAGCACGGGAGGGCGCGGCAATACGGGCGGCGTTGGTAACACCGGCGGAAACGGGAATACCGGTGGTGTCACGAGCACCGGCGGCGTTGGCGATACCGGTGGCAACCAGAACCCAGGTGGCAGCTCGGGCGTGGTTTCCGAGTGTGACCTTCCAGCCGCGGGATCACCGGGTGTCGCCAAGCCTTCGGGTAGCCCTGGGGGCCTCAAGGTGCTCGACTGGGCAGGCTTCAGCAGTGCCGTTTCGTACAGCTTCGACGACGCCAATTCCTCGCAAATCAGTCACTACGATCAGATGAACGCCCTCGGCGGACGCTACACCTTCTATCTTCAGACGGGGAAGTCTGAGGCTGGTAATGCAATCTGGCGTACGGCCCTGGAAGATGGACACGAGCTAGCCAATCATACGCAGGGCCATACCTGCGGCTCTTCCGATATCGACTCGGCGCAGAACTTCATCCAGCAGACGTTCGGGGTCACTGCCTACACCCTGGCAGCCCCCAATGGTGATTCGTCCTGCCAGGGGAGCGCGTCCAAGTTCCTCATGGTTCGTAGCGTCTCCGGCGCCGATATCAGTCCCAAGGACAACACGAATCCAGCCTGGCTGCCCTCCTATATTCCTGGCAGCCTGGGGGTCAGTGCCGGCAAGTGGAAGGTCTACTGTATCCACGGCTTCACCGGAGGGAATGACGGCGCCTACCAACCCATCGGGTTCGAGTCGTTTACCTCCGCGGTGCAGCAGGCCCTGTCGGGCGGATCGTGGGTCGATAGCGTCGTCAACGTGGGATCCTACTGGATCGCGCAGAAGCTGGTGACCGGATCCGGAACCTCCTATTCGTGGGATCTGCCTGCCAACTTCCCGCCCGGCAAGTGCCTCCGCGTGACGGTGGATGGAGGCACCCCCACTCAGAACGGGCAGCCTTTGGCTTGGGATGACCACGGATACTACGAGATCTCCCTCGATGCTGGGTCGGTGACGATCGAATAGGGGACGAGGGTACCGGTCGCTGGGGCGTCTCCCGGACGTGCACCGAATGGAAGGTGTTACGGCTCGGCAGGCGCCGCGAGCGCTCGGGACCGCTGCTCACCATTGGGTTCGGCGGATGCGAGCCAAGAATGGAGAACCCGAGTGGGCGACGGATCCGCCCACTGTCCGGCGCGCGTCGGGTTGGCTGGAGATAGGCGACACTGTGAATACTTCCCACACCATGCAGGTTTCGAGAGACGGCGGGCCATCGGACGCGAGGCGGAGGTCGGATTTCGGTGCCAGATCGCCGGAGCCGCTGTCTCGGGTGGCCCTTCCTATCTGCGTTTTCGCACTGCTACTGTCGGGGTGCGGGGAGTCGAAGTCCAAGGCCAAACCGAGCGAGCTTCTGCCGACGTGGGACTGGAACGGAATCGTGGGAACGGGTCAGAGCCTGGCGGTAGGGGGACTCCCGGTGTCCTCGAGGACCCAGCCCTACAACAACCTGAAGCTCGACCTGGGCGATGCCGAGGTGGTTCCGTCGTGGGATCCCGAGCTGGAGGGGCTCTCGATGGTTCCCCTGGTGGAACCCATCCGGCAACCGGGCAGCGGGTTTCCTCGCCCCTACCCAAGGAACATCTGGGGCGAGACGCCGCATTCCGCGATGGGTAACCAGATCACGGCTCTGATCATGGAGTCGCATGATCGGGACCTCATTTCCGTGCACACGGTCGTCGGGGAGAGCGGCGAAGGGATTGCGTCGCTCGCGAAACAGGAGGATGGCGAGACCACAGGTGGAACGGGTCGGGCCTACGCTGCCACCCTCTTCGAGGCGCAGGCGATTTCTCGTCTCGCTGCCGAAGCCGACATGACCTACGGAATCGGAGCCATTGTGATGACCCATGGCGAGACCGATTCGGGTAACTCGAATTACGATGAGGCGCTGATCCAGCTACTCGAGGACTACAACGCCGACCTAGCGGAGATCACCGGGCAAGATGCGAGAATCCCGATGCTGATGTCTCAGCAGTTCGCCTATCCCGACACCGCGGGCATGCGACCCGTTTCCACTCAGATCCAGTGGCAGCTCGGGGTTGACCATCCACACGACTTCGTGTGTACCGGGCCGAAGTACCAGTATCCGGGCCACGAGGATTCGGAAGGCAGAGACGGGGTGCACCTGGCGGCTGAAGGTTACCAAATGCTCGGTGAGAAGACCGGCCAGGTCTACTACGAGCGGCTCATTCTCGGGAATGAGTGGATGCCGCTTCATCCCACTGCTGCCGAGCGCGACGGTAACGCAATCATCGTCACATTCCACGTGCCAGTACCCCCTCTGACGTGGGACGAATCGTTTCCCGAGCCCAGCACGGCGTGGTCGAGCGGTCGCGGTTTCGAGGTGCGCCAAGGCAGCACCGAGATCGGTATCACCGATGTGGAGATTTCGGGCGATACCGTGCGGATCCGGTGTGATGGCGACCTTCCCGAGTCCGAGCTCACCGTGGGCTATGCGATGACCGCCGGCACCGAGCAGATGGACGTCGCGTCGTATGCCTATCGTTTTGGTCATCTGCGCGACTCGGACCCCTTCGTCGGGAGTACCACCAGCAAGAGTCAGCCGAACTACTGCGTCGCATTCGAGCTCAAGGTCCCCTGAGGACGGTCCTGCGCACCCTTCCACGCCTCTGAGTGGTGGAACGTTCGTTTCGCGGTGGAGATGATCTCAACTGCGGCGATCCGTCCCTCGGACCCGGCATCATCTGCCGCGTGTCCCGCCTGGAGCCAGTCAGCTTCCAGCTTCGACGAGATAGGCTGTGGAGGTCTCGAGCCCATCGCCGCAGAGTTGGTGGAAGAACTCCGCGGCGCTCAGGCGCACCACCACCGCAGGTTGCTCGCCTCCCCAGAGCGCCGCGATGCGCAGCGGGAGTGGTCCGCGTTCGATGAGTACGCGTAATGTCGACTCCAGGGCAGGGACGACGTCCGCTCTGAGTGCCCAGGTTCGAGCATTCCAGTCGGCAGTTTCCGCGAGCATGCTGCACGAACAGCTTCCGTCCTCCGTGAGCCTTCCAACGATGGGCCGATTTCTCGCCCCGGGCCATCGCGAAGGATGGCCAACATCGACTCGGATGCCCCCGCCCGCAGCCGCCTTGGCAGCGCTCACCAAGCGATCACGCGAATCATGTGCAGCTTCGACGGAGATCAAGAGGCACATTGCGACACTCCTCGGTTCGGCCCAATTCGAGCCTGCGTCTCGCTGAGCCCGCGTCGGGTTACCGGTGAAGAGCGCCACTCTGCCCTGGTGCGACCCGTCGCACGTCGAGGAAACATCTCTCTCAGTAGCAGCATGAAGACGACCCCGGACCTCGCGACCGCAGTATTCACCATCCCAGCCGCACCGTCACTCTCGACGCCGAGCAGACTCGCGCGAGACCATCGGTCCATGAGCATGTCTGATGCCAGCAGCGCTCCGTGATCCCACGAACAGCCGCCCCGTTAGGATGCTGTGAGTAGAAACATCTGTCTCGCTGCGAATCGGTGACAACACGTGAGGGGCGCCAAGGTGAGGGATCGCAGGAAAGGGACCTCGCCGCCAATACGACACAGGGGCGCCGAGCATCGTGTTGCCGCGACCCTTGCGTGGTCTCGGTGTGGCCCATTCCCGAACGGTAGCCGTCGCACGCCTTGATGAGGCGTGGTCGCTGTCTTCCTCGCGCAGCATGGGTCACTCAGCGAGGTCCCGCGCGGGCATTGCACGCCCCAGGCGTGCCCGAGAACGGGTTTCTGCGCTGCTGTGGCCCGACGAGCGCGGGAGTCTCCGGGGCAGTGCTCGCTGCGCCTGCCGCGACGGAGTGTTCGCGAAGACCTCGCGGCGAGGTCGAGCGGCCTCGGGTGCGCGGTCGGGTGCCCGAAAACCGACCCGGGAGTACGAGCCTGGAGACACGATGGCCGTGAAGCCTGTGCACCGGCAGACTTCCCGGAATCACTCGGATGCTTAGGCGGGAATTCGGGTTTTTCCGCCTCGGGTCGTTGAGAGCACGGTAGCGCTCATCCTGCGAATCGGTATGATGCAGCGCCCGCCCATGACGGCACCGTGCCACAGGCTCTCCGTTCAACGACCGTTCAATCCAGAAGTGGTCACTATGGCCGGGCTTTCGCTGGGCGGGCACCCTCTGGCGAGAGAGCTCGACACGTCGGAGCTGCCGCACCACGGTGTGGTGTTTCGGGGATGCGGGCGGGTGTGAGCAGCGCAGCCAGCCCCAGGAGCGGAGCGCACTCAAGGTTGCTGGCAGACCAGGAATAGGGTCGCGGGGAACCATTGACGGGGCACCGCGTCGACCTCGAGTGAGTCTGCAGGAACGGGTTCCGGACCATCCCGCCTCGGGCCGCAGAGGTGGGGTGGCGGTGATCTCCTTGGGGCGGGCAGCGAGCGGGTCCGAGTGCCCTCGAGCCGGTTCTGCAGCAGAAGAGACTCCTCACAACCGGTGCGAGAGTGGAGTCAGGCTGGCGAGCTGTTAATGGGGGCGGCGCTGCGACGTCTGGTTCGTTGTAGCTCGGCCGTGTCTCGATCCGCCGGCCTATCCGTGGACCTCTGGTCCACGGAGGGCCGGCTCGGGTGCAGCGTAAACGTCCAGAACGCTCACCACATGTCCATGAACGCTCACTTCGACCCATCGCCCGGAAGGGGCTTCGCGAAACGAAAGACCTGGAATGCGTTGATGACGATGAACGTTCAAGTCTCTCTCGGGCACACACCGGTCAATTCGGGATGCCGGTTGGGGAACTTCCGCTTGAGGCGACGACTTCGCGACACAAGATTGACCTGGCGCCCGAGAGCGTGGTTGCTACCACGCGATTGCTTGAGACTCTGCATCGAGCGCGCCGATTTCCCCGCGGCCAACGAACTTAGCGCAGGAAGCAGTGCAGCTCGCGCCCGTACAACCCGGCGCATCGACCCACGAACACGCTCATGTCCAACCAATACAGTTCCATCGTCCAGACTCTCCTCGGCTTGCCCATCTTCCACTCGGAGTGGGTGCTCTATCTGCTCCTCGGGCTCTCCCTACTGTCGATCGCTGTGATGGTCGAGCGCTGGTTCTTCTACTACCGGCGGAATATCGATGTCGAAACCGTCCAGCACGCGTTCTCCAAAGCACTCGACGACGGGGACTTCGAAGAAGCAGCGAAGACGCTATCCAAGCACGACGTCCTGGAGACGCGAGTCGTCCTGACGGGGCTCAAGGCTTACGAGAAAGGGCCGGAGTCTGTCGAGGACCTGATTGCCGGCAGTCTGGGTAGGGAGCGTGCGGTTTACGAACGGCGCCTTGGGTTCCTGGCCACGCTCGCGAGCAACGCTCCGTACATTGGACTCTTCGGTACGGTACTCGGCATTGTTCGGAGCTTCCGCGATCTGGCCGCGAACATGACCGAGGCGAGCTCAGCCGTCATGGCTGGTATTGCCGAGGCGTTGATCGCCACGGCAGTCGGTCTCGTGGTCGCCATTCCCGCCGTGATCGCGTTCAACGTGTTCAAGGCACGTGTGTCGCGATCCGTCACCGACTGTCAGTCTTTGGCACGGGTTCTACTTGCACAGCTCAAGGCCGACAACTTGGGCTCTCAGGAAGGTCAGTAGTCTATGGCGCAGCTTGACGACCCCTCCAAGGACGAGGGTCTGCTTGCCAGCATCAACATCATCCCGTTCGTGGACATCGTCCTCGTTCTTCTCGTGATTTTCATGCTCACCTCGGCGGCAATCGTGAAAGCGAGCCTGAAGGTCGAGCTCCCCAAAGCCGCCAGCGGGGGCACCAAGGTGCAGAGCACGATCAACCTAGTCTATACGAAGCAGAATGAGCTTTTCGTCAATGGCGACAAGGTGCTGCGTATCCAAGACGCCGCCGGGATTGTCCGCCGCGAAGTCGCGAAGGACCCCAAGGCGCAGGCAGTGATCGCTGCGGACAAAGGCGTCATGTACGGCAGGGTCGTTGAGCTCGTTGACATGGTCAAGCAGAACGGCGTGAAGGCATTTGCCCTCGATATCGAGCGCCACACTCCCGCCGCTGTGGGTTCGGCCCCGTGAACGCCCAGCTAACAGCGCCTGCGTCGGTGACGAAGCCGCGAAGCGTTTCCGGCTACGTGTCCTGCCGCTCTCCCTTGGCTCGCCGCAGGCGGCAGTCCAGGAACCAGGCGCGGCGCCGAGTCGAGGAGCACACGACGAAGCCGCTCACTGCCGAGCAGCGCGCTCGTGCACTGCCGCGTAGGCGTTCTCCTTTGGCTCGATTCTTGAGCGCAATCGCGGCGGTGGTGGGTTCTGCGGCCGCGCACGGTCTCATCGTTGGGATCGGCGTCGTGACTGCAGCACTCAGCATTGGCTCAAGGGGTGCGGATGACGGTCCCGTCGTCATCGAGGTTCAGGAGCGGGAAGAGCCGAAGCCGAAGCCCGACCCACCACCTCCCGAACCCGAGGCACCCAAGGCTGCCGACGTGATGGCTGAAAGGGTGAAACCTGCTGCAGCAGCCAAAGTCGAGGAGCAGCCCAAGGAAGCGCCCAAGGCTGCGCCGCTTCGCGTGGTGGGGTTGAGTCTCGAGTCGACGGTTGGGGAGGGCGGCGATGGCCCTGCCTTTGCGGTTGGCACGACCCGTATGGGGGAAACAGCTGCGCTCGCGGCGGACCCCAACAAGAAGGCTCCCGACGCTCCTGTGGTTGTGTCGACGCCCAGAGCAGCGCCGACAGCCGCCGGAACCTCGGCGAACCGCGTCGCGAGTCGTATCCCAACTGCCAGGGTCGAATACAAGCTCCCCAAGCGACGTACGCCGAGAATGCCACCGTATCCTGCGACGTTGCGGAGCCAGGGGGTGGAAGCTGACGTTACGGTGATGGTGAGCCTTGACGACAAGGGGAACGTCGTCGACGTGAAGCTCATCAGTGCTTCCCCTTACCCAGAGTTCAACGAGGCCGCGCGGACCACGGCACTGTCGGAGAAGTTCGAACCCGCGATGCGCGACGGGGTTCCAGTTCCGTACACGCTCAGCTATACGTATCGCTTCCGCATTGAGGAGAAGTAGTCCACAATTCGCGTCGGCGTGGCAACCGCTGCATTGCGGCCACCTCGCTGGCTGTCTCGCTGCTAGTGTGATCGCGCAGGATCAAGTCCGGTCTTTCTCGACGGTATTCCAGTTCCCGCTGAGTTGAGTTAGAAAGGCCGCAATTCCATCGAGGAATGATGAATCGCTTCGACTTTCGTTGGGCAGTGCTTCCCGTGTTGGGGACAGTGATGGGCGGCTGCGGTGGTGAAGAGTTCGACCCCTTTGGGCGGGTGAATTCGCTCCGCGTGCTTGCCATTCAGAGCGAGCCTGTCTCCCCCGGAGCCGGCGAATCCACCACGCTCACGCCGCTCCTCTATGTTCCGCGCTCTCACACCGAGCCCACGTTTCGCTGGAGCTGGTGCCTCCTTCCCGGCCCCGCCTCGGAGGGGTATTCCTGCGAAGTGGACGCCGAAAGCCTTGGTGAGTGGGCGGGGATGGTTGAGCTGCCGCCCGCGGATCTGGGCACGGGCGAGACCGCTGTCTTCGAGAATACGGTCGATCCCGCGATTCTGGCGATGTTCTGCAGCCGCACGTCCGAAGTCGCTGGGATTCTCGATTGCGAGCACGGTTTCCCCGTACAGGTGAAGCTGACAGTGACGACCGACAAGGATGAGGTGGTTGCGGTGCGGACCCTCAATCTTCGCTTCGACGAGACCGCATCGGCGAACACTAACCCAGTGTTCGAAGGTCTCGAGGTGAAGCTTGGCGGAGAATGGCAATCCGTGGACGACGACTTCGAGGGGCTAGTTCCGCGCGATAAGGCGGTAAAACTTCGTACCAACGTTTCCGAGGACCAGTCCGAGCGCTACCAGACGACGGATGAAGACGGCCAGGTCGAGGACGCTTGGGAGCGGCTCAGTATGGCATGGTTCGTCGAGACAGGTATCACCGAGAGCGAACGCACCGGCTACATTCGCGGCAAGGTTCCCATCAACGTCTTGGAGGAAAACGAGTGGGTCCCGGAACCTCGAGAGGACTATTCGCGTGATTCTTCGGAGGTCATTCTGGTGCTCCGCGACAACCGTGAGGGCGTGAGCTGGCAGCGTTTCTCGGCTGACCTTACGGAGGAACCATGAGCCGCCTCCGTTCAGTGGTCGTGATCGCCTGCGGGGTGTTGTGGTCCTCGCCGGGTGGCGCGCAGACGACCGAGGGGATTCGCCGCGGGGAAGAGAAGTCCCAGGAGATCCAGGCTACCAAGCTGAGCAAGGTCCCCAAGCAGACCAAGTTCGTGAAGGCCGAGTACCCCAAGTCCGCTGAGGAGCAGGGGATTCAGGCAGAGGTAGTGCTGATGCTCGACATTAGCGCCGAAGGAAGGGTCGAAGGGGTAGGCGTCTCGGTGCCAGCCGATCCCGCTGGGATGGGCTTCGACGAAGCAGCCATGGCGGCCGCACTCCAGTTTGAATTCGAGCCGGCGGAGCTCGATGGCAAGCCCGTCGCTGTCCAGATCGCTTATCGATACCGGTTCATACTGGAGCCAAAGGAGCCGCCAAAGGTCGAGGAAAGTGCCCCGGTTCCTTCCGCCGCACCCACGGGGGAGGCGCCGGCCCCAGCGGCTGCCGCGGAACCTACGACTCGGACCGCGGCAGGAATCAAGAACCTGCACGGGGTACTGCTGGAACGTGGCACCAGGCTTCCCATGGCGGGAATCATCGTCACTGTGTTCCGCGACGACGGCCCAGAGGCCGTTGGGTTCGAGGCGACTTCCGACAGCGAGGGCAGGTTCGAATTCGTCGATCTTCCTCCGGGCACGTGGAAGATCCTAGTCGAGGCTCCGGGATACTACCCCTACCGCACCAGCGAGACTGTCGCCGTGGGGGAGGTGCTCGACGCCAAGTACTACGTCGAGCGGGGGACCTACAACCCGTACGATGTCACCGTTACCGCCACCCGCCCGAAGAAGGAGGTCAGCCGCACGGTGGTGTCGGTTCAGGAAGCGGAGAGGGTGCCAGGCGGGCTTGGTGATCCGTTGGCGGTCGTCACCAACTTCGCTGGCGTTGCTCGCACGGACAGCGCGGCCGTCCTCGTCGTTCGTGGCTCGGATCCGAACGACTCCACCACCCTGCTCGAGAGTACGGCCATTCCAATGATGTACCACTTCGGTGCACTGCGTACGGTTGTGCCCGCCGGCATGCTCGACAGCATCGAGTTCTATCCGGGGAACTTTTCTTCGGAATACGGTAGGGCCACGGGCGGGATCGTCGACGTGCGGATGAAGAAGCTCGAACCGAAGAAGATTGGTGGCTACGCCGATGTGAGCATCCTTGATACGAGCCTCTACCTCGAGGCTCCCATCGGGGACAAGGCGGCCGTTGCCATCGCAGGTCGTCGCAGCTACATCGACTTCATCATTGATGCCGCCGTACCGGAATCAGCCCCGGTCAATCTTACGGTTGCTCCGCGTTACTACGACTACCAGGTGTTGGGTCGCTACCGGCCAACGCCCGCCCATGACATCAACGGGATGTTCTTCTTCTCGGATGATCGGTTCGAGATGCTCTTCGAGAACCCGGCGGACCTCGATCCTGCGCTGACTGACAATAACTTCGGGTGGTCTACCACCTTCTATCGAGGAATTGTCACGCACCAGTACGTTCCCAACGAGCGTTTCAGCAACAGCCTGAAGGTTTCGCAGGGCAAAGACTGGATGAACATGGAGATGGCCCAGTTCGTCATGGACATGGACTTTCTCACGACCGACGTGCGGGACAAAGCCCACTACGAGTTCGACGATCACTTCGCCGTCAACGCCGGCTTTGACGTCAACTTCACCAAGGCGGACGTGTTCCTGGAGATCCCGCACATGGGTTCCGAGGGACAGGCCGAGGAAGGGGACCTCGATCGGACCGACAGAACGGAGCTGAAGGGGGCTACCGCCTGGTATCCGGGCTTCTTCGTCGAGGGAGAGTTCACGCCCGGGAGGGGATTCCTTCTCATTCCCGGGATTCGGGCGGACCGCTACGGTCTGATCGATGACTGGAGCATTCAGCCGCGGCTGACCGGGCGCTGGGAGTTCGTCCAGGGGACGACGTTGAAAGGAGGCATTGGCCTCTACACGCTCGAACCATACTTCCTCGAGATCAACGAGGGCTTCGGCAATCCCGATCTGGAGCCTGAGCGGGCCATGCACTACTCGGTGGGTATCGAGCACAAGCCGTTCGAGCAGCTCACGCTCGACGGAACCTTGTTCTACAAGCGCCTCACCAATTCGGTGAGCCCCACGGATCGCCTGGTGGCTGGGGAGGACGGCGAGCTCCGTCCCCTGAACTACGACAACAACGGCAGTGGGCGGGTGCGCGGTTTGGAGGTCATGGTGCGTCAAGACCTCTACGCCGGGCTGTCAGGGTGGATTGCCTATACGCTGTCCGAGTCGACCCGTCTTGACTCCGGCGAGACAGAAGAGCGCCGTTTCGACTGGGATCAGACCCACGTCCTCAACGTCGTGGCGGCCTACACCTTGCCGAGGAACTGGATGGTGAGTAGCCGCTTTCGGTACTCCACGGGGATGCCCAACACGCCTGCGATTGGAGCCGTCTACAACGCAAGTGCCGACGAGTACGAACCGGTGTGGGGCGACGTCAACTCCGGAAGAGACGGCAGTTTCCACCAGCTCGATGTCCGCCTGGACAAACGCTGGATCTACGACGCTTGGACGCTCACGGCCTATCTCGACATTCAGAACGTGTACAATCGCGAGAACCCAACTGGAATCGAATTCAACTACAACTTCCGAGAGTCTAAGGCGCAGCGCGGCCTGCCGTTGCTGCCCATCATTGGCCTTCGAGGGGAGTTCTAGTCATGCCGATGAAACGCTCGACCGTTTCCGGGCTTCTTGTGGCTGCTACGGCGCTGGTCGGCGCGAGCTTGACGGGTGAGGCAGGCGCACAGACGCTCGATCTTCCTCGTTCTCGCCAAGGCTACTATGTGGGCGGCGGGCTGCACTTTGGGGCCAGCCGCTTCGAGGAAGATGGGGACAAGCTGGGAACGTGGTTCACCCAGACCATTCGCGGGCGCGTGGGGCAGATGGTTACGGATGATTTCGGGCTAGGACTCAGCTTGGGCATGGGCGGAGCTGGCAAGGAATCGGAGGTGGCCTCTCTCTTCGACTTGGGTGCAGAAGGACAGTGGGAGCTTGCCACGAACCTGGCTCTTCACGGCGGCGTCGGTTTCGGAGTGATTACCGTGTCCGACGAAGACAAGCCCAATGAGGACTTGCGCGGGTCCTTCGGTGGAGCCTACAGCGTCGGGCTAAGCTATGATTGGTTCCCGTTCAAGCCTAGGTTGACTGGTGGATGGGGATTCAGGCCCGTTGCGACTGCGCAATTCCTGCCCAACGATCCAGTGAGTGCCATGATCTTCACACTTGGGGTCGAGGTCGTGTACTGGAAGGGGCTTCCCAAGAACGAACTCAACCTACCTCCGGGCGAGGGCTACGAGAAGTAGTTCTTGCGGAGGCCCGGCGTCGGTGAACCGGTTGAGAATCCGCCCTACAGGCTGAACTCCAGGGACGCGAGGAAGGTGCGGCCACTCTGCGTGATGGTGGTTTGGCGGAACTCGAAGCTAGTCGGCGCGTCATACCGCCAGTCGAACGCGTTGTAGACTCCTACGGCGTATTCGACACCGTACCTTGGGTCTTCGCCCGAGAGGATCAGGTCCCAGACCACGGCGGGGTGGGTGCGATTCTGTGGTGCGCCGTCGACGCTTTCGTTTCGGTCGAACCGAGCCCCCTCCAGGCCGAGACGGGTAGCCGCAAGGACTTTTCGCGACAGAACCGGCGCGGCTCCGCGCAGAGACGCGAGGTGGCGCGGTGCGTTGGCCACATCGCGGCTGTTTGCGTCATGCTTGAGCCGCAGGATGTCCCGAGCGCTCGAACCATCGAGAAAGCGCGCGTGGGAGAGGCTGTAGCTTGCTCCCAGCATGAATCCGTGGCGGAAGTCGCGGCGAACGCCAAGTTCGCCGCCGAGGACAAAGAGTGGTGTCGTGGAATTGACGTAGCGGAGTGGGGCCACTTCGTTGCCCTCGCCGCGCGAAACCACCAGTCCATGCACGTAGCTCGTATACGCTGCGGCCGTGCCCACGACCATGGAAGAGAACCGATGGGTGTGCTCGATTTCGCTGGTGTATACTACTTCGGGGTCGAGATTCGGGCTTGATACTTGAGTAGAGCCACCGTCCTGGTAGTAGAGCTCGTAGAGGCTCGGAGCGCGAAACGCTCTACCCCCCAGGATCTTGAGCGTGCCGTTCGCATACGGTGTGAGGATCAGCGCCGTGCGCGGGTTCAGGGAGCTACCTGTGGTTGAGTAGGCGTCGTATCGGGAGCCCGCGGACAATCTCACGTTGCGAGCGAGATCCGCATCAGCGAGTACGTACAGTGCTCCCACCTGGAACGGGTGATCGTCTTTGAGATAAACACCAGCCTCGTCTTCTGCGGCCTGAGAGGCTTGGTAGTGGAGCTGTCCTTCTCCCCCCAGGGTTATGCGAACGCCATTCACCGGCGATAGGATGAGACGCTGCTCGAGGCCCAACCACTGGCCGTGGTAGGTGTCGACCTCGAGTCCCCCTTGCCCAGGAGGGCGAGGATAGTCGCCGTGGAACCGGTATATGTTCGCGTGCGCCCGGATCAGCAGAGTCATGTGGTTCGAGATCACGGGTTCTGCACGGAGCTCGAGAAACGCGCGGGTGTCTCTCTGGCGGGTGCGCGGATCGAGGGCGTCGGTTTCGTGCTCGCCGGTCGTGAGACGCTTGTCGTGGACGTGAACGGACCACTGTGCGGATAGCGCTTTGAGTCTGGCTGAGCCGTGAACCGTGCCCGAATGAAAGCCGTCCCCGCGCCGAGGTGTCCCGCTGACTTGTGGGGATCCGGCTCCAAGATCGTTGGTTCGACCCGCGCTTCTGGCTGCGCTGAAGGAGCTCCAGAGGTGACCCCCTGACCCGATCTCGGAGTCTGCACGAACTCGCGCACGGGCCACTCCATCCAGATTCGTGGAAGTGCCGAGCGATACCCCCGGTTCCCGCTCGCGCGGAACCAGGTTGATGACGCCGGAAAATGCGTTCGTGCCGTAGAGTGCCGAGCCGGGACCTCGGACCAGTTCGATCCTCTCGACATCGTCGAGGTCGCTCATGGCGTCATATCCTACGTAGGACGAGCCGACCCAAGTATCGTTCATGGGATGGCCATCACTCAGGACAAGAAGACGGTTGCCATAGCTCCCGAGTCGTCCGAGGCTGCGGATCCCCACCGCGACATAGGAACGGTCGTCCCAGACGTACACCCCGGGCTGACCGCGAAGAGCCTCAGCGATGGTTGGGTAGGCAAACGCACGAAGTTCATTCCGAGATATGATGCTCACCGAGCCTGGGGCTTGCTCAAGGCGCTGGCTGATACGGGATGCCGCCATGACCTCGTCCGCCGGCAAGAGCTGAAATGAGAGGGAGGTCTCCCGCCCTTCGGCGATGAACGCGGTAGCTTTGCTCTCGCGAAAGCCGCTGAGGGAGACGCTGACAGCATGTGAGCCCACGGGCAGCGTCACTAGGGTCGGGGTGAATCCCCGGGTGTGCCCGTCGATTCGTACTTCGGCGCCGGGCTCGTCCGTTGCGATTACGAGAGTTCCCGTCTGCGGGTCGGTTTCCGGGAGAATCGCGGACTCTGTGTTCGGCGCTAGGTCGACGGTGACCGGCCGTACGCGGTAACCAGGGCTATCGACAAAGACGAGGTGCCGACCGGGTGGCAGCTGGATCGAGCACGGGGCTCGACAACGGGGGCCTTCGTTGGCCCCGCCCAGCCGGACGATCCCTCCCGGGGGGCCGAGCACGACCAGGGTGCTGGTTACTGGTGCCAACTCTATCCTGACGGCCCTTTCCTCGGCTGCGGTGACCTGGAGTACCGATAGTTCAGCGGGCTTGTGGCCGGCGAGCTCAGCGATGATCCGGTAGTCGCCAGGTGTTACCCCGAGACGGCGTGGGCTTCGCCCACGCGGGCCGAGGTCCTTTCGGTCGAGGTAGAGAATGGCCCCCGGCGGATCCGTCTCGATACGCAAGACGGCGACTTTGTCTGAGAGTCTGGCAAGGGCTGCCTCGATCTTCGAGCGCGCCGCGGGATCGGTTTCGCCATCGATTGCTTCGGAGTAGTATCGATGAGCCTCGGGAAAGAGGGACAGCTCGTCGTATGTGCAGGCGATGTTGAAGACGACGTTGCGATTGGGGACGAGTCGGTTCGACAGAAGGAATTGTTGAAGGGCCGCGCGATAGTCTCTCTGTTGGTACGCCTGGGCACCGAGTTCGAAGGCGAGCTGGGCCTCGTCTGCCAAGTCGTTGGCGAGGGCATTGGCGGCGAGCCCAAGAACGGTGATGATGGCGAGGCTGAACAGGCGTCTGCCGTGCCGTGGCATCGTCAAGCAATACCAGAATGTCGGAGTCAGCCGCTACCCCCTGCCTCTGGGGGCTCGGCTTCCTCGAGTCTCGCGGGCAGCCCCTCCAGAGCTTTTGACACGCCGAACCGGCAATGCAGCACAAAATCAGCGAGCGCGATTCTCGAACGGTTTGGGCTGCCCCCATCGAGGTGAGG
>CAYRKE010000122.1:0-12743 GCA_964424695.1 uncultured Polyangiaceae bacterium
ACGGCTTCTCGACCTCGAACGGTAGCCGTTCCGGGAAGTCCTCGTCGTCCTCCTCGTCGTCCCCCTCGTCGTCGAGGCCGTCGCTGTCCAGTTCGTCTTCGTCTTCGTCTTCGTCGTCGAGGCCGTCGCTGTCCAGGGGGTCACGGTCCAGTCTTTCGTCGTCCATTTCGTCGTCAGCCTCGTCCTTTCGAGTAATCGCCTCGAGTTCCTGTTCGAGGCGACTCGGAGTCCGCCGCACGATCGTGACGTCCGCGTGGTCGGCGCGGCCAATCACGCCCCTGGCTCGCTGTCGAAGCGTCTCCATGACCCTGCGCTCGAGGACGCTGAACTCGAACGGCTTGTCTACATAGGCGTCCGCCCCGTAGAGCGGCGAGGTCATGCGGTTGAGGTTTTCCCCCATACCAGTCAGCATCACCACGCCGGTGTGGGCGAGTGAAACGGTCTCCCGGATCTTGCGGCACACCTCCCAGCCCGTCATGCCCGGCATCATGACGTCGAGGATGACGAGATGGGGTAGGTACTCGTGAGCAAGTTCCCACGCCTCATCTCCGTCGACGGCTTCGACGACCTTGAACCCTTTGCCGCGGAAATGGTTGCTCACCATCATGAGCAGGGTCGGATCGTCGTCAGCTACCAGTAGCACGGTCTTGGAAGGTTCGGTCATTTTCGCGCTCCGCGGGCCATTCGGACCGATATTGTGAGTCGACCCCATGGGGCGTGGTCAAGTGCCGTCGCCGATCCACGGTCAAAATCCGACGTCTGGCGGGGCTCCCGGGCATTGGGCGGGCATGCCGCGGGGTCTGGGAGGCCGCTTTCCAGGCCTAGCCCCGCCCCCGAGCTGCCTCCGGCCCCTACCCCGTGCGACCTCCGGCGCGCCGTGCTTCAATCAGCCGGGTGAGCGTACGGACGGTGCCAATGCCGGGGCGGGAGAAGTGTTGCAGTGGTTTGCAGCCTGTGCGACTCGAGGCCGGATCGGTTCCGTCTCGGGCGGCAGTCCCGGTAGGCCATTCATGACTTCTTCGGCTCGCAGTCGGAACTTGGCGAGGGTGAGGCGCCTGGCGCTCGCTGTCGAGCTACGCGAGCGAGCAAACGCCGCTCTTGCCGCGGTTGGGGCCAGTCTACCCCTACTACTGCTGGTGAGCGTCGCGACACTCGGAATCATCAAGGTGTGGCGTCCCGGCGCCGTGGCGGAGCACCGACTCATGCTGGTTCCAGCAGTGGCCGGCCTGTTACTGATCGTGTGGGGGGTTCGAGCTGCCCTGCGGCGATTGCCCCCATACCACGGAGCCGTGCGACTCGATCGATGTTTTGGGCTGATGAGCCGGCTTACGACCGCGTTGAGCTTGGCCGAGCGTGGTTCGGGTTCTACGAGCGCCATGGAGGAACTGGCAATCGAGGACGGACTCGCCGTGGACCTCGACGTGCTGCGTCCGAGGAAGGCTTGTCCCATTCGGCGTCCGCCGCTGCTCGGTCTGTCGGCACTGCTGTTCCTGGCTCTGGCTGGGCTTGCAACGCTGGAAGTGCGCACAGTACGGGTCGTTCCTCCGACACCAGCGCTCGCTCCGCTGCTCATCGCCGCGGATGATCTTGCCTTCTTCCGCCAATGGACCGAACAGCGTGGGCGCGAGACTCATGGCACCGACACTCTGGCTAGTGTCCATCGCATCGGTCGGCTAGTCGATGACCTCGACGCACGGCGCCTCGATCGCCGAGAAGCCCTCCGTCGAATCGCGGCCATCGAACAGTCGCTGGTGGCGGCCGGGGACGCGGAGCGTGCGGCGCTCGATGCAGCGCTCGAACGCCTCGCCCGCGAACTGGAGGCGAGTTCTCTCACCAAGCCGGCGGCGGATGCTCTCGACGCCCGCCGGCTCGAGGACGCTGCAACCGCACTCAAGGAACTCGCCGAAAGGTTGAAGCACAAGCAGGCGCCGTCGCGTGCCGAGCTAGAGCGTCTTCGGAAGGCCCTCGACAGGGCTGCCAGCGCCGAGAAGGCCCACCGCGAGCAGACCGCTCGAGCGCAAGACGAGGTCTCGCGTCAGCGCCAGCGACTCCTGAAGAAGAAGAAGGAGCAGCAGGGGAAGCTCAGCGCATCCGACCAGCAGGAGCTCGATTCGCTCGAGCGCCAGCACCGGCGTTTGGAGCGCGAACGCCAGCGCGCCAGCGGGGGTGGCGAGCCCATGACGGAGCTCGAAAAGCAGTTGGCGCAGGCGGCGCGCGAGCTCATGAAGGACCTGGGGCGCTCCGCGCAGGAGCTCGAGGGCGCTTCGGAGTCGATGCAGAATCTTGCCGAGCGCCGGCTGTCGGAGCAGGAGCAGCGCGAGCTTCTCGAACGGCTCCGCCAGCTTCGGGAAACGGTGCGGCAGCAAGGGCAGGGCGGCGAGCAGCTTCGGGACCGCCTCTCCCGTTTCGGCCGACGTGCCCGGGGCGAGAAGGACGATGGCAGTGGCATGGGTCAAGGGGGGCGCGGCAAGGGCCAGCAGGGAAAGAAACCTGGTGGGATCGCAGGCATTGCGATGGGGAGTGGCGCCGCGCAGGTGAGGGTTCCGACACCTGGAGGACGCGCCACGGACGGCAAGTCGGGGAGCGAGGGAGAGTCCGGCGACGATAGCTCTTCCGGGCGCAATTGGGGCACGGGTGAGGGGCCGGAGGTGCGCGGCGAGAAGACGGCGCCGGGCGGCGAGACGCATGACACGACCGCTGTGGCAGCCGACACTGGCCAAGGATCCGCTTCGAGCGAGGTTATACAGGGTGCGGCCGAAAGAGGGTTCGTGGGGCGCGGGTATCGCGATGTCTACACCGCGTACGAAGGGGTTGCGGAGCGCGCGCTGGACGCAGACGAGATCCCAGCCGGCTATCGGCTCTACGTGCGGCGGTACTTCCAACTGATCAGGCCCAGAGAATGATCAGGCCCAAACAACGATCAGGCACAGAGAATGAGGCTCGTGCGGTCCAAGAAGGAGCTGGTCAAGGCATCGGCTCGAGAGTACTGAGGTGAAGAGACATGGGTGACGCGAAGGAAACCAAGGCGCGGGTCGAGGAATTTCAGAGCAACATCAGCCGCCTCACCGAATCGCTTGGCAAGGTCATCGTCGGGCAGGGTGAGGTGATTCGCGGGGTCCTGGGAGCTATGCTCGCTGGGTCGCACGTATTGCTCGAGGGCGTCCCCGGGCTCGGCAAGACACTCCTCGTGCGGACGCTTGCCGACAGCGTGGGGCTTCAGTTCTCACGAATCCAGTTTACCCCCGACCTCATGCCCGCAGACATCATCGGGACGACCGTGGTCGACGAGAGCTCGAGTGGGCGTCACGCTTTCGAGTTCCGCAAGGGCCCACTCTTCGCCAATATCGTTCTGGCCGACGAAGTCAATCGAGCAACACCGAAGACGCAGAGCGCTCTGCTCGAGGCCATGCAGGAGCGTCGCGTGACCGTGGGCCGCACCACGCACGAGCTCGAGGCGCCGTACTTCGTGCTCGCCACGCAGAACCCCCTCGAAATGGAGGGAACCTATCCTCTGCCAGAGGCCCAGCTCGACCGTTTCTTCTACAAGATCCAGGTTCCCTTCCCCTCTCGGGCGGAGCTACACCGAATCATCGAGCGAACCACGACGGACGAGTCGGCGGTGGTCGAGCCAGTGCTCGCGAGGACCGAGATCCTCGAAATGCAGCGGTTGGTGCGCACGGTGGCCGCCGCCCACGCGGTACAGGACTACGCGGTTCGGGTGTTGGAGGCGACCCATCCTGGCAGCGAGGGTGCTCCACCCCAGGTGCGTCGCTTCGTGCGCACGGGCGCGTCCCCGCGGGGAGCGCAGGCACTGCTGCTCGGAGCCAAGATCGAGGCGCTGTTCGACGGGCGCTACGCGGCGGCAGTCGACGATGTGCGCGCGGTGGCCCACGCCGCCCTTCGCCATCGCATTCTCATGAGCTTCGAGGGAGAAGCAGAGGGGGTGCGAACCGACGACGTGATCGACGAAATCCTGGCTCAAGTGCCCGAAGCCGTCGCGGCTTGACGCGAATCGGCGTGCGAGGACGACCATGGGCGTGCTGAGCTGGCTCACCGGTTCCAAGGATTCGGGAAGCACCGCCCCGAGTGAGTCTGCAGCACTCTTCGACGAAGAGTTCCAGCGTCGGCTCGAGACGCTGGCCATCGTGAGCAAGCGGGTCTTCACTGGCCGCATGCGCGCCGATCGGCGTAGCAAGAAGCGTGGCAGTGGCATCGAGTTTGCCGATCACCGGGACTACGCCGCTGGGGACGACTTCCGCAGTATCGACTGGAACGTTTACCAAAGGTTCGCTCGTCTGCTGGTGCGGCTCTATGAGGAAGAGGAAGATCTGAGCATCTACTTCCTCGTCGATACCTCGCGATCGATGGGTTTTGGCAGCGGAAAGAAGCTCGACCAGGCGAAGCGTCTCGCCGCCGCGCTCGCTTACGTCGGTTTGGCCAATCTGGATCGGGTGACCATCGTTGGCGTGAGCGATAGAATCGTCGACCGACTCCCCACAACCCGAGGCAAGGGTCGGATCTTCTCGGTGTTCCGGTTTCTGCAGGCGCTCGAGCCGAGTGGGAGCACCGATCTCGCTACTGCGCTTCGTGCCTTCGTGGCGCGCCACAAACGCCCCGGCGTGGCCGTGCTATTGAGCGATCTCTACGATCCAGGCGGGTTCGAAGGTGCCATCAACGTTCTGCGTTGGAGTCGTTTCGAACCCTACGTGCTGCATGTCGTCGATCCTACGGACAGAATGGCTTCGATCCGCGGGGATGTTCGCCTGGTGGACTGCGAGACGGGTGAGGATCGAGAGATCACCGTGACGCCCGCTGTATTGGCCCGCATGGAAGCCTCGTTTCGGGCCTACGAGCAGGAAATCCAACGGTTTTGCACCTCGAGGCAGGTCCCCTACTTCCAGGCCGACGTCGCGACTCCATTCGATGAGCTAGTACTGCGCGTCTTCAGGAACGGAGGGTTCCTCCGTTGATGACGTTCCTCGGTTGGTCACTGGGCGAGATGGCGGCGCTCGGCGCAGCCGCTGCCAGCGTGGTCGTCGTTCTCTACATCCTCAAGCTCCGTCGTCGACCGATCGCGGTTCCCTTCGCAGCGATCTGGCACAGGGTTCTGCTAGACCGTGAGACGACTACGCTATTCGCTCGGCTAAGACGCCTTTTCTCGCTTCTGCTCGCGCTCACAATCGTGCTGTTGCTCGTGCTGGCGCTCGGGGACCCGCGCAGGAGTGTCGTACGCTCCGAGGGGAAGAGCTACTTCGTGCTGGTGGACGAGAGCGCGTCCATGCAAGCGACCGACGTAGTTCCGAGCCGCATCGAGGTGGCGAAGCGTCGGCTCCGAGAGCTCGTTCGCGGGCTAGGTCCGAACGATCGCATGCTCATTGCTGGCCTCGGGAAACGAGTGACCCCCCTCTCGACGCTGACCGATGACACCGCGGAGCTCACTCAAGCCATCGAGCGGCTCGAAGCTCGTGACACCGAGGCAGATCTTGGGCGAGGCCTCGCTCTCGCACAGGCCTCCCTCGCGAGCGCGCCCGGCGGCGTCGTGGTTCTGCTCAGCGACGGAGGGCTCGAGGGAATCGGGGGCGCGTCGAGTCCCCAGGCGCTGGGAAACCTGGAGTTCGCCTTCGAGAGCATCGGCAGAGCGGGCACCAACGCCGCCATCACGGGTTTCTCCGTGCGCCGCTATCCCCTCGACAAGTCGCGCTACGAGGCGATGGTGGAACTCGCCAATCCGTCCGAGGTCCCCCTCGAGGTCGAGCTCAGTCTGTTCGGCGATGGCTCTCCCATCGACGTCGCCCGATTTTCGATGCGGCCCGGCGAGACCCTTCGCCGCTTTCATCAAGATCTGGCCGGTGTGTCACGCACTCTGGAGGCCGAGCTAACCGTCGTGAGTGGTGGGCGCGACTGGCTCGATGCTGACAACCACGCCTATGCGCTCGTTCCGGATCGCCGCCGTGCACGCGTGCTCGTCGTCACCGAAGGGAACAACTACCTGGAGGCTGCCCTCCTCCTGGACGAGTACCTCGACGTAACCACCATCGAGCCGTCCCAGTATCCCCCCGCGGAATCCTACGACGTGACGATCTTCGACCGTGCCGCGCCCAAGCCGGATGCGAGGACGGGATCGCTTCTCTACCTCGATCCGCCCAGCGCGGGCAGCCCGGTGCGGCGCGGCAAGCGTCTCGAGATGTTCGGCTTCGACCGTTGGGACGAGAAGAGCCTGCTGCTGCGCTGGATGGCGCTCGGTGACATCCAAGTGCTCGACGGCTCGGTGCTGGAACCCGGCCCGCACGACCGAGTCGTTGGAGCGAGCGAGTTCGGTCCGATCCTAGTGGAGGGGGAGCGGGCGGGCCAGCGCTTCGTCGCGCTCGGGTTCGATCCGCGGCGAAGTGACTGGGTACTCCGGGTGGCGTGGCCCCTCTTCGTGCTCAACACGATCCAGGTGTTCGTGGAGCAGGACACGACCTACCTCGAGTCCTATCGAAGCGGTGAGCCCTGGTACGTCGCGGTGCCTGCCCAGCTCTCCCAGGTGCAGGTACGACCTCCGGTTGGCGAGCGGTTCGTCGTGCCGGTTCAAGCCGGGCGCGCAGTGTTCCTGGGTGAGCGCAGGGGGTTCTACGAGCTCTACGCCACGGGCCGAGAGCCCATCGCGCGGGTTGCCGCGAACCTGGCTTCGGCCACCGAGAGCCAGATCGAGCCCGTGCGTGAGTGGCTCGTCGGTAGCGGGAAGGCCAGCAAGATCTCTGGGCTCGACGCCAAGGTGCGCGAGAACCTCTGGGTGTTCCTGCTACTCGTCGCCGTTCTATTGAGCCTCGTCGAGTGGTTCACCTATCACCGGAGGTGGACGGTATGACTCGATTGGGAGACCCCCAGGCGCCTCGTCGCGCTGCTTGGTCGCGGCTCCGAGCATGGCTCTGGTGGTCCGCCATCGCCGCGGTCGCAGTTGTGCTCGTCACCCTCTACTCGCACTACGTGCTGAGCGACCCTGGCCTGCCGTTCACCGCTCGCTGGGGTCTGGCGGAGTACCGGCTGGTGGCGCCGAGGTGGCTCGGGCTCATCCTCGTGCTGCCGCTGTTGATGCTGGGGCTTACGCGTTCCCTTGCGGATCTTGCTGTGCCGCAGCGGGTTCTGCTTCTACTCAGCCGTACTCTTTGGTTCGCGGTCGTGGCGGTGGCGCTGTCGCGTCCCGTGCGAACGGTGGAGTCGCAGCGCATCGCCAGCGTCGTCCTCATCGACGTGTCGGATTCGGTTCCTGATGAGGCCCTTGCCGATGCGCGTGCCGCTGCCCAGGAGTTGAGAGCCGCTCGGCGTGTCTCGGATCGCGTAGAGATTGTCACCTTCGCGGCGGCGCCGCGCCACCTCGCACTCACGGCCGATCAGGCACTGCCAGCTGCCGCGATGCTCCGGCACGCGGGCAACGCGCAAGCTCCGCGCCCTGGCGCGGGCACCGATCTCGAGGCGGCCCTCGAATTCGCCTATGGTCTCATGCCGCCGGGATATCTGAGACGCGTGGTCGTGCTGAGCGACGGGCGCGAGACGCTTGGCGACGCGGTAGGCGAGGTGGCCCGCGCGCGGACCCTGGGTGTCCAGGTGTTCTCCATTCCCTACCGTCATCCGCCGTCGGGAGAGGTGGCCGTTGTTGACCTCGAGCTGCCCAAGAAGGTGGACGTGGGGCAGACCTTCAAGGTCATCGGACGTGTCTACGCGAGCCGGAAGACAGCCGCGCGCGCGCAGCTTTTTCAAGGAGAGACGTTGAACGGCTTGGGGGGAACACAGGAGCTCGACCTCCAGCCCGGGGAAAACCGCGTCGTGTTCGAGAGTGTGGCGCGCGTGGGGGGCGAAGTGACCTATCGCCTCGAGCTCGACCGCGCCAGTGTCGACCGCTTTCCAGACAACAACGTCTTTGCCGCCACCATCGATGTACCGGGACGGCCGCGAGTCCTGCTAGTGGAAGGTCAGCCCGCGTATGCCCGGTATCTGTCCGGGGCGCTGACAGCGCAGCAGTTCGACGTCGACGTGCGTGGCGCGGACGCCTTCCCCGGTTCGATGGAGGAGCTTTCCGGTTACGACTTCGTAGTCCTCTCCGACGTGCCTCGGGAGGCGCTGCGTCGCGAAGCCGAGGTGCTCATCGAGCGGTACGTCCGCGACGTTGGCGGAGGATTTCTGTTTGCCGGCGGGGAACAGGGTTTCGGTCTCGGTGGTTGGAGCCAGACTCTGCTCGAGCAGATCCTGCCGGTGCGCATGGACGTGCAACGCCGCCGCGATACGCCGGGGGTAGCGATGGTTCTCGTCATCGACCGTTCGGGATCCATGACGGGTCTTCCCATCGAGATGTCGAAGGCTGCCTGTCGCGCAACCCTCGAAACCCTCAGCGGCGAGGATCTGATCGAGGTTATCGCCTTCGACTCGTCGCCGAAGCGCTACGTGAAGACGCAGCCGGCTCGCTACCGCGCGCGAATCCAGAACGAGATTCTTGCCATCGAGCCCGGCGGGGGAACAGAGATTTTCCGCGCACTCGACATGGCATATCAGGACGTCAGCGCGGTCCAGGCACGAAAGAAACACGTCATTCTGCTCACAGACGGCCAGGCGCCGAAGGAAGGGGTTCTGGAGCTAGCGTCGGCGATGCTCGCCGAATCGATCACGGTGACGACGGTTGGCTTGGGCTCCGAGGTCGACAAGGAGTTTCTGGCCGCCGTGGCCAGTTCCGGTGGGGGGCGTTTCCACCATGTCCCGGAACCGAACAGCCTGCCGCGGATCTTCACGCACGAGACCGAGATGGTGGCGCGCCAAGCCGCCGTTGAGGAATGGTTTCCGGTTCAGCAGACCATGGGCGCCGCGTTTCTTCGCGGAGTGGCGGTCAACACGGCTCCCCTCCTTCACGGCTACGTGGCGACCGAGCTCAAGCCACCTCCCGCTCAACTGGTTCTCGCGAGCGATCGCGGCGAGCCGATCCTCGCCCGCTGGCGCGTTGGGCTTGGTCACGCTCTGGCCTGGACCAGTGACATCAAGAACCGGTGGGCGGTGGAGTGGCTGACATGGCCGGGCTTCGGCAAGTTCTGGGGGCAACTGGTGCGCGAGCACATGCGCCAGAAGCGCCGCCACCAGGAGTCCGAGATGACGACCGAGGTCGTCGGGGACGAGGTTCGGGCCGTCATCGACGCGTTTACGCCGAACGACCGCTTCGACAATGACCTCGACGCCCAGCTCACGGTTCGGGCCGGAGCTCGCGGTGCGGCGGCGAAATCCAAGAATCCCGCTCGCGAGTTCGCAATGCGTCAGACCGCGCCGGGGCGCTACGAAGCGCGGCTCCGTTTGGACGAGTACGGCTCGTTCCTGCTGCGATCGCAGCAGAGCCGCGAGACCTCGACCGGAGCGAAACAGCCGGTGGGTGAGAGCTTTGGGCACGTGTCGAACCCGTACCCCCGCGAGTACGCGAGCTTCGAACCCGACATCGAACGAATGACCCGCATCGGGAGGGTCGGCGGTGGTGGAGTCGACCCCCAACCGCGCGCGGTATTCGACCCAGGGCACTCAGCGGTGCGGCATTTCGAGCCACTCTGGCCCCGGTTCGTGCTTCTGGCCCTTGGTCTTCTGGTGGTGGATCTGCTTCTGCGCCGCGTTCGCCTCTTCGATCGGCAATTCCGTCATACCTGAGTCGTTGCTGCGCCGGCTTCGCGTGGGGCGCGGGAGCGCCTCCCCGCGGCAGCAGCGGGATCGGACTGGGAAGGAATGGACCGACCTCATGAGAGACGCATTTCCACTGGGTTTCGGAGTGGGTTTCGGCGGTTGGACGTGCAGGCTCACGGTGCGGACTGGCGCGTCGCACTCGCAGTTACTAGGCTGGCCGTCCCATGGCAGGAAACACGTTCGGTCAGGCATTTCGAGTCACCACGGCGGGCGAGTCTCATGGCCCGGGGAACGTCGTGATCATCGACGGATGTCCGCCGGGATTGGCGCTCTCGGAAGCGGATCTGCTCGTCGATCTCGGGCGTCGGCGACCTGGCCAGAGCATTCTCGTGACCCAGCGCCAAGAGGAAGACCTTCCCGAGATCCTGTCCGGGGTATTCGAAGGCAAGACCACGGGTACGAGTATTGCCGTTCTGGTACGCAACGCCGATCAGCGCAGCCGCGACTACGCCAATATCCGCGACAAGTATCGGCCCGGACACGCTGACCTCACCTTCGACAAGAAGTACGGTTTTCGCGACTACCGGGGCGGCGGGCGTGCCAGCGCTCGCGAAACCGTCGCTCGCGTTGCGGCTGGAGCCATTGCCAAGAGGCTCATTGCTGAGGCCTTTGGAGGCAGGGTGGTGGCCTACGTACGACAGGTAGGCGACATTGTGGCTACTGTCGACGCTCCTGAGGCGGTTACGCTCGATCAAGTGGAAACGCTGCCAAGCGGCGAGCCCAACCTCGTGCGGTGTCCCGATCCGGACGCCGCGGCTCGGATGGTGGCGCTCATCGACCACGTTCGGCGCGATCAGGACTCCATCGGTGGAACGGCTGAGATCGTGGCTACGAACGTTCCGGCTGGGTTGGGTGAGCCCGTGTTCGACAAGCTGAAGGCAGACCTAGCCAAGGCGCTTTTCAGTCTGCCCGCGGTGCTCGGGGTGGAGTACGGCATTGGCTTCGGCTGTGCTACGCTTCGGGGCAGCCAGAACAACGATCTGTTCGAGCCCCAAGCGTGCGGGTTGGCGCAGCCTTCGACGCGTACCAATCGGCACGGCGGCATGCTTGGCGGGATTTCTTCAGGGATGCCCATCGTGCTTCGCGCTGCGGTGAAGCCGACCAGCAGCCTCTCCAGAGAGCAAAACACGGTCGACCGTGATGGGAACGCCACGACGCTGATCACGAAGGGTCGCCACGATCCCTGCCTCCTTCCGCGCTTCGTCCCTATTGCTGAGGCGATGGTTGCGCTCGTCCTGGCCGATCATTGGCTGCGCTGGCGCGGCCAATGCTCCTCTCTGATCCGCTAGGTCCGAAGCAGAAGTCCGAGGTCGCGAGAGCCCACCGGGGCAGTGCCCGGGCGAGGCGGCTCGCGCAGCGGGTGTTCTGGCGCCGTGAACGCATACCGCAAGGCGGATCGCAATCGAGCCTTTACACGCGGCGTGAACGGACGCAGATAATCATCCAGAGAGGAAAGTCATGGCACGCATCCACGTAGTGGTCGTCGATCCTTTTGCCGATTGGGAACCGGCGCTCCTGACATCGGGTGGTCGGACTCACCTCGGTGACGAGATCCGCTGGCTGTCTCCCGGCGGACGTCCCGTGTATTCGCTTGGGGGGATGTCCGTCAGTGTCGACGGAGCGGTCGAAGACTTCGACGCTTCCCAGGCAGACGCGTTGGTGGTCATCGGTTCGCCGCTCTGGGAATCGGCAGACGCGCCTGACCTTTCGCTTCCGTTGCAGCAGGCTGCTCGGGCCGGCATCGTCGTCGCCGGAATCTGTGGCGCAACCCTGGCGCTCGCGCGGGCGGGACTTCTCGACGAGCGTTCGCACACCAGCAACGGCCCCGACTACATCATGCAGCACGTTAGTGGGTACCACGGCCAGGCACACTATCAGAACGTGCCCCAGGCCGTGCGCGATGGCAAAGTCGTCACCGCATCCGGGGCGGCTTCTACTACCTTCGCCATCGAGGTGCTGCAGTTGCTCCACCCTGAGGCCGCCGAGCAACTCTCAGGCTTTCGCGTTCTCTTTGGTCTCGAGCACCAGATTCGGTGAGTGCGCGGGGACCAGGGCAGGCGTAGCGCTGATTCGTAAGGATTTGGGGGCTAGTGGCGACAGGAGGTGGCTCGTGGCCGTCCGGCTGACCCTCCACGCGGGGCTTTTTCTTTGCGGATTTGTCGGGCAAGCTTGATGCGGCTCATAGCCGCACAGATGACGACATGCGTCCATGGCTGGTGCCTCGCCGAGGCGATCACCCGACTGGAATATGGGGAGCCGGTACAGTGCGCGCAATGAAAGCCGTTAGGGGGCCGGCGAACGTGCATCGATCGAAAGGAACGAAGCTGAGATGAGGCAGAATTGGTTGGGTTTCGGGGCTGTTGTGGTCGTCGCTAGTGGAATGATGGCGACGGGTTGTTCAGGATCGGACGACGACGCCGACACGGCTGCGGCAGGCAGCGGTGTTACCGCAGGCAGCGCGGGTTTCGGCACCGAGGATGCGAGCGGAGGTGTCCGAGCTCGACCTGATTCCAGGGACAGTTCGAACGGTGGAGACGAGGCACGCAGCAACCGAAACGGGGACGAAGAAGCGGACGGCGGCGAGGGAACGGGGGGCGTAGCCGCGACCGGTGGCAGATCAGGGAGCGGCGCCACTGGTGGCAACGAGGTTACGGTTGGCTCGGGTGGCTCGGGTGGCTCGGGCAGCGGCGGCAGAGCGGCTACCGGCGGCCGATCAGGAACCGGCGGTAGAGCAGGAACTGGTGGAAACGAAGCGACCGGTGGAAACGAAGCGACCGGTGGAAACGAAGCGACCGGTGGCAATGAAGCGGCTGGCGGCCCGGGGACCGGTGGCAGAGAGGGAACCGGAGGGACACCCGGGACGGGCGGCAGTGAGGCGACCGGTGGAAACGAAGCGACGGGTGGAAACGAAGCGATCGGTGGCAGTGAGGCGACGGGTGGAAACGAAGCGACCGGTGGAAACGAAGCGACCGGTGGCAGTGAGGCGACGGGTGGAAACGAAGCGACGGGTGGAAACGAAGCGACCGGTGGCGGTGGCTCCACGGATCCAGGTGAGT
>CAYRKE010000122.1:12843-22882 GCA_964424695.1 uncultured Polyangiaceae bacterium
GCGACGGGTGGAAACGAAGCGACCGGTGGCGGTGGCTCCACGGATCCAGGTGAGTCTTTCCCCAATGACACGAGGGTTCTCTTCCTTCATCACAGCACGGGGTGGGTGGTCTGGAATGGAGGCGTTCCTGAGGGGATCTCTGCTCACAACGACAGTGCCGGTACAGAGTACTCCATTAGTGAGCGCGGATACCCGGATGGTCCCTATCCGTGGGAGAATTATCCGTACGACTACTACAATATCTGGGTCGCTCACGGAGGTGACTCACCGTTCCAGTCGCAGGATACCCTGGAGATCCTGACCCAGAGCTACGACGTGATCGTGTTCAAGCACTGCTTCCCGGTGAGCGAGATCCAACAGGACACGGGCTCGCCGAACGTGGCGTCCGCCGCCAAGACCCTCGAAAACTACCACCTTCAGTACGCGGCGTTGAAAGAGAAACTGCATGAGTTCCCGAACCATAGGTTCATTGTGTGGACGGGTGCGGCGTACACGGCGTCGGCATCCAATCAGGCGCAGGGAGCGCGAACGCGGGAGTTCTTCACGTGGGTGAAGGAGGAGTGGGACGAAGCGGGTGATAACATATTCGTCTGGGACTTCTTCGAGCTCTCGACCGAGGGAGGCAACTTCCTACTCGATGAGTATTCCGCGGACGGCGGCTCGGACTCGCACCCCAGCGATGAGTTTGCGGACAGAGTCGCCCCTCTGTTCGTGAATCGCATGGTCGACGTGATCGAGGGTCACGGCGACGATCGCTCTCTGACGGGCGAGTATTAGAAGCAAGAGGCACCGCTCTCAGTTCTCGAGCGGACTACCGAGCGCCAAGAAGGATCCAGCGCCCCCCGCGGTACGCCGCATCGGGGGCGCTGGTGCTTTCTCCGTTACTTCTTCTTCAGGTGTTGACCGTCCTTGGCGGCGGATTCGATCGGTGGGGGCGCCGGCAGCGGTGGGGGCGGCGGCGCCGGACCCATCACACCGCCCGATACGAGCAGGAGCCGCACGATGAACCAGACCGCGCGCAGTATTCGGGCGATCACGCTGGGGCGGGCGCCTCCGAAGCGCGAGCTTCGACGAAATGGCATGGCAATACACTCCTCCGCGAAGGGAGCACTGAGACGAGTAGAAGCGCTTGGGTTTCTGCGACTCGACTCAACAGAGGAGGGCTCGATTCAGCGTCGGAAGGTCACGAACGAACGTGACCGCGACGTGCATCGCGCGAACGGGGGCTCGTCTGTCTGCACTGAATGTGCAACGGGTTTCCTGCAGGACGCTGGCAGTCCCAACTTCATGCGACCCGCGCTCCGATACCGGGGGCGGATCACCAGACGGACCCGTCGCGAGGGTGACTGCCTCCCGCCAAGCGTCGGAGGCTGCCACCGGCGCTGAGCAGATTGCGATCGCCAAACACGCGAGCAGTGCGCGTAAGAGGAAAGCCGATCGCCGCCGCCAACCGTACATGACGGGAACCTACACCCGACGCCTGACCCATGCAACGCTACGACCGGGTCACGCGGCGATGGCGGACATTGCCCATGACGAGCACGCGAGCCTCGTGCCCAATCACGTGCTTCTGCTCGTTCGAGGGATTGCTCCAGGAACCCGTCGTCCACAGAGCGCTTCGGCGCCGCCTACGAGCGCTCGGAGGCTCACTCAGCGATTGGGAATTCACCGGTTGGTGGCGTGCTCTTGCCGGTGGTCTGGGGGGCGGCAGCGGTAGCGTTCTGGCTCTCTTGAGGGGTGAGAGTCGCAGGGGGGGCGTCGCCCGATCGGGCAGCATGGCTCGAAGTTCGCGTCGCCCCAGTGTCCGGCTGACCGCCAAGCTTGCAGGATCGAGCAATGCTGTCCCGATGGATCGAGCGTGGGTGGGTCGCCACATACCGCTCGGCGCGGCGTGCGGCGGTGCCACTGCCGCCCTCGGAGCACTCGAGGATGAGTTCCAGCGCGTGCCGCTCGTCGGTGATGACCCCAGCGGGAAACCTCGTTGCATGCTCTCGCAGCGCCCCTCGTGCTCCATTGAAGTCTCCTCCATCTAAGCACCTCTTGGCCTCGCGAAGGAGCGTCAACTCGTTCGCCAAGGAGTCACCATTTCGCGCAAGGCCAGAGGCTGACGTGGCATGGGGTTTCGAATCAGTTCCAGGGTGCTCTTCACCCTTGCCATCGGGCGGCTCGATGGCCGTCACAGCAGTGGGGGTCGGGGATGGCGCGCCCCGAGGGGTCTCGTTCCGTTTCGACGCGCCCGCCCGTGCTGGAGCTGTCTCAATCGCCGTGACCTGCGGCTCCTCGGTGACCCGATAGGCAACGTACGTCGCGCCTGCGCTTGCGCTCACTGCCAATGTCACGATGGCGGCCTTGGCAATCAGCGGGTGGAGACCCAGCGCCAGTGGAGCTATCGCGATGGGCAGGGCCTTACGTCCAGAGCGGACGGCGCTTCGCACCGCGCTCCAGTTCTTGTTGACCTCGCCATCGGTCCAGCGGACGCCCTTTTCGGCGCGGACGAGGCGGTCCAGAACATCACTCTTCTTCATGGCCCATTCCCTTCTTGGGCGCGAATCTGACCTACCCAGCGCTCGAGGTCCTGTCGGGCCCCGCGCAAACGAGTGTGCACGGTTCCCAGGGGCAGTCCGAGACACGTGCTGATCTCGGAGGCGCTCATGCCTTCGAGCTCGGCCAAGATGAACACCGCGCGTTTGGAGTCGCTGAGCTTCTCTAGAAGACGGCGGAGCTGTCGGTCGGCATCACATCGATGCTGAGGCACCGCGCTCAGAACGGAGCCCGCCGTGTTCACCATCGAGCGGAGGCCCAACGCGTAGCGCCACCGGTTGCGGCGCATCCTCAGCACGACGCGATAAGTAATCGCAAATAGCCACGTTCTGATGCTCGAGCGATTCTCGAAGTCAGAGAGACGGCGCGCAACCACGATGAAAACTTCCTGGACCGCATCATCGACCCAGCTGTCGTCACACCCCAGGCGGCGCGCATTGCGCCAGACGAACTGGACATGCTCGGCATAGAGTCCCGCCAGCCTGCGTTCCGGCGAAACCGGTGGGTCGCTCAGTTGAGGTGCAGCGTTGGCCAATTCGGATCTTGGTTTCCTCGTACCAGTGTTTCGCATTTACGAAAACTGCCGAACGCCGGTCGCGCCCAACGGTGCCAGGTGAATCAAGCCAGATTGGCGTTCGGGGAGCCTCAGGCGCGGGCTGCCCTGTTGGCGGATGAGTCGTCTGTTCCGTAGACAAAAAACGGGTGGCCGGGGGGATCGGCAGGCTCCGTGCCAGCCGTCGAGCAACCACGGCCAAGCGAAGAGCGCGAGATACTGAGGCGAGGGGCTCCCACCCCGATACGCGGCTGCCGCGCTGGGTCATTCCGCACTGCGTGCCTCGGCGTCGAGCTTTCGTCACCGACGACATTCGGGGTACCTCCGCGGCCTGTGGCGGAGCACGGCTCCGGGGGGCACTGTCCGTCGCAGCGGTGACTTCGATTGCTTGCCCTTCGAGACAACTCCGGCGATGCTAGTTGGTGCGATCGCCTCAGCTAACCATAGGAGGGTTTCCATGGGAGACAAGTCACCAAAGGCCAAGGAACGGGACAAGAAGCAAAAGACGAGCGCCAAGGACCAAGCCAAGGCGCAGAAGGCTGCCGCAGCTGCTGCCAAGACAAAGAAATGAAGGGGGTGAGCCCGGGCAGCGTCGCTGCCCGGGCTTCACTGTCGTGCGCTGGGAGTGCTCGAGAAGGGGAGTCGATAGGGGGCGTTTTAGCGAACCGGTGAGACTGTGGAGGGACAGTCTCGAGGCGTATCCGTTCACGCCTTCCAACCTGCCAGAACTCCCTTGAGGCGGAGTTCGCGCGCAAAGCCCGCACAGTGGCTCGGCTGAAGACAGGCCGTTCACAAGCCTCGTCTTGGGCCAGTTCGCCGCGGCTTTCTCAGGGTCCGCGTTGCCTGCTGCCGGCCCGTTGGCTCCCCTGGTCCGTTGTCTTTAAGGCCGACTGCCGAGTCTCGGCATTCTGGCGCTTGACATCCACCGCGATTCCGTGCGTGAAGTGTCCGCACCGTAGGGGAAGAACATAATGATACACGTCGAAAGTATTATGCCGACGCCACGGCGTCGCGACGCGGAGAGCCCTTTATCGTGGTTTCAGGAGCGACTGTGGTTCCTCAACCAGAAGAACCCGGGCGACCTGAGCTACAATATCCCAGTTGCGTTCCGCATCGAAGGCGAGCTCGATGTGGATTCCCTCAACCGGAGCCTGAGCGCGATCGTAAACAGGCACGAGAACCTCCGCGCTCGGTTCGCAACCACGGCCGCCGGAGAGCCGGTGCAGGTCACACTCGCCCCGGCGGACTACCGATTGCAGGAGATTCCAGCAACTGAGGAGGACGTCTCCCAGTATGTCGCGGAGATTGCGGAGCACACCTTCGATCTGGCGAATGGCCCCGTGTTCGTGGCCCGATTGCTCCGGCTCAACCCGCGGACGCACCTTCTACTCATGAATGTGCACCACATCGTCGCGGATGGCTGGTCGATCGAGGGCGTTCTCTTCTCCGAACTGCAGAAATTCTATCAGGCTTTTGCCTGCAGACGAGAGCCAGCCCTGCCGGCGCTGCCGATCCAGTACGGTGACTTCGCTGCTTGGCAGCGCAAGCAAGACGTGTCCTCGCATCTGTCGTATTGGTGCGAGAGCTTGGCGGGTTACGAGGGGGCGCTCGAGCTTCCAAGCGATTCGTTGCGCCAGCCAGGCTCCGGCAAGCAGAGCGACACGCTCACGCGTCGATACTCGGTGGAGTTCGCGACTGAGCTGGAACGGTTCGCACAGGCGCGTGGCTGCACGCTGTTCATGGTGCTCTTGGCGGGCCTCGGTGTCGTGGCGAGCCGCTACACGGGTAGGAAGGACATCTGTATCGGTACTACGACCTCCGGGCGAATGCATCCCGAGTTGGAAGGGCTGATCGGATTCTTCATCAATATCCTGCCGCTGCGCATTGCGATCGACGAGAATTCCACGGTGGACGAGTACTTGAGCCGGGTGCGCTCACTCACACTGTCCGGGTTCGATCACCAAGCTGTGCCATTCGAGCAGATCTTGAACGCTCTCGGGAGCGATCATGCCATCCGGGGCGACGCGCTGGTGCCGCTCGTCATCCGTCACCAGAACTTCCCGCGTACCCGCATGGATGGCGACATGCCCGGCGGAGTGCGATTCCACGCGTACGGTACCCCAGGGACCATCACGCTTTCCAACTCCTCCGCGGAGAAGTGGAAGGCCGCTGGCAAATACGCTGCGGCTCGTTGTGAGGTCGAACTCTCCTACACTGGTGGGCGTGACAACCTCGAGGTCGAGGTCGTCTACGCGTCTGATCTCTATCGGAAGGGGACGATCGAGCGTCTGTTGGCGCATCACGAGCGCGTGCTGAGAGAGATGCTTGCCGACGGCGCTCGCCGGTTGCAGAGCCTGTCGATCCTGGACGAGGCGGACACTCGGAGGCTGTGCCTGGAACACAACCGAACTTGGCTCTCGTCACCCACAAGGGCGACGTTCGTCGAGCGGTTCGAGGCCCAGGTCCGCGCGACCCCCAACGCACCTGCGTGCTACGACGCCCAGGGAGAGTGGAGCTATCGCGAGATCGAGTCGCAGGCGAATCGCCTGGCAAACGCCCTGTTGGCTCGCGAAGTCGCGAGCGGGGACGTGGTGGGGGTCTGTCTGGACCGAGGGGCGCCGCTGCTCGTGGCTCTGCTCGGGATTTGGAAAGCCGGAGCGGCCTACGTGCCTCTGGATCCGACCTATCCAGAGGCGTACTTGCGACAGATACTGGCCGATGCTGCTCCACGGTGCGTCATCGGTACATCGCCGTATCTGGCGAAGCTCGGCCTCCACGAGTTCCAGCGCGTCGAACTCGACGCGAACCTTGAGGTACTGGATGGGTGCTCCGATGCAGCTCCCGCCGTCTCCCATGACCTCGGCGCGCTCGCGTACGTGATGTACACCTCGGGTTCCACTGGAAACCCCAAGGGGGTTCGTGTGCCCCATCGCCAGCTCGTGAACTGGCTCGGCGGAATCGAGGCAAACTGGCCATTTTCGCGCAGCGAAGTCGTTGCCCAGAAGACAACGATGGCGTTCGCGGTGTCCGTGAAGGAGCTCTTCGCGGGTTTGCTGAACGGCTGTCCCGAGGTGATCCTGGAGCCCCGGACGGTGCAGGATCCTGCAGCGTTCGTGGAGGCGTTGGCCAAGTACGGCGTGAGCCGCCTCAACCTGGTTCCCTCCCATCTCGAGGCCGTACTCAAGTACTTGAAACAGGCGGGGCGCGCACTGCCGGCGCTCAGCACCTGCATTACCGCGGGCGAACCGCTGACGGCGGAGGTGGTCGCGAGGTTCAAGGAGCAGCTTCCACATGCTCGGCTGCTCAACAACTACGGATGCACTGAGCTCAACGATATCACGTACTACGACGCGGCCGAGTATGACGGCACCCAGGGATTCGTCCCAATTGGTAAGCCCATTCAGAACACTCGGCTCTACGTTCTCGATCGCGAGGGTCGGCTGGTACCCGAGGGCGTACCCGGCGAGCTCCATGTCGCTTCGTTGAGCATGTCGGACGGCTACCAGAACCTGCCGGAGTTCACCGCCGAGCGCTATCGCGCCGACCCGTTCGGCGATGATCCCGATGCGCTGCTCTACAATACCGGTGACGTCGTCCGGCGCTTGGCGGACGGCAACCTGGAGTTCATCGGACGCTGGGATTTCCAGGTAAAGGTGCGCGGGCACCGGGTTGATGTCCGCCAGGTGGAGAAGGTGCTGGGCGAGTTCCCCGGCATGGGGACGCGCGCCGTCGTTGGTGATGGCACGCAGCTCGTGGCGTTCTACGTGGAAGTGGACGGCCAGAAGATCGACATCGCAGCTCTTCGCGAGTTCTTGCGAGTGCGTCTGCCGCCCTTCATGGTCCCGAGCGCCTTCGTAGCCACGCAGGCCATGCCCAAGCTTCCGAATGGCAAGCTCGATCGGCGGTCGCTCAGGCCCGGCGTTGGACAGCTCCAACGAAGTGACGTGTACGAAGCTCCGCGATCGCGTTCGGAGCAGGCCCTAGCCGCCATCTGGTCCGAAGTCCTCGAGGTGCCAGAAGAAGAGGTTGGGCGGAATTCCCATTTCTTCGAGCTCGGCGGTCATTCACTCTCCGCTGCTCGGGTAGTGGGGAGGATCAAGGAAAAGCTGAGCTTGGAGCTCGGCATGTCCCAGGTGTTCGAGTTGCCGCGTTTGGCCGACCTCGCGAAGGAGCTCACGAAGGCGGGACACGAAGGCGGCAGCGTCGAAGAAGACACCACCAACGAATGGTTGCCTCGGGCCAAGCAGGGGGCCGCGCAAGGAGCGCGCGTTGGGGGGCTTCTGGAGGGCAAGGTCGTTCTCATCACCGGTGCCAGTCGTGGCATCGGCAGCTCCACGGCGCGTCTGCTGGCAAGCCAAGGTGCCTGCGTGGCCATCAACTACGTCCAGAGTCAGGCGCGAGCCGAGCGAGTGAAGAGCCTGATTGCGGAGGACGGCGGAACCTCGGAGGTCTTCCAAGCCGACGTCACGGATCCCGAACAGGTGGAGCGGATGGTGGATGCCGTCCGGACCCGATTCGGCAAGATCGACGTGCTCGTGGCCAACGCGGCGATCGGATTTCGGCTGATGCCCTTCGTCGAATACGACTGGGGAGACTTCGAGCGGAAGGTACTGGGCGAGCTCAAGTCCATCTTCTTCTCGTGTAAGGCAGTCGTGCCCGAAATGGTACGGCGTGGTGGTGGCAGCATCATCGCGGTCTCGAGCACCATGTCGAAAGGCACAGAGAAGGGCTACATCGCTCACAGCACCGCCAAGGCTGCGCTCGATTCCTTCGTTCGGTCGCTGGCGGGCGAGGTCGGTCCCGACGGAGTGCGTGTGAACACCGTGGCGCCTGGGCTCACCCTCACCGACGCCACAGCCAACCTCCCCAACCAGATCAAGGACGCGGCTTCGGCGCGGTGCCCGCTTCGCCGAAACGGGCTACCACGGGATGTCGCTGGGGCGGTGCTCTTCCTTGCCAGTGATCTCTCCGAGTTCATGACTGGCAGCTATCTACCCGTCGACGGCGGGTTCACGATGCTCTGACGGGTGACCCATCTCCGATGAACCGACGCTCGAGGTCACGCCATGACGTCTAGACTGCTCGTCTTGGACAACTACGACTCGTTCACCTTCAACCTGGTGCAGATGTTCCGCCGGTACGATCTCGGAATATCGGTGTTTCGCGCGGACAAGATCACAGTGGAGGAGATCGAGGACCAGAACCCCGACTACATCCTGATCAGTCCTGGCCCCAAGGACCCCGCCGCCGCAGGGATCTCCATCGACGTGATCCTGCGCCTCTACCAGCGCTTTCCGATCTTCGGAGTCTGCCTCGGCATGCAGTGCATCAACGAGGCTTTCGGCGGCGTCACCGTCCGAGCCCCCTTGCCCATGCACGGGAAGACGAGCCCGGTCCACCACGAGGGGCGAGGGCTATTCGCTGGAATGCCGAGCCCGATGATTGCGGCCCGCTACCACTCGCTGGCGGTTGCCAATGTGGACTCGGCGCTCGAGGTCACCGCGAGGACGGCCGATGGCGTCATCATGGGGCTCTCGCATCGAGCGCATCCCCTGCACGGGGTGCAGTTCCACCCTGAGAGCTTCCTGACCGAGGGGGGGTTCTCCATCATCGAGAACTTCCTCGCGACTGGTCCCTTGGAGAGTGCGCTCCGATGAGAACGAACAACCTCGATGATCTATTGCGGCAGCTTCCGAGCGCCATCTGCCGGGTACACTCCGCGCCCTTGACGCTACGCGAGCCGTTCGTGGATCTCGTGCGGCGGTTTGCCGACGTGCCGGGAACCGTCGCGCTCATGAGTGGTGGCAACCTCGACTCGGCCCGTTACAATATCCTCGGGATCGAGCCGTGGCTTACGCTGACGGAAGGCGTGGCAGGTCTGAACCTCGTGTGGAATGGTGGAGCGCAGTCTGCGAGCCTCGATCCATTCGACGTCCTGCAGGCGTTGGTTCGAAGGTACGCTCTGCCTTCCTCCGGGCACGCACTCCCCCTGGCTGCCGGACTACTCGGCTATCTCGCCTACGATCTCAAGGACTGCCTGGAGGTTCTGCCGCGGACGAGCGTCGACGATCTCCGCCTTCCCCGGCTCTGCATGTTCGCGCCGTCTATTCTCGTGGTGCAGGATATCCGGGAAGGCACAACCGCGGTTCATCTTCCGGTGTTGGATGACGACGATCAGGGCGCTCGTGACAGGCTTGCCCGATTCGAGGCTGCGTTGTCGCGTCCAGCACCTCTTGCCGGCGAGACGAGTGTGCGTACTGGTCGTCCCACCTCGGGGTTCACGCGCCCAGAGTATCTCGCAGCGGTCGAGGCTGTTCGCGATTACATCGCGCGCGGGCACGTGTACCAAGTCAATCTCTCGCAGCGCTTCGAGCTCGAGTTCAGCGGTGATCCCTTCGCGCTCTACGCCAGTATGTTCGCCGCGAACCCTGCCCCTTTCTTTGCGTTCGTTCAGGCGGGTGACCACCAGATCATCTCGACCTCACCCGAAAGGTTCGTGCAGCTCCGTGGACGGGGGGTCGAGACGCGGCCCATCAAGGGCACGCGGCCCCGGGGCAAGACCCCCGAGGATGACGAACGCATGCGGGGCGAACTCGAGAGTAGCCTGAAGGACGAAGCCGAACTCTCGATGATCGTGGATCTGCTGCGTAACGACATTGGGAAGGTGTGTGCCAGCGGTTCGGTCCACGTTACGGAGCACAAGCGCGTCGAGGCATACGAGAACGTCTACCACCTCGTCACCATCGTCGAGGGCGTGCTCGACGAAGGCAATGACGCCGTCGATCTGATTCGAGCGACGTTTCCCGGCGGCTCCATCACCGGATGCCCGAAGATCCGCTCCATGGAGGTCATCGACGAGCTCGAACCGGTGCGGCGCCACGTCTACACGGGCTCGATTGGCTACATCGGATTCGAAGGAGACATGGACCTGTCCATCGCCATTCG